>DFGB01000052.1 GCA_002371135.1 Verrucomicrobia bacterium UBA3761 | reverse complement strand
AGACTTCGACAGGCACGATTGCGACAGACAAGGTGACGGGCGATGTCTCCCAGACGGGAACGGGATTGATCAAGGCGAATGGCTCGACGCTTCACATCACTGGTGGCGTGACGCAGGACAATGACGGGGCCGTGATTGGCGACACTAATGCAGACGGGAAAGCGACGGACGATGTCGCAATCGACGGGCAGTTGCAGCAGAACGCCGGCACAATCAAAGCGAAGAAACTAACACTCATGGGCGATGTAGTCCAGGGCGGTGAAGCTTCGCTAGTCGCGAACAATCTCGACTTGCAGAATGAGAACGCCGACTATGAGATCACTGGCAGTCAGAACAACATTTCCGGCATAACCGGGAAAGCAGGTTCCATCAACTTCAACAACGGCGGCAATTCACTTTCGCTGAATGGCGTGGCGGCAAAGGGCGCTGTTGCGATTACGGCGAAGAGCATCACCCAGGGGGCGGGCATTCACACAACGACCGAGAGGAACGGAATTGTAAGCGCGGAAGATATGACAAGTGGTGTCGCCGGCTCCAGCGTCAATCTGCATGCGACAGGCGGCGACATTGGCGGAGGAACGTATGACTATGTTGTCGTGGGGGGCAGCGGGATAGTGACGGCGACGGCCAGCGGCGATGCATCGTTTGCTTCCGCCGGCGCAAGCGATCTCATTGTGGGCGATGGCGGTATAACTGCGAACAATGTGAGCCTGTATGCGCGAGGCAAATTGAAGACCGACGGAACGATCGGCACCACCGAAACACTCACGACTTCTGTCGGTGGGCATGATGGCGTCGCCAAGGTAGACGGCAACGGGAAGGCCCTCCATACGGACAACTACATCGATGGCGGCAAACCGCTTCTCGCCATCTTCGATTCAGGGAAGAATTGGAATCCAAAAGTCGCCAATCTCCCGAACGATGTTCTCATCTTCATCGATGGCCGTGTCGCAGGCGGCGATTTGCAGCGAATCAGCAAGCTTGGCGCTTTGGAAGCATTCCCGGTGCAGACTCCGGAATTGAAGAGCGAACAGGGCGTTTTCGGCAATCCCGCGTTCCTGCATGACGAGCTAGACGTCGCGAATCCTTTGGCAATCGGCGCAATCGATTTCCTGCTCATCGACGTGCCGCGTCTCGTGCTTTCGCCTGATTTCCCGCCGGAAGTCGACTCGAACATCGAAGCCAACGGATTGCCTCCTTCGACTTCGTACAGGTTCGGCCAGCACGCCGACGGGGAATCTTCGGTTGAGGCGCAGCCTGACGTCGATGGAGGAGATATCGCTGCAGGCAATACCGAGGGTGCCGTGCAGCCTTAGCCGCCAAAGACGTAAACATTGCAAATACAGGCTTGAACATTTCAAGGAGATATCACAATGAAAGTTGGAATAGGTTGTTCCAGAGTTGTTGCGTCGGCATCACTGTTGGTTGCAATGGCGGCTGGCGCGGATACGGTGGCGACTATCGGGGGAGACTCGTATGAGACATTGGCAGCGGCCTTGGCGTCGGCAGAAAGTGGCGATGTCATTTCGTTGGCGACAGATGTCGAGGAAGACTTGACAATATCACCCGAAGCAGATGTTACGCTCGATCTTGCAGGGTTCGCGTTGAGAAACATCGCGGGCGACGTTATTTCCAACTATGGCAGGCTGAAAATCGTCAGCACGTCAGAGGGAGGCTCCATCGAGTCGCTTCTGGATGCGAAGGCGGCGATTGTGAACTTCCCGGGCGGCGAGCTCGAGCTTGCGGGCGGGACGGTCAAGGTTTCCGACACGTCGACTTATTACAATATCAAGAACATGGGGCGGATGAAAATCTCCGGCGAAACAGCGGTGATTTCTCGCGCAAGCACGAAGTCGACGCTTGTGGCAAATGGCTGGTATGGCAGCAAAGGGACGGATCGCGGGACGACGGGGGTGGCGGATACGGCGATTCTTATAATCGAAGGCGGCAGTTTTGAAGGCGGCATGAACGTCGTAAAGAACGACGACTACGGTATGTTGTACATTTCAGGAGGCGTGTTCAAGAATCTTTCGCCTGCCGATGCGGTGGTCCTCAATTGGAACGAGGCGGAGATTTCCGGTGGAACGTTCGAAGGCGAGACGAAGGTGCTTGCGAATGGGTCATATGGCGCCGAAAGTGCAGACAAGGGCAGACTGACAGTGACCGGTGGTTCGTTCACGGCGATCACAGGGACGCTTTTCGGCGAGGGCAAGGGCGGCTCTGCGATGGCGGACGCGATTGTGGCAATTACCGGCGGCACGTTCTCGGGCAAGGTGGCTGGGATTGCGCAGGGGAAGGTCTCGATTTCGTCGACTGACGAGAATTCGCCGTCGTTTGACAGCGCAATTCCGCTTGAGTATCTCGCAGATGAAACGCATCTCGTGTACGACAGCGAGGCAAAGAAATATCTGCCGGCCACAGGGTCGGCCGCAGGATATGCGGAACTGGAAGGAGGGGAAAAGTCCTACTTTGCAACTATCGCAGAAATCGGCTCCGTGGACGGCAAGAAATTGGTTCTCTTGGCAGACCTTGCCGAAAACGTCGAACTTGCTTCTCCGGGCGAAAAGGTGACGATAGTGCCTGGTGGATTCAATTTCACCGGACATGTGCTGGCGACCTTCGCCGGCGGAGAAGTGCAGACGGAGGCAGAAAGC
The DNA here is from genome assembly GCA_002371135.1 of Verrucomicrobia bacterium UBA3761. GTDB lineage: Bacteria > Verrucomicrobiota > Kiritimatiellia > RFP12 > UBA1067 > UBA1067. The sequence continues at coordinate 10,194 of DFGB01000052.1, read as the reverse complement.
GGAGAATCGGACGCGCTCGTATATACGGCATTTTCGCGACCTGAAATCGAAATATCGGGTATAAGCAAGACGGCCGATGGCGCCGGGCAGAAAGCAACTGTGACGGTGAAAATCGGCAATCTTTTGGAGGGGGTTGGATATATATTGAAGATTACGGCGAATGGGCTGGACATAGGCGAGGAGATGGAGTTCCCCGAAGGACTGCCAGATGCGTTGACGGCGGGAACCGCTGATGGAGTGTGGGATTTGACGTGGACGCCTGCAGGCGATCTTTCGCCGGAGGAGTTTATTATAGGCGTTTCGCTGGAGTCGTCTCGCACTGGCGTCGTATCGCCGGTTGCGAATCCCGAGACGGAAAAGGCGAACGTGACGATCGATACACGGCCGCGCTGGACGGTCTCCTTCTCAAACGAGGCTTCTGGCGTGGACAAGAACGGCATGGTGGATTCGCAGGTGTTCACGAACCATGTGGCGGGCGTATTGACGCAATGCCTCTATTCCCGCACAGGCTACGGGTTTGCCAATTGGACGAACGAAACGGGTGCGGCGTATGCCAATATGGCTGAATTTGCCGTCGACGGGGATACTGCATTGACGGCCGACCTCGCACTTTATTCGGCATGGACGGCCACAACTTACACAATCACATACACGCTGGCCGATACAGAGGCGGCGATTGCACAGGTGCGCTTTGCGAATGAGAATCCCGAGACGTATACAATCGAAGATGAAGTATTGCTTGAAAATCCCCGTCGTCCGGGCTATGAGTTCACGGGCTGGACCGGAACGGGGCTCGAAGGCGCAACGATGGCTGTCTCGTTCTCGGGCGAGACAGGCGCTAGATTTTACGCAGCGACATGGTCCGCCATAGAGACGAGTGCGGACAATCCGCTAGTGATAAGCGATGTAGGCGAACTCAACGGTAACGAAGATCTGCCGCAGGACTCGTATATCAGACTTGAACTCGAAGATGACGTCGACGAGACGATTGTTGTGCCGTCGACGGTTGCAGCATTGACGATAAACGGCAACGGCAAGACGATAACGGGCACTCCAGGCAGAGCGGCTATCGTCGTAGCGAATGATGCTTCTCGGCTTTCATTGACGATGGAAGGATCGTTCACGCTCCAAGAATACGTGATGCCGCAACTCGTTGGCGCCGGACCGCTTCTGGGTGCGGGTGGTATCAAGTTCGCTTCAGCGGGTGCGAACGGCGTCGCAGGTTCTGATGCCGTGCGGATCAGGGATATTGTTCCGGGAGACGGAGAGTGGAAGGTTGCCTTCGAGGTCGTTCTAAAGCCAGATCAGGATTTCGAAGCGTGGCTCGCGAGAGCGAATCTTGCCGGCCTCATAAAGCTCAGGACTGCGGACGCGATTGCGGATGTCTACACGGATCGTGCGCAAGTCGTAGACGCCACCGTCGCCGGAGTCGAGGTGTCGGCGGGTGAAGGAGAGAATGTTGTAGTCTTCACTGTGAGAGCTCCGCAAGATGCCGCATCGCGTTTCTTCGCCGTCGAAATCCAATAGGCGATCTTGTCGAGCGCCAACCACCAGCTGTTTACTGTAAAATGCATTTCCAGCATTTGACTTTCGCTGCAAAGAGCGACACAGGGCGCAAGCGTCAAAACAACGAAGATGCTTTCGGGGTGTTTCCTGCGCAAGGCGTCTTCTGTGTCGCCGACGGAATGGGCGGGGGCGACGACGGCGAGGTCGCTTCGGCGGAAACGGTCAAAGCGATAGCGACCTTTTCCCGCGAGTGCGCAATGCCGGCAGACAAGGCGTATCCAATCGAGACGCGGCTTAGGCTGCTCTCGAAATATGTGGACATGGCGTCGCGCGGGCTGTGCGCGAGGACGGCTGAAAAGGGGCTAAAGGGATGTGGTTCGACGCTTGTAGGAATCATGTTCGATCCTGCCAGACCGGCGGTCGCCATGGCATTCCACGCAGGCGACAGCCGGCTTTACAGGGTTCGCGGCAGGTCGATTCGCCAGATAACCCAGGACCACTCGGCGGCGGCGCTGATAGGAGCAAAGAACGACGATGACGTCAATCCCATGTTTCGCGGGATGGTCTTGCGGGCTGTGGGGCTGGCGAATACAGTGGCGATCGAGCGGACGGAGGTCAAGCTCAAGGAAGGCGACACTATAGTAATCTGCTCAGACGGTCTGAGCAGGATGGTGAGCGACAAGACCATCTCGCTTCTGGTCCGCGAGCGGGTAGAGCCAAGCGCGATATCCGAGGCACTTGTAGATGCGGCCAACGAAGCCGGAGGAATAGACAATGTAACGGCAGTGGTGGTGCGGGTCGGGAAACTTCCGAAGGCCGTTCCTGAAACTGAGCCGGGAATTGAAACAGCGGCACGTTCCGGAGACACCACAGAGATTGCCGGAGATTCGCAGACCATCGACACGCGCACAGAGCTGACAACCGCGCCTGCATCCGCAGCCACCATGGAAACGATTTCCGCCACGTCCTATGTCCCCGACCGCGATACGCAGGAAGAAATGGCGGCTGTTGCCGACGAAGACTTCCCAAGCGCCGGCGACACCGAAGAGCGTGACGGCGAAGAAAACGATACGGCGGACGATAATGCGCCAGTTCCGGAGCATGGATCCAAGAAAGCGGCATGGCTGTTTTGCAGTTTGGGGGCGATCGCACTTGCTGTTGGCGGCGGGCTCTATTGGGCAATGACGCATGGAAACGGGGATGGCATCATGAATCCACCGGAGAAAGCGCCACAGCAAAACACAGATGCCATGGCGAACCAATCGGTCGCGGCCACGGCAGATCCTGTGGCATTGGCGTGCCGCAGGGCGGTTGAAGATCGTGCAGAGCGTGACGTTCAGACCGATAAGACGCGCCAAGATGCGGAAGTGCGAGATGCCGAGCTGCGCAAAATGGCGGAGGCCGATGCCGAGCGAGAACGGCTTGAGAAGGAGGAGGAAGCCGAGCGTTTGCGAATTGAAAAAGCGAGAGAGGCGTTGCGTCTGCAAGAAGAAAGGGTAGCGAACGAGCGGCGCGAGGCGGAGAATGCCGCCGCCGGGGAAGAGCTGCGAAAGGCGGAAGAAGCCAGGTCGAAAGCCTCCGTATTGCGCGAGAAGGCGCAAGCGCTTGTTGAAAGTCTGGAGCCTGTCGAGTCTCGCATAACCCGCGTCGACGAGGCGGAAAAACTCCTTCAATGCGCTCGTGAGGTTTGGAGCGAAGATGAAAACTACGCCGCGCTTGCAGCGAAGATCGCCGCGGTCAGGACGTGGACTGCAATCAGGATCAAGAATGGTTGTCCGTTTGAGATGATGGTTGGGGGGAGAAAGATCGTCCCGGATTGCGATGATGTATTTGTTTTCAGGAGAGGGGATGTCCGTGCTTTGACGGTCGAGGCGACGGGATACGAGACGCTTGTCATCTCAAACGATAAAATCCGGGAAGGCGTGCTTGTCGTGCTGACGCCGGGGGATTTTACGCCCGCCGCTGCCGCCGTTTCAATAGATTGGAAAGACGAAACAGAAGTTGTGCGCGCATTCGTCGATGGCCGGCAAGTAGAGAGAGGCATTGTCAAACTCTCGCAGGGACGCCATATTTGCCGCTTCGAACGCGAAGATCATATCGCACAGGAAACGGAGTTTGACGCCAGATGGGGCGGCGACGCTGCGAAAATCCAGCCCGGAAAATGGCAGGCGGGAGATGCTCTTGCGGCGCTTGGCGCAGCAGAAGCCGCGTTGTCCGAAAAAAAATGGGGCGATGTGATAAAGTTGCTGGAAGATAAATCGTTCGCCTCTGTTGTGAATGGCGAACGCGCCGACAAGGTTAGAAAAGTTGCGGAAGCTGAATTTGCCAAGAGCAAAATCGCAGAAGAGCGCAAGTTGCTGATTGATGCGCGAAAGGCATTGGAAGAGCATAATTGGAAGGAAGTTGCAGAACTTCTCGAAGGACGGGAGTTTGTTTTGCCGGAAAATCGCAGGAAAGCGGAGGAGTTGCGGAAAAAGGCGCAGGAGAAGATCGATGCGGCGAGAGAAAACGACAAGTGGAAGGAATCTACCGCCGGGAAACTGCTCGCCCTTGCCGATAATGCGCAACTCATGTCCTCGTTTCTGCATCTAGATCCTGAATTCCGGCTTGAGGACATGCCGGTCGTGCGAGACGCGAAGGCGAACATCAAAAAAGGCAGGTTTGACGCCGCCGAATGGGTCGCGGAGTTGCAGAGGCATATGCGCGAAAAATTTGAAATGCATTTCGCGCTCAGGGCCGACGAGGCGCTGTCGATGATGCCGCAAGAGGATGCGACAAGGAATGCAATATTGGAATACAAGTCTTTGTTTGATGCCTTTGCCGCCGCCGCCGCCGATCCGTCCGATCCGGATGTCCAGCTCGTCTGCGAGAGACTCGTCAAGGAACACAAGCGCTGGGGGGCGCTCATGGGCCTGTGCAAACCAGAGGGCCGATAAGGCCTTTGGCAGCGGGCCACGGAATTTGACATGAGCGTAAAGGGTCTGACAATAGGCGGATTCGAGATCCTTGACGAGTTGAGCGCCGGTTACGGCGCCCAGGGAATGGTGTATCGTGCGGTTTGCGTAGAGGACAAATTCGGCTTCGTCGAACCAGGGACCGTCGTTGCGCTCAAGTCGATGAACGTCAACGACGATCAGGGTGCGCAATGGAGGAAACTTGAGAAGCGCACGCGGGAACTCGTGGCGCTAGAGCATCCGAACGTTGTCAGATATTATGGATGTTTTGACGACGATTCGGTCGACATGGGTTCGCGCTACGTGCTTGTGCAGGAGTATTTGAGTGGCGAGACGCTCAAGACGCGACTTGCGCGTTCGCCGCTTGGACTTGACATGGACACGGGGTTGACGATTGTGCGCGCCGCCGTGGCAGGGCTTGATGCCGCCTGCAGGGCTGGAATCGTCCACAGAGATGTAAAGCCGGGCAACATATTCCTTTGCGACGACGGGACGGTGAAATTGATCGACTTCGAGCTTGCCAAGCACGAGAGCGGGACGATTACGGCATCCACCGGCGCAGGCAACATGAGAGGCACGCTCGACTACATGGCGCCCGACTTCATGGAATCGGGGTTTGACGGAGACGAGACGAGCGACGTGTTTTCAATGGGCGTGGTGATGCATGAAGTATTGACCGGCCGCGTTCCGTTTCACAGTTTCAAAGGCGACGAGCGTCTTGCGCAGGGTGCTTATTTCATGCGCTGGCAGTCGCCCGATCCAATCAATATCAGCAAGCGCGTAAAAAATTTTCTGCGTGACGGAGATGCCGTTCTGCGTATGGCGCTTTCCGTCGACAGAAGCAAGAGATGCTCCACATTCGCGCAATTTTCGAAAGCACTTGCAAGGGTGTCGTTTAAAACATTGACCTCCCCCTCGCACGTTTACAGGCTTGTGCAGTACATTGGGCAAGGAGGTTTTGGCGAAGTTCTCAAGGCAAGGATTGAGGGTACGCGGCAAACGGTGGCGATAAAGCGTCTGCATAACGCCAAGTACGATAAACTTTTCGAGCGGGAGAAGAATGTTTTGCAGAAATTGGGCGACGACCGCTTCGTCCAGTTTGTAGACTATTTCGAGAAACAGAGCGTCGACGGGAAATCCATATATCTTGTGATGCTCTACCTTGACGGCATGCCTGGAAGCTCTCTTCGAGATGCGATACATGGTGCAAAAGGGGAAAAGCTCGAGTGGAGGGCCGTGTTTATCGCGTTTTGGCGCTATGCATCAGGCCTCGACTATCTGCACAAAATCGGCACATTCCATCGCGACATCAAGCCGTCCAATCTTTATTTCCCCGTTGGGGACCCGGAGAAATCGGCTATAATGGATCTTGGCATCGCCCGCGACATCCACGGTTCGCTCTCTCAAGGCAAGGTTCCTGGAACGCCGGATTACATGCCGCCTGAGATCGTTTTTCTGGAAGATCGCGGGAATGCCGCCTCCGATATATATTCGCTGGGGCTTTGTCTCTACGAGGCGCTCACCGGCAAGTTGGCGTATCCGCGACTTCCATCCGGCGGCGAGTACGCGGAACTCATACGCAGGTTCAAAGCGAAAAAGCGCCCGTCGTTCGACGATGAAGATGTTGCTTCCGATCCCGTTCTTCTCAAACTCTTGCGGAGCATGACGGATATCAACGCCGGCAAACGTCTGGCAGATGCAGGAGTGGTCGCGGAAACGTTGAGTTGGCTTTTGGGCGAGCGCTATGGATATGACGTAAAGGGATACATAGTCGAGCCGACAAGGCTACCGCCGACGGCCGAGACACCTGCCCCCGCAATCGACTGGGGCAGGGTCGCCGGAGTCGGAGGCGTTGCTGCAGCCGTCGTTCTGCTTGCATCTATTTTTTTCGCGCGCGGCGCTATTTTGCGGTGGAAGTCGCAAAAAGAATTGCAATGCGTCGTTGCAGCGTTCGCAGGCAAAGATGGCGGCGCTCCCGCAAAGGCTGATTTGGCGGCGGCGGAAAAAATTGCGGCAAAGTGGAGTGTAGACTGGAACCCTGCGGCGGCAGGTCTCTTCAAACTGGACTCAGACGCATATTCCGCCGGTATGGAACGGATCGCTGCTGCCAGAAGCAATGCAATCCGCGATGCGGACAAGGAGATGCTGTATCTTCCAGAGTGTATCTCGCCGGAACTCGCGGAAAAGGCCGCGCAATTGAGAAAAGAAGCGGAAGTTCTCATTGGCCGCTTTGAACCTGTCGCTGAATACAAGGCGGGTCTTGCAATCGCACGTCGCAAGATATCTGAGGCAGAAGACATACAGTCTGCACCAAACGAGGATTTGCGATTGAGGACTCTTGCAAACGATCGTGCGGCGTGGCTGGTCGCGTGCGTATCAAATGCATGTCCGTTTGAAATCGTAGTAAATAGACAACGAATCGAAAGCGGAAACACGGGCTTGATTCTTGTGAAAACGCCGGATGTTTCCAGCCTCGCGGTCACGGCGGCAGGATTCCAGAGCGCAAATATCGAGGCGCTTTTGGACGGAGAGACTCGTCGCGTGGATCCGTCGCTTTTCAAAGCGTTGGAAGAGGAGGTCTATATCCCGGATCCAGGGAATGGCGTCAGATGTTATGTCGATGGCTTGGCGCGAAGTCCCGGAAAGCTAATGCTGGCGCATGGCCGGCACGTATGCCGCTACGAAAGGGACGATTATATCGCACAGGGCGACTTGGAATTTTCCGTGGGCGAACGGGATAGATCGCTGCCTGCGGCAAGGGAGTGGCAGCCGGCAGATGCATTGCTGAAACTTCAACAGGCAAGGGGACTTGAACTCAGGGGCGACTGGCGCGGAATAACGAATCTTCTTGGCAAAGCGGCGCTGCGGGATGCCGCGAACAGGGCTGAGGCCCAAAGACTCTACGACATGGCGACGGAAGAACTTCTCAAGGCGTTCCGCAGCGAGGAAGATCGCAGGAGCGCACGGCGCAGGTCGGAGGAGGAGCAGGTGCGCCGGGAAGCCGAGCAGACTGCGACGGGGCTCGCTGCCGAGGCGCGGGAACTCGCACTCAAGATTGAACCTCTGGGCGGGCGCAGCGCAAGGCTGGCGGAAGCGGAGAAGATGCTTGACGAGGCCGACAGGCATTGCAAAACCGAGGCGGCGGGGAAAGTGAGAAATGAAATAGCCAAATTGCGTTCGCGGCTGGTCGCGAAGATAGAGAACAAGGCATCTTTCGAAATATATGTGAATGGAGAGCCGATTCCTCCTGGATCTTCCAAGGTAGTGGATGTCGAGAAAGATGGCGCTGCGAAATTGACCGCCAAGGCGATCGGCAGGTTGGATTGCCCGCTTGCGGGCTTGAAGGATGGCGAGGCTATTTCGCTTTACGCCAGGGATTTCCCTTTCCGAATGGTGAATGTCTCAGTTCCGCGCCTTGCAAATGGCGTGCGATGTTTCATCGATGAGAAGGCAGTGGAGTCCGGCGCGCAGGCGCTCGCCCCCGGAAGGCATGTTTGTCGCTACGAGCGGGATGATTGGGACGCGCAGGAATTTAGTTTCGATGCTTCCGACGGCGTTCCGCAACCCGGAGCGTGGAAGATGTGTGAAGCTCTTTTGAAACTTGAAAAGGCAGAACGTGCTTTGAAGGAACGCAAATGGAGAGATACGGTTGCGTTGCTTTCCGGAGTTGTGTTCGAGTCCAAGGCAAATGCCGAGAGGGCGAAGGCGATTGTTGCGACGGCGAACAATGAGCTTTCAAGGTTGGATTCGGAGCGTCGCAAGGCGGCCGAAAATACAGCGATTGCTGCGCGTCTGCGCGATGAGGCGCGAGCGGCAATCGATGCGTTGGAACCTGTCGAAACCCGACAGACGCGGCTTGACGAGGCCTTGCGGAAACTCGACGAGGCTGCAAGGCTTTCGCCCAATGGCGAGGAGTCGCAAACAAGGAAAACAATCGAGGCCCGGAAGAAATGGCTTGTCGTTAAAATCGTCAACAATGCGCCATTTGACATAACCGCGGCAGGCAAACAAATCGCGGCGAACTCCGCAGACACGCTTGCTTTTACTGGCGGACGAACGAGCGCCTCTTTCGTAGAGGCTCGCGGATTCGATAAAATTCCGCTCGTCGACTTGAGGGACGGTCAAGTTTGCGTTTTCTCGAAAAGCGACTTCAAGCTCTCTGCGATAATCGTGGACGTGCCAGATTTTGGCAATGACGTAGTGTGCAAGGTAGATGGTGTTGCCGCAACCTCCGGCTCTGGCATTCCCCTATCGCCTGGTGCGCATCGTCTGCAATATCTTCGTCCGGATCATAATGCGCAGGAACGTGAATTCAAAGTGTCTTCAGATTCACATCATGTTCCCGCGCCAGCGGATTGGCGGGCATTCCAAAGTGATGCGCTCAAGGCACTTGAACAGGCCGTAGAATATTTGCAGGATGGGCTGCCGGAAGATGCGATGGAGGCGATTTCCGGCAAGAGATACGAACTTGCCGCCAATACCGAACGTGCACAAGACCTCCAGAACCGTGCCCGTGCCGAAATAGCCGAGAAAATCCGGGAACTTGCCACAACATATGAAGCACTGCGCGATCGCAGGCGCAATCTGGAGTCTGCAAGGAGGAAACTGGATGCGGCGAAGAAATATTTGCTTCCTCCGGACTATGCGTCTCTCGAAAACGTAATAAAAGCACAGATGGCGGAGACTCATGTGCGCGTCATCAACGATTGCGCAGCTCCGCTGAAAATCGGGTCGACGGTTATAGAATCCGGCGGCATTGCGATTGTCAGATTTACGGACGCCGAGTTTAAAAGTGCAACGGCGAAGATAGATGGTTATCGTGCGCATCCAATATCTTCGCTCAACCTCAAGGAAGGACCGACGCGAATTTTCACCGAGCGCGATTTCACTCCCGAGTTGACGAGCGTGTCACGGCAAGCCTTGCCTGCAGACGTCCGGCTCAAGATAGATGGAAAAATCGTAGAAGGAAAGAAAATCGACCTTGCTTCCGGCCGCCATGCGTACGTGTATGAGAAAGATGATCATGTGTCCGAAGGCGGAGAGATTTGGATTTCAGGCAAGACCGCCGAGATGCCTGCTCCCCCTGCGCGGTTCGCTCCTTCGCCCGCCCTGGCCCGGCTAGGCGAGGCGCGCAAAGCCAACGATAGAGGCGATTGGCGTGCGACGACGAATCTCCTGTGTGATGTCTCGTTCGCATCGGCAGTGAACCGCGCAGAAGCAAATGTCATTTTGGATGTCGCGCTGGCGGCAATCAAGGCTATTGATACTGCCGGCCAGTACGCGACAATGCTCGAGAATGCGAGGCTTGCGTATTCTTCTGGACAGAACTATGAATGCGTCATTTTGTTCGCAGACGCCAAGAAGTCCGGTGCATCGCTCTCCGGCGATGACCTTGCAATGGTGGCAGGCGCATACAAGGCGGAAAAAAGGAATTGCGAAGTCCAGATGGCCGAGATGACCCACTTTGCCAAAAAGAGAGGCCGGGAGAAGCCGCGCAACTATTTTGACTACGAAGACAGACTCGGCAGGCTGAAAGCCGCATATTATACGATCACCGGCAAGTTCGAGTAAGCGATTTTGCGAAGCGCGCCTCTCCCGTGCGCGGCCCAAATCCTCGTCTTGTTGACGCCAATGCCCGCCCCTCCTGCTTCGGTCGCGCATGGCGGTTTCAGATAGATGGCAAATTCCCATGCAGGATGGGCAAACGCCGGTGACTTGTAAAGGGGATGGGCCA
>DFGB01000071.1:7898-8601 GCA_002371135.1 Verrucomicrobia bacterium UBA3761 | reverse complement strand
CAGAGACTTGAGAGACGCAGAGTACTTGAGAGAGAAAAGCAGAAAAGTTGGAAGGCTGAAAAGTTCTCTCAAGTACTCTGCGCCTCTGCGATTAAAAACGAGAGGCTTGAAACAAATCGTAAATCGAAAAATCGTAAATCGAAAAATAAAAAATGGAAATAACATCTCCATCCAATCCGAAGCTCAAGCACGTGGTGCGGCTGAGGAACTGCCGCGAGCGCGAAGAGTCCGGCGAGATGATCGTCGAGGGCTACCGCGAGTGCCGCCGGGCGCTCGACCACGGCTACAAGCCGATGGCGATTTTCCATTGCCCGGACTTCTACCTCAAGAACGAGCACGAGCCGGCGCTCGTCGAGGAGTGCGCGCGCCTCGGGGCGCAGGTTTTCACCTGTTCGAAAATCTGCTTCGAGAAAATCGCCTACAAGGAACGTCCGGACGGGTTGCTGATGGTCGGGCCGCACGTCTCGCTGAAACTTGCGGACTTGAAACTGCCGGAGAACGCACTCGTGATTGTCACGGAGGCGATCGAGAAGCCCGGCAACCTCGGCACGATTCTGCGCAGCGCCGACGCGGGCGGCGTCGCGGCAGTGATCGTATGCGACCGCGCGACGGACATCCACAACCCGAATGTCGTCAGGGCCTCGACGGGGACGATGTTCTCGGTGCCAATCGTCGAAGCGACGAGCGACGAGGCGCTTGCGTT
>DFGB01000071.1:0-7760 GCA_002371135.1 Verrucomicrobia bacterium UBA3761 | reverse complement strand
GTCGCCATCGCGCTCGGCGCGGAGCAATACGGGCTTACGGCGAAATGGATGGACGGCGCGGATTTGCGCGTGCGGATCCCGATGCTCGGCCTCGCTGATTCGCTCAACGTTTCCGCCGCCGCGACGATTCTCGTCCACGAGGCCGTGCGCCAGAGAATCGTCGCCGGCATCGTCGCCCCTCCACCCGCCGAGCCTTGGCACGGCGAGGGCGTCATAGACAAGTAGGAGAAAGACGGACATGACACACCCGGCCAGGATGCCCGCTCTGGCGCTGCTTGCCTTGATCGCGGCAGGCGCGGTTGCGGACGACGACAATTCGCGGCTCGACGAGCTCGGCACGATTCCGCGTCTGCATTTCCGCTTCGACGGCAATTTCGACCCGGTCGGCGAAGAAGCGCCGAAATGGGATCTTGGCAAGAAGAAACCGGAGTTTGCGCAATCGCGCGGCGGCAAGGCCGTTGTCTGCTCCAGCGCCCGCGGTTTCCCCGGTTTCGATACGCTCGCGCTTGGCGACGAGTGGACGATTCTCGTCATTGCGCGCGGCCCTGAAGAAGCCGGAGAGAGAATGCTCTGGGCGATCGGTTCCGGACACGGCAAGGGGACGAGGTGTCTCTCGCTCGCGTCGACCGGCAAGGGGGGCGTGAAACTCGTCGCGTGGACTGGACGCGCGAATTCCAACACCAAAATCGCGCAAAAGGACGTCGTCCATTTTTCGAAGCAATTCCACGTCTACGCCGTGACCAAGGGCGAGAACAACACCGTCGCGCTCTGGGTGGACGGCAAGAAGGCCGGCGAACGCAACGATGTCGACGTAAGCGCGCTCGGCAGTCAAATACGATTCGGCGCGCTGCATTGGAGCGGCAGGGCCGGGGGGCTCAACCTCGGCGAAGGCGCGGCGATCGACGATTTCCGCGTATACGATACTGCGCTCTCGGAAGTGCAGCTCTTGCAGATTGCAAGCGGCAACGCGCCGTGGCCGGGGGGACTCCCGATGCCCAAAGAGAGCGTCTCGGCGTTTATCGATACAAACTCCGTCCTGCGCCTCGGGTATGAAATCCCGGAGCGCGTCGTCGTGGGCGACGGCGGCGAGAAGCGGCTCTACGCCAAGGGCGTCCTCGCGCAGTGCGGAATCGGCGGGGAGAAGCGCTTCGAACTCGCGCCGGGCGGCCAGCTGGCGCTCGGGTCCGGGGCGCTCGTGTTCGATTCCAACTACGCCAAGGGGAAAAACTGCGAACTCGTTTTCGGCGGAGGCGCGCTCCTTTCGTTCGAGCCGACGTATGTCAAATCCGCCGCGCCAATCAAGCTCACGGCATCGACGCGGCTCATCGTCAACAAGGCCCTCGCGATACGCGCTTCGATCGAGGGCGCGGGGAATCTCGTCAAGACGGGGCCCGGCACTCTCGGCATCCAGTATCCATGCGACGCGGCGACGGGGCGCATCACGGTTTCGTCTCCTTCCACGCTCGTCCTCGGCCCGGCGGCGACGTGGGGAGGGACGATCGAGCTTGCCAAGGGCGCCACGCTGCGCTGCGTCTCGCGCAAGCAGGTGAAGAACATAGTCGAGCAGACCGGCTCGCGCGTAATCGAATCGCAGCCCGGCAAGGAATACGGCGAGGATGTTTTCCCGCAGCCCGCGACCGCGTACAACATGAAGCGCATGCAGAAGGAACGCATGGGCCGCGGCGTATATGCGGTGCGCCAGAGCGAGAAGGAAGTGATGATCGGCTGGCGCTACAAATCCTCCGACCCCACCAACATCGCCTTCAACGTCTACGCAAACGGCTCGAAACTCAACTCGAGCCCCATCGCCGACCGCACGTATTGGAAGACGGCGTGGAAGGGCGTCAAGACGAAGTATGAAGTGAAGTGGGTGGTGAACGGCCGCGAGGGCGCCTCGTCCGCCAGCTCTTCGTGGACGCTCCCGGCGAACGCGCCGGTCGGATATTTCGACATCGAGCTCACGCCCCCACCGCGCGAGAAACTCCCAGACGGCAAGACGGTCGGCCACATCCCGTACGACTGCTCCATAGGCGATCTCGACGGCGATGGCGAGTACGAACTCGTCGTCATCTGGTGGCCGGAAAACGGAGGCGACAATTCATCGTGGCACATTACCGGCAAGACGTGGCTCGAAGGCGTCAAACTCGACGGCTCCAACCGCAGTCTGTGGAAAATCGACCTCGGCATCAACATCCGCTCCGGCTCGCACTACGTGCCTGTGATGGTGGCGGACTTCGACGGCGACGGCAAGGCGGAGGTGATCTGTCGCACGGCGGACGGCACCAAGGACGGCACGGGACGCGTCATCGGCAGCGCCACGGCGGACTTCCGCGAGCGCAATGGCCATGTCCTGTGGGCGCAGAATTTCGTCACGGTCTTCGACGGACCCACCGGCCGCGCGCTCGATTCGGTGCCGTTCAAGCCCGACATCCTGAGCGACAAGGCAAAGCGCGCCGACCGCGACGCCAAGGCGGTCAACAAGGAATGGTCGAGCCGCAATCCCGGCAATCAGGCGTTCCGCTTCCTTTCCGCCGTGGGCTACCTCGACGGCGAGCACCCATCGGTGATAATGTGCCGCGGCTATTATTCGCGCACCTGCCTCGCCGCGTACGACTGGGACGGCAAGGCGCTCAAGGAGCGCTGGTTCTTCTGTTCCGACGATCCTCGCTGGTGGGGATACGGCGGCCAGGGTTTCCACAATCTGCGCGTCGGCGATGTGGATTTCGACGGCAAGGACGAGATAATCTACGGGCACATGGTGGTCGACCACGACGGGCAGGGCCTCATAACGACAGGCGGCGGCCACGGCGACGCGATCCATCTCATCCAGCTGGCCCCCGACCAGCGCGGCCTCAAGGTCTGGTCGTGCCACGAAAGCGCCCCTTACGGCGTTTCGCTCTGGGACGCGCAGACGGGCCGCATCATTTTGCACCGCGACGGACCTCAGGACACGGGCTCCTGCAACGCGATGGACATCGACCCCGATGCGCCCGGCATCGAACTTTTCTCCGGTTGCAACCTCGGCATATTCTCCGCCTCCACGCTCCAGCAGCATCAGCGCCCCAAGCCAAACCCGCGCGACAACTACTACGGCACGCTCCGCTTCGGCATCTGGTGGCACGGCAACATGGCGCGCTCGGCGTATTCAGGCGGCTCGGTCATCAAGGATTATTCCACCAAGCGTCGCGAGGTCTGGCCGGTCATCGACTTCGGTCCGGACGTCCATTCCAACCATGGCACCAAGGGCGCGGCGAATCTCGTGGCGGACGTCCTCGGCGACTGGCGCGAGGAGATTTTCCTGACTCGCAAGGACAACAAGGCCATACGCCTGTTCATGTCCGGCGAGGATACGAAGTACCGCTTCCATACGTTCCTCGAAGACCCCGTCTACCGCATTTCCGTCTTGACGCAGAACAACGGATACAACGTCCCTACCGACCCTGGCTTCTATTTCGGGCCCGACCTCCTCGGCCACGGCATCTGGTTCCGCGGGACGTATTTGAAGTAATGTTGAAAAGTTGAAAAGTTGAAAAGTTGAAAAGTCCTAAGTCCTAGGAGCCAACAGCCACGAACGTGGAAGAGTGTTTTGAGAGATTCATCTTGTCGCACACCCCTCTAGCGACATTGCTCCGCAATGCTCACTTCGTTCGGGGGATATGGGAGACAAAGGACTTAGGAATTGGGACTTAGGACTTTTCAACCTTTCAACTTTTCAACCTTTCAACTTTTAAAATGACTACATTGATAACAGGAGCGTCGAGCGGGATAGGCGAGGCGCTGGCAAAAGAGATAGCGCGGCGCGAGGGCGCGGCCGCCACGCTCTTCATCTGCGGCCGCAACAAGGAGCGACTTGATGCCGTCGCCGCCGCATGCCGCGCCTTCGGCGCCAAGTGCGAAGCGACCCTCGTCGACGTGACAGACGCGGACGCGACGAGGGCTTGGGTGGAGGCGGCGGACGCGGCCTCGCCAGTCGAGCGAGTCTTCGCGAACGCCGGCGTCTCGACCGGCGCCGAGACCGAGGCGAACGTCCGCGCCACGTTTGCGACGAACGTCGGCGGCTGCGTGAACACAGTCCTCCCCGCGCTCGCGATTTTCCAGCGCAGGAAGTCGGGCCACAGGCAGATCGTGATAACTTCTTCGATCGCCGGCTACGGGCCGCTTTCGTCGTGCCCGTCCTATTCTGCCACGAAAAGTTGCGTCAAGACGTGGGGGCTTTCGCTGCGCGGAATGCTGGCGGCGGAAGGAATCCGGGTTTCTGTCGTGTGTCCCGGTTTCGTGCGCTCGCGCATTACCGACCGTAACACGTGCCCGATGCCGTTTTTCATGGAGGCGGAGAAGGCCGCGCGCATCATCCTCGACCGCGCCGCGCGCAACGCGCCGCTCATTGCTTTCCCGTGGCCGATGCGCTTCGCTTCGTGGGCGTTTTCGTGCCTGCCGGCGCGGCTTTCGACTTTCCTCTCCCGCCTGCTGCCCGCCAAAGCAGAAAGTAGGAAATAGGGAGTAGGAAGTAGGAAAGAAAGCGTCCGTACGCCAAGGAGGCGCGGCTTTAGCCGCGCATTACCTGCTTCCTGCTTGCGCGAAGCGCTCTACATGTTGCGGATTGTGTTCGAGCGCGTGTCGCTGACGGCGCTCATCAGGTTTGTCGCAGTGGAGAAAGATTCGTCGCGGCGGTCGACCAGCCCCTGCAGGCGGCTCATGTCGAGCTGTGCGGCGTTGTTGCGGCTGTCTATCGCAGACTTGACCATCTGTATGAACATCTCGGTGTAGCTCTTCCAGAGATACCTGTCTTCGTACGCTATGGACCAGATGCCGAGGCGGCTCATCGTGTCGCGCGTCTTGTCGCTCAGCGCGTGCGAACTCTTGTCCGAGCCCTTGGCGTCGGAGGCGTAGGTGGCCTGCTGCGCGGTCAGGTCGGCAAGCGCGTTGCCGAGGTCGTCGAGGTCCTTGTTGCGGGTGCGGATGCGCGTCGAGAGCGGCGTCACTTCGCCTTCGACGCTGACCGCGCGGCTCTCGCTGATCTTGACCATCAAATCCTGGAAATCGACGTTCGCGCCCTTGAACGTGTAGTCGTTGAACGACACGTTGCCCCAGTCCTGGCTGAGTTTCACGCTGTTTGATGTAATCGTGCTCATAGTCGCCGCTTCCTTTGATGGTTTCCCCGACGGCGAATATTATATCATATAACGAGGGAAGAGGGAAGGGGGAAGAAGGAACACGCTTATCCCGGATTTCCCTGGGATGGGCGTGTTCGCTCTTCGTGTTTGACGGAAGGGGTTATTTTATGGTATAATTTCCGCAACGATAATCACAAGGAGGACAAGAGTTGAATACTACGGCAGGCACTTTGATATGCGCGCTCGGGGGACTTGCGGGGGCGGTGTTCGCGCTTCCCTTTCGCGGCGTGAAGGGTTGGAAGTATGAGTCGTACTGGTTCGTCTACGCCGTGGCGGGGCTTGTCGCATTCCCGATGGCGCTGGCGCTGGCGACGACGAACGACCTTTTCGGCGTCATCGGCGGCGCGGACGCGAAAACGCTCGCCGCGTGCATCGGGTTCGGCGCGCTGTGGGGCGTGGGCGGGCTCACGTGGGGCCTCATGATCCGCTACCTCGGCATCGGCCTCGGGCTTGCTATCGGATGCGGACTTTGTTCGGCGACGGGCACCCTGATCCCGCCGATCGTCACCGGCCGTGCTGGCGATCTCGTGAAGGACACCCCCGCCATCGTGACTCTCGCCTCGGTCGTTGTCTCGCTTCTCGGCATCGTGCTCGTGGGGCTTGCCGGCAAGCTGAAGGAAGGCGAACTCGATGAAGAGGCGAAGAAGAAAGCCGTGGCGGAGTTCAACTTCAAGAAGGGGATGGTGGTCGCCGTGTTCAGCGGAATCGCGTCGGCGGGCATGAACTTCGGCCTCCAGTCCGGCGAAGCGCTGCAAAGCGCGGCGGCGGCGGCCGGGACCGGCAGCGCGTGGGTCGGCATGCCGGTGCTCGTCGTCGTCCTCTGGGGCGGCTTCATCGTCAATGGAGCCTGGTGCCTCGTTGAAAACGCGAAGAACAAATCCTACGGCGACTATGCCTCTGGCAAGGCGGCGAACTGGATTTTCGCGGCCCTCGCCGGCGTAATCTGGGCGATGCAGTTCGCATGCCAGAAGATCGGCGAGCCTGCGATGGGCGACATGAGCTACATTTCGTTCGCGGTGGTGATGGGGTCGTGCGTGCTGTTCTCGTCGCTCCTCGGCGTGTTCCTGGGAGAATGGAAGGGGACTAGCGGCAAGACGCGCGGCGCGCTCGTCGCCGGCCTCGTCGTCCTCGCCGCCTCCATCGGCATCGCCGTCGCCGCCAAATCTTTGTAATCTTCCACAATTTCATTCCCAAACAGAAAGGATCCCATGAGCTACGCGGAAGCGAAGAAGAAGTACGCCAAGATCGGCGTCGATACGGAAAAGGCCATTGAGCAGCTTGGCAAGATCGCCATCTCGATGCATTGCTGGCAGGGCGACGACGTCGGCGGGTTCGAATCGGTCGGCGGCGCCTCGAACGGCATCCAGACCACCGGCAACTACCCCGGCAAGGCCACGAATCCAGAGCAGCTCATGGCTGACGTCGATTTCGCGATGAGCCTCATCCCCGGCAAGCACCGTCTCAACCTCCACGCTTGCTACGGCATCCACAAGGATAAAGTGGTCGACCGCGACAAGATCGGCGTTGAGCAGTTCAAGCCGTGGGTCGCGTGGGCCAAGGAGCGCGGCATCGGCCTCGACTTCAACCCCACCTTCTTCTCCCACGCCAACGTCAAGGACGGCCTCACGCTCTCCAGCCCCGACAAGGCCATCCGCGAATTCTGGATCAAGCACGGCATCCAGTGCCTCAAGATCGCCGAATACATGGCCAAGGAGTGCGGCTCGCCCTGCGCGATCAATTTCTGGTGCCCCGACGGCTTCAAGGACGATCCCTCCGACCGGCTCGGGCCGCGCCAGCGCATGGCCGAATCGCTCGACAGGATTTTCAAGACGAAGTACAACAAGAAACTCGTCATCCCCACGTTCGAATCGAAGCTCTTCGGCATCGGCGTCGAATCCTACACCGTCAACTCCCACGAGTTCGTGATGGGCTACGCGCAGAGCCGCAAGATCCTCGCGCTTCTCGACATGGGCCACTTCCACCTCACTGAAAACGTGGCGGACAAGATTTCGTCGTTCCTCATGTTCTTCGGCAAGGTCGCCTTCCACATTTCGCGCCCGGTGCGCTGGGACTCCGACCACGTGATCCGCCAGAACGACGACCTCCGCGGCGCCGCCCAGGAAATCGTCAAGATGGGGCCGGAGAACTTCATTATCGCCCTCGACTTCTTCGACGCGTCCATCAACCGCATCGCGGCCTGGGTGCTCGGCATGCGCAACATGCAGAAGGAGCTCCTCAAGGCGATGCTCCAGCCCAACGATTGCCTCAAGAAGCTCCAGGACGAAGGCAAGTTCACCGCGCAGCTCGTCTACCAGGAAGAGCTCAAGAACTACCCGATGGACGAAGTCTGGGCGGAGTTCTGCAAGCGCGAGAAAGTCCCCGCCGGCGAAGACTGGTTCAAGGCCGTCGAGAAGTACGAAAAGGACGTCTTGCTGAAGCGTTGAAAGGTGCGGGAGGGCGCAGAGGTTTAAAAAGTTGAAAAGTTGAAAAGCGCTCTGCGAACTCTGCGCCCTCTCAAGGGAGATAAAAATCGAAAATCGAAAAATCGAAAAATCGAAAATTTTCTTCCCTCTTCCCTCTTCCCTC
>DFGB01000024.1:30361-36064 GCA_002371135.1 Verrucomicrobia bacterium UBA3761 | reverse complement strand
CCGTGAGGTTGACGCCCTGCCTTGCGCCGACGAGTGTCATGCGGTATTCCTCGTGTGCAAGCTTGTGAAGGTAGTAGAACTTGCGCAGGGTGCACCTTGTCTCGTCCGGGCAGCCGTTGCAGACGTATGGCGCGGCGGCGAGGCGGGGGCAGACCTTTTCCTCGAAGCGCTGGCAGGACTGGGCGTTGCAGCGGATGCCGCAGTGGGCACAGTTGCGCACGCAGTCCGGCTTGCCGCACATGCCGACGGCCTGGCAGACGCGGCGGTGGACGCACGGATTGAACCTGCGGCCGTAGAACGTCTTGTACGATTCTACGCGGTGGTTCATTATTTCGCGTTTGATGGTGGAGCGGGGTATCCCTAGCTCCCTCTTTATCTGCGAGAACGACTTGCGCTCCCGATCTACGAGAACGACTTGCGCTCCCGGATGGCGGCCTCCAGCGCAAGGCGCAAGTCCTCCGTCAGGTGTTTGTTCTTTTCTTTCTTGATTGCCATGTCGGCATCCTTTCGTTGTCGCAGAGCGGCGGGATTGCCCACCGAAAACAAATGATGCCATAAATCGCTTGCAAAGGAAAGTGGGTATTTGCGTTTGCAGGACTAAACGGGCAGGAAACTCCGTCGCCCCTGCCCACTTACTTTTTTAATCACATTTTTTAACGCCCTAATTTTTCGATTTTCCCCCTTGTCAGATGCCTGGGGAAAATGATATAATATACAAACTTACGGTGTCTTGCACAGTTAAAAAAGTGGCCGTTTACCACACTTCAGGCGAGTTCCGGATTTTCACGTCCACGTCTTCACCTCGTCCAGCTGTCCAAATTTAAAACCAAAAACATCCACTATGAGCGCAGAACGCAGAATATTCGGCTCTTTGCAGGAGATGGCGCAGACTCCGCCTGATCTCGTTGCAATCCAGACCAAGTCCTATGACGATTTTCTCCAGATCGATGTAGAACCCAACAAGCGCACCGACAAGGGCTTGCAGGCGATTTTCAAGGAGATCTTCCCTGTTTCATCCTACGACGGCAAGTACGAGATTTCGTTCGTCTCCTACAGGCTGGAGCCTGCGAAGAAGTCGTATCTTGAAGCGCTCGTCGACGGTGAAACGTATTCGCGTTCGCTCAAGGCGACGTTCCGCGTCCGCGAAGGCGACACTGTGCACGAGGAAGAAGTGTTCCTCGGCGACATGCCGGTGATGACGCCTGACGGCACGTTCGTCATCAACGGCGCGGAGCGCGTGATCGTTTCCCAGTTGCATCGCTCGCCCGGCATTTCCACAGAGCGCCAGACCCACGCCAACGGACAGTCGCTCCTTTCCGTGCGCATCATCCCGGACCGCGGTTCCTGGATCGAAGTGATGTTCGATACGAACGACATCATGTGGTGCTTCATGGATCAGCGCCGCCGCCGCCGCAAATTCTATGCAACGACCCTCCTCAGGGCGTTCGGCTACGGCTCCGATGAAATGCTCATGGAGCTCTTCTACGAGTTCAAGCGCATGCCGACCGACAAGAAGTACACGGACAAGGAATTGCGCATGCTCGTGATGAAGTCCGACCTTGTCGATACGGATTCGAACATCGTCGTCGCCCGCCGCTACGATCCTCTCACCCCCTCGCTCATGGAGCAGATCTACTCGGCCGGCATCAACGAGATCGACGCCGTCGACGTTTCGGTCGACAACGGCGTCCTCATCAAGACCTTGCGCGAAGATGCGAAGATCGGCATCCACAACGAGGAAGACGCGCTCAAGGAAATCTACAAGCGCATGCGTCCCGGCGACCCGCCGACCGCCTCGAACTCCAAGGCGATGATCCAGCGCCTGTTCTTCGACCACGCGCACTACGATCTCGGCTACGTCGGCCGCCACAAGATCAACAAGAAACTCGGCCTCGTCGGCAAGATCGACGAGAACCTCCGCACCCTCCACGAGTCGGGCGTCGACGTCATCGAAGCGATCCGCCTCTTGCTGAGGATATTCGTCGGCAAGGAACAGGTGGACGATATCGACCACCTCGGCAACCGCCGCATCCGCACGACGGGCGAACTCCTCGAGAACCAGTGCCGCATCGGCCTCGCCCGTACGGAGCGCCTCATCCGCGAAAGGATGACGATCCACGATGGCTCCACGCCGCTCGTCCCCAGCCGTCTTGTCAACTCCAAGACCTTCTCCTCGGTCGTCAACGACTTCTTCGCGCGCAGCCAGCTTTCGCAGTTCATGGACCAGACGAACCCGCTAAGCGCACTCGCGCACAAGCGCCGTCTTTCGGCCCTCGGCCCTGGCGGTCTCAGCCGCGAGAGAGCGGGCTTCGAAGTCCGCGACGTGCATCCTTCGCACTACGGCCGCATCTGCCCGATCGAGACGCCTGAAGGCCCGAACATCGGCCTCATCTCATCTCTCGGCATCTACGCTAAGATCAACCGCTTCGGCTTCATAGAGACGCCATACCGCAAGGTGATCGCCGGCAAGGTGACGGAGGAAATCGAATACCTCGCCGCCGATACGGAAGAGCAGTTCGTCATCGCGCAGGCGAACGCGCCTCTCAACGCCGACCGCACGTTCGCCGAAAAGATGGTGACGTGCCGCTACAAGACCGAATTCTGCGAGCGCCCCGCCAATGAAGTGCAGTATATGGACGTGGCGCCGATGCAGGTGATTTCCATCGCAGCGGGTTTGATTCCGTTCCTCGAGCACGACGACGCGAACCGCGCGCTCATGGGCGCGAACATGATGCGCCAGGGCGTGCCGTTGATGACCACCGAGCGCCCGTATGTAGGCACCGGTCTCGAGGCAGTCTCCGCCCGCGATTCGCGCGTCATCGTCACCGCCGAGGCCGACGGCATCGTGGCCTACGTCTCCGGCGACATGATCATGGTGACGAAGGACGGCAAACTCCCCGAGGGCAAGAAGATGTTCGTCCACAACCCGTCGAAGGGCGTGTGGAGATACGACCTCCAGAAGTTCCGCCGTTGCAACGCCGGCACGTGCTTCAACCAGAAGCCGATCGTCAAGCGCGGCCAGCCGGTCAAGGCGGGCGAATGCCTTGCCGATGGCCCGGCGACAGATCAGGGCGAACTTGCTCTCGGCAAAAACCTGCTCGTCGCGTTCATGTCCTGGAGAGGATACAACTTCGAAGACGCGATTCTCGTCAACGAGCGCCTCGTGCATGAAGATGCGCTCACGTCGCTCCACATCATTCCGTTCGAATGCGGCGCGCGCGATACGAAACTCGGCCCCGAGGAAATCACGAGCGATATTCCCAACGTTTCCGAGGACGCCCTCAAGAACCTCGGCCCCGACGGCATCATCCGCGTCGGCGCTGAAGTCAAGCCTGGCGACATCCTCGTCGGCAAGATTACCCCGAAATCCAAGACGGAACTCTCGCCCGAAGAGCGCCTCCTGCGCGCCATCTTCGGCGAAAAGGCGGCCGACGTGCGCGACACGTCGCTGGTAGTTCCCCCGGGCACCGCCGGCGTCGTGATGAGCGTTCAGGTCTCCACCAGCCAGGACATCGCCGAGGACAACGAGAATGCCGGCAAGAAAGTCCAGTCCGACGCCGAGAAGCGCCGCAAGAACCAGCTTGCGCGTCTTGAAAAGGAAGTCAAGGACAAACTCGCCGACTCGCTCATGAACGAGAAACTCCCTGTCGACATCATCGACACCGAGACCGGCGACGTGATCGTCCCCGCCAACAAGAAGATCAAAGGCTCGCAGCTCGCGACCCTCGCCCACTGCCACGCGCATTGGGACATGGAGGAGGGCCCCGCGAAGGATCGCGTCTATTCGCTTCTGCAGCCGTTCGAAGTGCAGTTCGCAGAGATCGAGGATGCCGCGAGCGAGAATTCCGAAGACAGCCTCTTCGGCGATTTCGGCGGCGAAGGCGAAGTCATCAAGCAGGTCCGCGTGTTCATCGTCGACAAGAAGAACCTCTCCGTCGGCGACAAGATGGCCGGCCGCCACGGCAACAAGGGCGTCGTCTCGCGCATCCTGCCGAGCTGCGACATGCCGTTCCTGCCCGACGGCCGTCCGGTCGATATCGTGCTCAACCCGCTGGGCGTGCCTTCGCGCATGAACCTCGGCCAGCTCTTCGAGACGTATCTCGGCCTCGCCTGCCGCTACCTCGGCTTCCATGCCGCCACGCCCGTGTTCGACGGCGTCAAGGAAAGCGAAATCGACGAGCTTCTCCTCAAGGCCCGCGCCGCGCAGGAGAAGGAGGAAGGGCCGCAGTCGTGGATCACGCCCGAGGGCAAGACCGTTCTCTACGACGGTCTCACCGGCGAGCCCTTCGCCCAGAAGGTCGTCGTGGGCGTCATCTACATGCTCAAGCTCCATCACCTCGTCACCGACAAGATCCACGCCCGCGCAACCGGCCCATACTCGCTCGTCACCCAGCAACCTCTCGGCGGCAAGGCGCAGCTAGGCGGCCAGCGCATGGGCGAAATGGAAGTGTGGGCGCTCGAAGCCTACGGCGTCGCATATGCCTTGCAGGAACTGCTCACGGTCAAGTCCGACGACGTCAACGGACGCACCCACATCTACGAATCTATCGTCAAGGGCACGAACGTTCTCGAATCCGGCATGCCGGAGTCGTTCTCGGTCCTCATTCACGAACTTCGCGGCCTCTGCCTCGACACCCAGTTGCTGGGCGGCGACCAGGATACGCGCTCCAAGCAGAAGGATTCCGCGGCGGTCCGCGAACAAGCGGTCGCGGCCGACGATCTCCTCGCTGGCGCGCTGAATCTGTAATGCGCTGAATTTGGCGAATGGTTTTTATTCATTCAATTTCGAAAGACCGATAAGATGAATCCATACAACAGCAACGTGTTTGGCGGTTCGTATTCTGCGAATGCCCACTATGATGCCGTCAAGGTTCTTCTCGCCTCGCCGGAGACGATCCGCTCCTGGTCGCACGGCGAAGTCAAGAACCCGGAGACCATCAACTACAGAACGTATCGCCCCGAGAAGGATGGTCTTTTCTGCGAAAAGATCTTCGGACCTACGAAGGACTGGGAGTGCGCATGCGGCAAATACAAGCGCATCAAGAACAAGGGCATGATCTGCGACCGCTGCGGCGTCGAAGTCACCCTCGCGTCCGTGCGTCGCCAGCGCATGGGCCACATCGAACTTGCCGTGCCGGTCAGCCACATCTGGTTCTTCAAATGCTCTCCCTCGCGCATGGGGCTTTTGCTCGACATGACCACGAACGAGCTTGAGCGCGTCCTCTACTATCAGGACTGGATCGTGACCCAGCCGGGCGAGACCGACCTCAAGCGCGGCCAGATCCTCACCGACCAGGAATACCTCGTCGCGCAGGAGAAGTTCAACGACGAGTTCAAGGCCGAGATGGGCGCCGAGGGCATCCGCAAGCTCCTCAAGGATATCGACCTCGACAAGCTCATGCTGGAGCTCGAGGAGCAGATGGAGAACACCCGCTCCAAGCAGTCGCGCAAGAAAATCGCAAAGCGCATGAAGGTCGTCGAGGGCTTCCGCGTTTCCGGCGCCAAGCCCGAGTGGATGGTGCTGGACGTGCTGCCGGTCATCCCGCCGGAGCTCAGGCCTCTCGTCCCGCTCGAAGGCGGCCGCTTCGCGACGAGCGACTTGAACGACCTCTACCGCCGCGTCATCAACCGCAACAACCGTCTGCGCAATCTCCTCGCGCTCAAGACGCCCGACGTCATCATCCGCAACGAAAAGCGCATGCT
>DFGB01000024.1:30168-30311 GCA_002371135.1 Verrucomicrobia bacterium UBA3761 | reverse complement strand
AAGCGCATGCTTCAGGAAGCGGTCGACGCGGTGTTCGACAACGGCCGCCACGGCCGTGCCGTCACCGGCGCCGGCAACAGGCCTCTCAAGTCCCTCTCTGAAATTCTCAAGGGCAAGACCGGCCGCTTCCGCCAGAACCTCCT
>DFGB01000024.1:27380-30100 GCA_002371135.1 Verrucomicrobia bacterium UBA3761 | reverse complement strand
AAGCGCGTCGACTACTCCGGCCGTTCCGTGATCGTCGTCGGGCCAGAGCTCAAGTTCCCGCAGTGCGGTCTTCCGAAAGAAATGGCGTTGCGCCTGTTCGAGCCGTTCATCATCCGCGTGCTCAAGGATCGCGGCATCTGCCACACGGTCCGCACCGCGCGCAAGATGATCGAGCGTCAGGACGAGCAGATCTGGGGCATCCTCGAGGAAGTCACGAAGGACAAGACCGTATTCCTCAACCGCGCTCCGACGCTCCACCGCCTTTCCATCCAGGCGTTCGAGCCTGTGCTCGTCGAAGGCAAGGCCATCCGCCTCCACCCGATGGTCTGCACGCCGTTCAACGCAGACTTCGACGGCGACCAGATGGCGGTGCACGTCCCGCTTTCGATTGAGGCGCAGATCGAGTCGAAGCTCATGATGCTTGCCTCGACTTCGATCTTCTCGCCCGCATCCGGCAAGTCCGTCATGACGCCGACGCAGGACGTCTGCCTCGGGCTCTACTTCCTCACCGTTTCCTCGCAGCAGGACAAACTCGCAGGCAAGCTTGCAGGCAAGACGGACTGCTCCGGCGAACACCTCCCGCTCTTCAACGACATCGCCGAGGTCGAGTTCGGCATTGCCGAGGGTGCGATTTCCTACCACACCCGCATCCGCTACCGCAACCCGGACTATATGACGACCGGCCGTCTCCACGGCGACAGCACCAAGCGCACCATCGAGACCACCGCCGGACGCGTCATCTTCAACAACATCTGGCCCGAGGACATGGGCTTCTGGAACGACAAGTGCTCCAAGTCCACCATCGGCAAGCTCATTCTCGACTGCCACAAGGTGGCCGGCCACGATGTCACCGTCGAAGCCATCGACAAGCTCAAGTCTCTCGGCTACCACTTCGCCACCATCTCCGGTGCGTCGATGGGCCTCAAGGACATGATTCGCCCGCTCGACAAGGATGCCGAAATCTCCAAGGCCCGCGCAGAGGCCGAGAAGGTTCAGGCCCAGTTCCAGCAGGGTATCATCACCGAAGGCGAACGCCATAACAAGATCGTCGACATTTGGGCTGCGACGACCGAGAAGATCGGCGATTCGCTCTACAAAACGATCGACAAGAACATCTCGCCCGAGAACAAGAACCCGACGGAGCTGAACCCTGTCTACATGTTCGCGGACTCCAAGGCCCGCGGCTCTAAACTCCAGATCCGCCAGCTCGCCGGCATGCGCGGCCTCATGTCGAACCCTTCCGGCGACATCATCGAGCGTCCTATTACCGCCTCCTTCCGCGAAGGCCTTTCGGTTCTCGAATACTTCATTTCGTCGCACGGCGCCCGCAAGGGTCTGGCGGATACGGCGCTCAAGACGGCCGACGCTGGCTACCTTACGCGCAAGCTCGTCGACGTCTCGCAGGATGTCATCATCACCCAGGAAGACTGCAACACGGTCAACGGCATTGAAGTCGAGGCGATTGTCGAAGGCGACGAAGTCAAGGTTTCTCTCGGCGATCGCGTTCTCGGCAGAACCGCTCTCTACGACGTTCTCAACCCGCGCGATATGAACGACGTCATCGTCCGCCAGAACGAGATTGTCGACGAGGACGCGGCCGCCCGCATCAATTCGCTTGGCGTGGAGAAGATGTGGATTCGCTCCGGTCTCACGTGCGATGCCGAACACGGCATGTGCGCCAAGTGCTACGGACGCGACCTTTCCACGGGCCGCGAGGTCGAAATCGGCACTGCGGTCGGCATCATCGCCGCCCAGTCGATCGGCGAGCCCGGCACGCAGCTGACGATGAGAACGTTCCACATCGGCGGCACGGCTTCCGCCACCGCCAAGGTTCCTGAAATTGTCGTTAAGGCAGACGGCGTCGCGCACTACGTCGACGTCCGCCGCGTGCGCAACGATGAAGGCGCCGAGGTCGTCCTCAACAAGAACGGCTCTCTCGAAATCCTCACCACGGATGGCTCTAAGGATACCTACCAGCTCCAGATGGGCACGACGCTCCTCGTCGAGGACGGCGCCGCCGTCAAGAAGGGCCAGAAGGTCGCCGTCTGGGATCCTCACTCCGTCCCTGTCCTTTCCGAGGTCGCCGGTTCCATCGTGTTCGTCGACTTCGAAGAAGATGTTTCCGTCAAGACCGAGACCGATCGCGTGACCGGCGCGAAGACCCTTGTCGTCATTCCTTCCAGCGAATCGAATCTCCATCCTCGCATCGATATCGCGGTCGAGACGCCCGAGGGTACGAAGGTCGTCGACAGCCACGACATTCCTACGGGCGCCATCGTCATGGTGCGCGACGGCGACAAGGCCGCGCCGGGCATGCTCCTTGCAAAGACCCCTCGCGAAGCCGCCAAGACGCGCGATATTACGGGCGGTCTTCCTCGCGTCGCAGAACTCTTCGAGGCGCGCCAGCCCAAGGATGCGGCTGAAATCGCAAAGATCGAAGGTGTCATCGAGATGGGCGATACGGTCCGCGGCAAGCGTTGCATCAAGGTCGTCGACGATGTCACCGGCCTTTCTGAAGAGCACTTCATCCCGATGGGCAAGCAGATCGTCGTCTTCAAGGGCGACCGCGTCAAG
Organism: Verrucomicrobia bacterium UBA3761; assembly: GCA_002371135.1. Classification (GTDB taxonomy): domain Bacteria; phylum Verrucomicrobiota; class Kiritimatiellia; order RFP12; family UBA1067; genus UBA1067. Next base: position 27,526 of record DFGB01000024.1, on the reverse strand, counting down.
AAGGGACAGCAGCTCACCGAAGGCCCGGTCATCCCGCAGGAAATCCTCGAGGTCTCAGGTCCGCAGGAACTTGAGAAGTATCTCGTCAACGAAGTCCAGCAGGTCTACCGTCTCCAGGGCGTGGAAATCAACGACAAGCACATCGA
>DFGB01000024.1:0-27317 GCA_002371135.1 Verrucomicrobia bacterium UBA3761 | reverse complement strand
CGTCCGCCAGATGCTCCGCAAGGTCAAGATCACCAACCCTGGCGACACCGACTTCCTCTGGGGCGATACTGTCACGCGCCAGACGTTCCTCAAGGTGAACCAGCGCATGATGGACGAAGGTCGCCGTCCGGCCGAAGCGCAGCCTGCGCTCCTCGGTATCACCAAGGCCGCGCTCGAAACGGATTCCTTCATTGCCGCCGCATCCTTCCAGGATACGACCCGCGTCCTCACCGAGGCGTCCACGATGGGACGCGTCGACGAACTGCGCGGTTTCAAGGAGAACGTCATCCTCGGTCACCTCATTCCTGGCGGCACAGGCTTCCCGCTCCATCGCTACCTCAAGCTTGTTCCGCTTTGCGACACCATTTCCGACGAGGAGATGGACAAGCTTCGCGAGGAGCAGCGTCGCCGCCATGAAGAGCTCTACGGGCTTCCTTCCAAGGGCTCTATCAAGGATGACGAGGACGATGGCGAGATCGAAGGCGCCGATGACGATGAAGGCGGCGAAGATACGCTCGACAAGATGATCTTTGCCGGCGCTTCTGACGACTCCGGCGATGTCGACGGTCTCGACCTCGTGAACTCCGACGAGACGGCCTTCGGCGCCTCCGGCGACGCCGACCCGCTGGAGTAAGAGAACGCAGGATGCGGGAGGGCCGTGCTTCCGCGCGGCCGAAGTAGGAGTTTCTAGAGATCTAGAGACCTAGAAGTCTAGATCTCCTACTTCCCGCATCCTCCTTCCTGCTTGTTAATATCATGAAGACTTCGCTTTTCTGGTACCCGCTTCCCGAGCGCCTTATCGCGCAGCATCCTGCCGAGAAGCGCGGGACTGAAAAGATGATGGTGCTCCATCGCGATTCAGGCGTGTTGGAGCATCGTCATATTGCAGACATCGTCGAGTATCTCACGCCCGACGATTTGCTTGTCGTAAACGATACGAAAGTCTTCCCTGCCCGTTTGATAGGCGAGTGGCCGGATACGCACGGCCAAGTCGAGATTCTACTTGTCGCGGCCGCGCCTGAAGAGAGTGGCCAATGCGATGGCGTGCACTGGAATTCGATCATCGGCTCGGGCAGGAAATGCAGAGAAGGGCAGGTCGCGACGTTCGGTCCGCACGGCGAACTGACAGCCCGTCTCGTGAGACCTCTTGGCGGGATTGGCATGTGGCGTGTCGCCTTTGAATCTTCTCGCCCGCTGATGGAGCTTCTAGATGAATTCGGCCACACTCCCGTTCCTCCGTATGTAAAGCGCGAAGGGACGGCGGAAGAAGAGAAAGCCGACCGCGAAAGATACCAGACTATCTACGCCCGCCATGTGGGCTCAGTCGCAGCCCCGACGGCCGGACTCCATTTCACGCCCGGGATTTTCGCCGCCCTTGATGCGAAAGGGGTGAAGCGCACCGCCGTCACGCTGCACGTGGGCCCTGGCACGTTCCGCCCTGTGAAGGCCGAGAATATCGAAGACCACCAGATGGATTTCGAGGCGTTTACAATCACCCCCGAGGCGGCCGATTTGATCAATGCCACGAAGGCGCGTGGCGGCCGCGTCGTATGTTGCGGCTCGACTACCGTGCGTACGCTGGAGACAGTCGCCGCCGCAAACGACGGCAAGATCGTCGCCGGCACAGGCGCAAGCGATATTTTCATCTATCCGCCGTTCGAGTTCAAAATCACCGACGCGATGCTCACGAATTTCCATTTGCCGCAGTCGACATTGCTGATGATGGTTTCCGCCCTCGCCGGACGCCAGCGCGTCCTTTGCGCCTATGCGATGGCCGTCAAGAACAACTACATGTTCTTCAGCTACGGCGACTGCATGCTTATCGTCTGAACGTAAAATTTAAGAAGAAGGACTAAACAATGAAGAAGTTGCTCAGTGCGAACGAGGCTGTTGCGCATGCCGCCGCCCAGGCCGGCTGCATCGTCGCCAGCGCCTATCCGGGGACTCCATCGACGGAGATTCTCGAAAACATCGCCAAATTCAAAGATACCGTCAAGTGCGAATGGGCCGTCAACGAGAAGGTCGCCATGGAGACTGCGATTGGCGCGTCGATGGCCGGCGCACGCGCTTTGACCGCCATGAAACACGTCGGACTGAACGTCGCGATGGATCCTTTGATGACCTTCACCTATGTCGGCGCAACAGGCGGCATGGTGATCATCTCCGCCGACGACCCCGGCATGCATTCTTCGCAGAACGAACAAGACAACCGCAACCTCGCGAAGTTCGCCCGCGCTCCGCTTTTCGAGCCTGCGGATTCCCAGGAGGCGTATGATTTCACTCTCGCCGCCTTCGAGATTTCAGAGAAGTTCCAAGTCCCCGCCATCATCCGCCTCACGACGCGCACGAGCCACTCCTCGACGCTCGTCGACCTTGGCGACTTCAACCCCGCCCCGCATCCTCTAATCCCGTACGTCAAGAACATCCAGAAGACTATTCCAGTCCCGATGTTCGCACGCGGCCATCGTCTTGCCGCGCAGAAGCGTACCGCCGCGATGGAGGAGGCCGCGTGTTCTTCGCCGCTGAACAAGGCGTGCTTCTCTGAATCTTCGGACAAGTGCGTTTTTGGCATCGTCACATCCGCCGTGGCGTTCCAGTATGTCAAAGAGGTATTCCCTGAATATCCAGTTCTCAAGCTGGGCTGGACGAATCCGCTTCCCAGGCAACTTGTTCGCGATTTCGCCTCCAAGGTCGGCAAGGTGCTCGTCGTCGAAGAGCTCGACCCGTTCCTTGAAGAGCAGATTCGCGCCATGGGGCTTGAAGTCGTCGAACACAAAACCGAGTTGAACATGCTCGAGTTGAACGCCGACCGCGTCCAGAATCTTCGCCACGAACTCGTCGGCGACGTGCCAGAGGCTATTGCGCCCGGCGCACCGGAAGAGCCTCTCCCGACCCGCCCGCCCGTCCTGTGCGCAGGCTGCGGCCACCGCGGCGTATTCTACGTGCTTTCGAAGCTCGGCGCGACTGTGACGGGAGACATCGGCTGCTACACACTCGGCGCGTTTCCTCCGCTCAATGCGATGGATTCGACGATTTGCATGGGTGCTTCGATCGGCAACGCCGCCGGCATGCGCAAGGCGGGCCTCAAGAACCGCATCTGCGCCGTACTCGGCGATTCCACGTTCTTCCATTCTGGCATGACTGGCATCCTCTCGGCCCTCTACAACGGCACTCCAGTCACCACCGTCGTTCTCGACAATCGAATCACTGCGATGACCGGCCATCAGGACAACCCCGGCACAGGCAAAACACTCGCCGGCGACGCGGCTCCCGTCACTGAGATTGGCGATATTGCTCGCGCTATGGGCTACAAGAAGGTCGTCAAGGTCTCCGCCGATGATCTTGGCGAATTGGAGCGCGTGTTGAAGGACTCAATGGATGGCGACGAAGGTGCGCTCATAATCGCCTACGCGCCTTGCCGCATCGCGGCCAAGTTGACGAAGGCCGGGCTTTGCGAAGTCGACGCGGAAAAGTGCAAAGCCTGCGGCGCCTGCTTCAAGATGGGCTGCCCCGCCATGACGCGCGGCAAGGAGATTCGCCCCGGCGCATTCCAGATGGTTATCGACCCGTCCCAATGCGCAGGCTGCATCCAGTGTTCTCAGGTTTGCAAGTTTGGCGCCATCAAGCGCGTCCGCTGACATTCGGCATTTCGCATTGCATTTTGCCAGTTGAATCTCACATGAAATGGCAAAATGCAATGCAAAATGCTAAATGCCAAAATAAATCATGAAAGCCGTCGTCCTCAAGTCTGGTCGCGAGAAGAGCGTTCTCCGCCGCCACCCCTGGATTTTCTCGGGCGCACTTGCCGTTGGCGAGGCCGATGCGGGGGAAATTGTCGCTGTCGAATCCTCGCGCGGCGAGAGGCTGGGCTACGCCGCGTTCTCGCCTGCGAGCCAGATTCGCGCAAGAATGCTCGCCTTCGCCCCGGACGTCGTTCCTGACGAGGAGTTCATCGCTGCGCGGGTTCGCGCGGCCGTAGCGTTGCGCGGCAAGATGGCGGCGAACGCCGGAGTGCGGCTCGTCAATGCAGAGAACGACTTTCTCCCGGGCCTTGTCGCCGACTGCTACGCCGGTTGGGTCGTGCTCGAGCCGACAAGCGCCTTTGCCGAACGATTCCGGCATGTTGTCGCCAAGGCGCTGATGGACGCCTTGCCAGGCTGTCGCGGCGTCGCGGCGCGATGCGATGCCGAGGTCCGCGGCAAAGAAGGGCTCTCTGTCACCCCCGGACTCGAAATCCTCGCCGGAGAAGAGCCGCCTCGCGAAATCGAGATTGTCGAAAACGGCATGCGGCTTTTGATTGACGTTCGCGCCGGACATAAAACAGGCTTCTATCTCGACCAGCGCGATGCAAGAGCCGCTGTGGCGAAGATTGCGTCCGGCTGCGACGTCCTCAACTGCTTTTCCTTCACGGGCGGCTTTGGCATCGCCGCCGCTCTCAATTGCGCAAAGTCGGTTTTGCAGATAGATGCTTCGCAAGCGGCCGTCGATCTTTCGCGCAGAAATGCCGCGCTCAATGGCGTAGAGGCCATCGTGACGTCCGAATGCGCCGATGTGTTCAAATATCTGCGCTTATGCCGCGATGCAGGAAGGACGTTCGACCTCATCGTCCTCGACCCGCCGAAGTTCGCCGAATCGAAATCCCAGATCGAGCGCGCCGCCCGCGGCTACAAGGATATCAACCTCCTTGCGATGAAACTCTTGCGTCCCGGCGGCCGTCTTGCCACGTTCTCCTGCTCAGGCGCGATAACTCCGGAATTTTTCGATACCATCCTCGCTGAAGCCGCCACCGACGCCAAACGCGATTTCCAGATCGTCGAGCGCACCGGCCAACCCTTCGACCACCCCGTCGCGCTTTCGTTCCCCGAAGGCCGTTACCTCAAAGGCGTCGTTTTAAGGGAACATGGGCGAGGGAACAGGCAAGAGGGCGTCTAGGTCTTCTAGATTGTCTAGAAGTTCCAGACGTTCTAGAATTTCTAGGATGCTTCCCTCGTCGCATTGTCAAATTTTCCGCAAATCATACTTCCTACTTTCTACTTGCGCGAAGCGCTTTAGTTATGCTATAATATAAGCATAGACCAAGATGCATCCACCTAAAGAGATTGAAGGGAGTTTCCGCCCGAGACCGGCCGACGCAAACAAGTACAGCGTCGGGACGGTCACTGTCATCGGCGGAAGCAGCCACTATATCAACGCGCCTGTGATTGCGGCGCTAGGGGCGCGTGCCGCCGGTGCGGGCCTCGTGCAACTTGTCGTCCCGGACGCTTCGCGCATCGGCGCATCCGCTCTCGTCCCGGAGGCGACCTTCACCAAGCTTGTCGCTACATGCGTCCCGCCCAAGGCCGACGCCACCGTAATTGGCATGGGGCTCGGCAGGTCCGTCTCGTCCGAGGTGATCGTCACGCGCGTCCTTTCTGGCAGCAGGGGCAGGTTCGTCATCGATGCCGACGCGCTTGCGATTCTCGCCGAGTGGTACGCAAAGCTCGGCGGCTACGACCCCGCTCCGGGCCAGGAACTCGTTCTCACCCCGCACGAAGGCGAGGCCGCGAAACTCCTTGGTGTCGCTCGCGAACAAATCTCCCGCGACAGGCGTGCGAACGCCATCGCCATTGCAGAACGCTATGGCGCGAACGTGATTCTCAAAGGTTCGCACACTCTCGTGGTCTCGGCCGACGGCAAACGCGTCTACGAGAACATGACTGGCAACCCGTTCATGGCGCTGGGCGGCATGGGCGACCTCCTCGCCGGCGTCGTCGGCGCGCGCTGGGCGTACCTCAAGGACGATGCTTTCCTCGCCGCCGCAAGCGCCGTCTGGCTGCATGGACTCGCAAGCGATACGATCGTTGCCGCCAACGCCGATCCTTCCATCGTCAACACGGCTTTTTCCATCGGTTCGCTGCGAACGAAACTCGATGTCTGAACGGCGAAAATCCATTCCCCGGCTCTTCATTTCCAAAGGAGACTCAATATGATCAATTACCAAGGACTGATCGAATCTCTATCGAAAACAGACGAACCATTCGGTCTCGTGACAATGCAGGCGACGTCGACCACCAGCAGACTCGCGAAGGCCTTCCCCGCCCGCCTCAAAGCGCTCTTCAGCGCTGAGCACGGCTTCTTCGGCCTCGCGGGTGCAGGCGAACGGACGGAAAGCGCCTGGCATCCTTTTTGGAATCTCCCCATCCATTCGCTCTACGGCGAACATCGCAGGCCCACCGCCGACATGCTCAAGGGCCTCGGGCGCATTGTCATCGACCTCTGCGACATCGGCGTCAGGTGCTATACGTATCTCGCCACCATTAAGAACACTCTTGAAGTCTGCGCGGAAGAGAAAATCCCTGTCACGATTCTCGACCGCCCGATCCCGATGGGCAGCGTTCTCGACGGTCCGATGCGCAAGCCCGCGTATTCGAGTTTCGTCGCGCCCATCAACGTCCCGCTTTGCCATGGCATGACTCCGGGCGAATGCGCCGTCTGGATCAAGAATGCAGAGGGTCTCGAACTCGACCTCGAGGTAATCAAACTCGTCGACTGGGACCACAAGGTTCATCACCCATGGCCGAACTTCATCCCGCCAAGCCCGTCGATTGTGACATGGGACTCCGCCGTCGCCTATCCCATGATGGTCTTCACCGAAGCATACCCCGCCGTCGACTGCGATCGCGACGGCCCTCTCGCGTTCCGCATAATCGGTGCGCCGTGGCTCGACCAGAAAAAGGTGATGAAAGCCCTCGCAGGCGGTCTGGATACGTGCGGCGTTCAGATGCGCCCCTACCGCTACGTCCCCAAAGGCGGACAATACAAAGGCTTCAACCTGAACGGCATCCTCTTCTCGGTTTCGCGGCCTGCCGCGTACTATCCCGTCACTGCGGGCGTTCTCATCTTCACCGCTCTTCTCCAAACCCATCCCTCGCAGCTCTCCGTCGGTGCGAAGCCTGAATGGCTCGACAAGCTCTTCGGCTCGCGCGAACTGCGCGACACGCTCGAGGGCGGCGATCTCAACAACCTTTTCACAGACTGGATCATGGCGCAGGACGACTATCTCAAGACGAAAGTAGACCTCTACGCCTGAATTGGAAATGTTGCCAATGTGAAAATGCTGCCGATTTTCGAGTTTCGATTTTCCTCTCCAGCCTCTCCTGTTCTCCATGCTGAAAAAGGGGTGCTTGAAATCAATCGAAAATCGAAAATTGGAAATTGGAAACATTTCCACATTGGAAACATTTATATTGACTTATGCGCGAATCCATTGCATCACGCTTCGGCTTCCTGATGTTGGCAGCCGGTTGCGCCGTCGGACTGGGGAACGTCTGGCGGTTTCCTTTTATCGTGGGCAGGAACGGCGGCGGCGCGTTCGTCCTGCTGTATCTCGTGTTTCTGGCGTTGCTCGGCTTCCCGTTGCTCGTCGGTGAACTTGCGATAGGCAGAGGTGCCAGGCTTGGGATTGCAAGTGCGCTCAAGAGCCTTGCTAAAGGTGCGCGCGCCCGGATGTGGGGAGTGCTCGGGCTCGTCATCTTCGCCGGCAATTTTGTCCTGATGATATACTACACCGACGTCGCAGGCTGGCTTGCCGACTATGCCGTGAAGTACGCTGCTGCGACGATGCCCGCTGGCGACTTCCCGTCGCTTTTCGCGTCTCTCGTAGGCGACAGATTCACATGCGCTGTATCGATGGCGGCTGTCGTCGCAGCCTCGACGGCCGTGTGCGCCTTGGGCGTCGTCAATGGCGTGGAGCGCGTCGCAAAGGTGCTCATGGTCTCATTGCTCGCCCTATTGGGAATACTCGCGGCAAAGGCGGCGACGCTCCCTGGCGCGGCCGAAGGTTTGCGATTCTATCTCGTCCCAGACTGGGCGCGTTTCATGCAACATCCCTGGCGCGCCGTCATGGAGGCGATGGGCCAGGCGTTCTTCACGCTGTCGCTTGGCATCGGATGCATGACGATTTTCGGCAGCTACACGTCTCGCGGGCATTCGCTCGGCAAGGAGGCGCTGTACATAATCGTAATCGACACCTTCGTCGCTCTTCTCGCCGGCGCCATCATTTTCCCTGCGTGCCTCTCGTATGGCATCGAACCTTCGGCCGGCCCGGGCCTCATCTTCACCGCAATGCCGGAAGTTTTCGCGCAGATGGATTTCGGCCGCTTTTGGGGATTCCTCTTCTTCCTCTTCCTCGCATTCGCCGCATTCACGACAATCATCGCCGTTTTCGAGTGTCTCATCGGCGGCCTCATCGACGCAATCGGGATGACGCGCAAGACGGCAAGTCTCGTCACTGGCGTAGGCGTCGCATTCGCTTCGCTGCCGTGCGTGCTGTTCGACGGCGTCCTCGACGTCGAAGACTTCGCAGTCAGCCAGCTGTGGCTGCCGCTGGGCGCTCTCGCGCAGGCCGCATTCATCTCGCTGCCGTCAGGATGGGGATTCGAGGCGTTTCTCGCCGAAGCGAACGCCGGCTGCGGTCTCAAGCTTCCTCGCGTGCTCAAGTGGCATCTTGCCTACATCGTCCCCGCCCTCATCGCCATTGTCATCGCAACCGGCATCGCGTCATGATAATACTTGGAGTCGATACATCCCTTCGCTCGACCGGCTACGGCGTGCTTGAAACCGAAGGCTGCCGCCTTCGCGCCCTTGAGTTCGGCAACATCCCCAATTCCCCCAAGCTTCCGGTTTCAATTTGCCTCTACAATATCCACGCCAAAATCGCAGAACTCTGCGAGAAGTGGAAACCAGACGAGGCCGCCATCGAGGAAGTGATATACGGCAAGAATGCGAACACGATGATGGTGCTGGGCGAAGCGCGCGGCGCCGTCATCGTCGCACTTGGACAAAGTGCCATCCCTACCTGCGAATACGAACCGCGGCGCGTCAAATCCGCCGTCTGCGGCAACGGCATGGCGGAGAAGGTGCAAGTCCAACGCATGGTCAAAACACTCCTCTCGCTCGACGCGCTTCCTCAAAACGACGCTGCCGACGCGCTCGCCATCGCCATCGCCCACGCCCATTCGAAATCCATTCTCGGCAAGGAGCGAAATCGCATATGACGGCCATCCTCGCCAACGGCGCATTTCCGGCTCCCGGCACTCGCGCTCGCGAACTGCTCGACACCGCCGGGCGCGTCGTCTGCTGCGATGGCGCCGCCGATACCTACCGCGCCGCAACAGGCATGGAATGCGACTTCGTCGTCGGCGATCTCGATTCGCTTCGCTCGTCGCCTTCAAACTGCATACGCATCGCAGAACAAGAAACGAACGACCTCGAAAAGGCCGTCCGCAAGTGCCGCGAACTCGGCTACCGCGACCTCGTAATCTTTGGCGCCACCGGCCTGCGCGATGACCACACGCTGGGCAACATCTTTCGCGCTCTCGCCCTCGGCGTCGATATTGCGACCGACTATGGCTACTTCCATTTCGTCGCCTCTGCGGCCTCGTTCTCCTGCCCTCCAGGCACGGGCGTCTCCATATTCGCCACAAATCCCGCTGCGCACTGCACGTCCACCGGACTTGAATGGCAGCTCGACGGCGTCCGTTTTGAAAACCTCTACTGCGCCACGCTCAACCGCACCACCGGTCCTGAGTTCTCCATATCGACCACTCACCCCGTCTTCGTCTACATTGCATGCTGAACACGCTCTTCGACACCCACGCCCACTTCACCGGCCAAGACGCTGAAATACGCGAACTCTTGGACCGCGCCCTAGAAAACGGCATCGGCTATATAATGGCCGTCGGCGGCGACGAAACGCTCAACGACGGCGCCTTGCGCGCCTCGAAAATCGACGCCGGCGTCAAAGTCTTCCACGCCCTCGGCTACGACCGCGATCAAGCCGGACGGAGCGACCTGCCCGCCCTCGAATTCGCCGACGCTAAGGCAATCGGCGAAATCGGCCTTGACTACCACTATGAAGGCGCAAGCGCCAAAGCCCAATGCGAACTTTTTGCCGCCCAGCTCGAAAAAGCGCGAGAACACGACTTGCCAGTCATCATCCACACTCGAGAAGCCGACGACGATACATTGGGCGTCTTGCGCGAAATACCATCCCGCGGCATCATCCACTCGTTCACCGGCTCGCCGCAATTCTGCCGCCAGTTGCTCGACCTCGGATTCATGATTTCTTATTCTGGCATTGTGACGTTTCGCGCCGCGGACAACGTCCGCGAATCCGCCATCATCGTCCCGGACGATAGAATACTCATCGAGACCGACACTCCGTACCTCGCACCTGTTCCCATGCGTGGCAAGTCAAACGAACCCGCCTTCGTCGCATACACCGCGCGCTTCCTCGCCGACCTGCGCAAAACGCCCCTAGATGCTTTCGCCGCCCTCACGACCTCCAACGCACTATCGCTGCTTGGTTGAGGGGAAAGGGGAAGAGAGCAGGGTGGCGCTCCCGTCCTTTGGGGCTAGATTGGTGCGACCGACTGGGATCGAACCAGCAACCTTCGGCTTCGGAGGCCAACGCTCTATCCAATTGAGCTACGGTCGCGCACCTTTCAAGTGGCGGAGAGAGAGGGATTCGAACCCCCGGTCCCTTGCGGGACAACGGTTTTCAAGACCGCCGCGATCGACCACTCCGCCATCTCTCCTGTTGCAAGTCGCAACAGGCAAATATTATACGCTTTTTGCGCGAAAAAGTAAATAGGGTGCTGCGGGAAATGTGGAAATGTGAAAATGTGGGAATGATATAGTCGACTGTCCCATTTCCACATTTTCATTTTCCTGTTGCATTGGCCGGCGCGGATATGGCAAACTATTAATCACAAGCGGCTTCGGATGGCCGTGAACCGCCCCATTCGCCGGATAAGAGTCCGGTACGGAAGAACAGGAATGAGGAATGAAAAAGTTGATCGCCGCGGCATACGCTTGCACTGCCGCATTGAGAATTTTTCGATTCTTCGATTTTTAGAGCGTATCCCGTTTTTAGCATGGAGAACCGGAGAAACAGGAGAGAAAAATCGAAAAATCACAAATTCTCTACGGCTTTGACGTCCCGCGCGATTTGAGCCTTGAGTGCGTCAAGCGAAGGAAAGCATATTTCGTCGCGGATAAAGTCTAGGAAGGAGACTTTGAGCGTTTGGTCTGCGGGGAAACCGTCTTCGAGGAAATGGATTTCGAGAGTATTGGCGCTCCAGGCGCGCTCGCGCATTGTAGGGGCGCACCCCCAATTCGCCACAGCCCGGCAGCCTGCAACATCCACCGCATACACGCCGCGCCGTATCAAGAGCTCAAGATCGAACGCTTTCACATTAACCGTCGGGAAGCCGATCTGGCGGCCAAGTCCCTTGCCGGCGCAGACGCGCCCATTGATGAACCACGGCTGTCCAAGCATTGCATTCGCTTCGCGGATCGCGCCAGATTCGATGGCGGTGCGGATACGCGTCGACGATATTCGCTGGCTGTCGTGCTTGCGGCAACCGCATATCTCGACATTCCATCCGAGTGAGCGCGCAAGAAACGCATCGCCTGCGCCACCTTGGCCGAAACGCCAATTCGCGCCGCAACGTATGGTCTTGAACGGCGCGAGGTACGTGCGAAGAAAATCTTCCGGCGGCATTGCGGCAAGCGCAGGCGTGAACTTGAGCGCCACGACTTCCTTCACGCCGGTCGAATACAACGCCTCCAGACGCGAGGAGAGCGACATTACGAGCCGCGGCGCGCGCTCAGGCGCCAAAACCGTCAATGGATGGTTGCGGAATGTGAGCGCGACGTCGGCGCCTTCGAGTATCGCCCTATGGCCCAAATGGACGCCGTCGAAGAATCCTACAGCAACGCTTTGGCTAGCGGTATCGCACATTCCATGAATCCTTGGGCATCCATTTCGAGAATCTTCTCGAAAGGATATGCATCCTCGACATTGAATTTGCCGACGCGGACGCGGCGGAGCGTTTCAAGCACCGCGCCGCAGCCAAGAGACTGTCCGAAGTCGTGGGCGAGCACCCGAGGGAGGACGCCCTTGGTGCCGGTCAACGAGAATGCAAGCGACCTGCCGCCCTCGCGCGGCTTGACATCAAATCGGTATACATGCGAGAGAAACGGTTTGTGTTCGCCTGTGTCGGCAATTTCATACGCGGCCGTGCCTTCGCGGCGGACGGCGCAGAAACGCGGTTCGGTCTGGAATATATCGCCCCTCCATTCCTTCGCGGCAGCATCAAGCCGTTCTTGCGAAAAGTCGCAAGAAGCATGCGTTTCAACAAGCTCACCCTGCAAATCGTTCGTGTTGGATTTGACGCCCAGACGGATTGTCCCGGTGTACTCGCGGTCGGCGCCCATAACATCGCCGACGAATTTGTTTGCATCGTTTACGAGCACTACGACGAGCCCGGAAGCCGCCGCGTCGAGCGCTCCGCCATGCGAAACCTTGACGAGATTGAACTTTCGTTTGATTGCCTTTATTATACTCGAAAACGGCAACCCCGCAGGCTTGTCCACGGCGAAAAACGCGTGCAAATCCTCAAGTTGCCGAAGCTGTGCAAGATTCGCCATACTTACCGCCAACTGCTTGCTAATTGATGACTTTTGCAGCGGCCTGGATGGCGCCGCAGACGGCACGGGAGGTGATTGTCGCGGATGTAATGGCATCGATTTCGCCGCCATCCTTGCGGACTTTGAGCGTATCGGCCGCTTTGCCTGCAAACTGGGAGGAGAATTCCGGGGTGTTGAGTTTCATGCCGAGTCCGGGCGTTTCGGATGCAGAGAGCGTTTTGTAGCATACAACGGTTTTCTTGTCGGCCTCGAAGCCCACCATGAGAACGACATCGCCGCCGTAGCCGCCCGGGTCGGACCCCGCGACAGCATAACCGAGGATTTCGCCGGAGGCCGACTTTCCGATGTAATACTCCACATCGCCTTTAGCGGCTTTCTCGAGCATCGCGACTCCGGCGGGCATGACGGCTTTGGCGGCATCCTGCGCCTTCTTGACTTGCATTTCCGCAATCGGGCCTGCCGTGAGGCCATTGACGTAGGCGAGCACGGCGGCGCAGATGCCCGCGATGATGGTAAGCGAGAGGACTAAACCTAGAATCTTTTTCATGTTACTTGGCTCCGAAAGGTTTGGGCTGGGTCCAACGGTTGATGAGCGGGCAGACGGCGTTCATAATTAGAATCGCAAACGAGCATCCCTCCGGGTAGCCTCCGAACTGGCGAATCAACATGCAGACAAGCCCGCAACCGACGCCGAAGACTAGTTTGCCTTTGGCGGTGATAGGAGATGTGGCGTAATCGGTTGCCATGAAACATGCGCCAAGCATTACACCGCCGGTAAGGACCTGCGCATATGCCGGGGCGCCGCCTGCGATCAGCGAATAGACGAACACCGTCGCGATGAACGAGGCTGGGATGTGCCACGTAATCACCTTCCGCCAAAGGAGATAGGCGCAGCCGATTGCGAGGGCGAGGGCGGAGACTTCGCCAATGCAACCGGGCATATTGCCGATGAGCATATCCCAAAGAGAAGGAAGGTTCTCCATCGCTTTTGGGAAATGCGGGGTGGCGCTCGTCGTTGCATCGACGCCAAACATGCGCTTCATTGTCGCAAGAGGCGTCGCCATGGTCGTGACGTCGGTCGCATCGCAACAGCAACAGCGGGATATGGGCCTGAGCCATGTAGTCATCGGACCGGTAAAGGAAATCAGCATGAAAGCGCGGGCGGCGAGAGCGGGGTTGAACGGGTTCATGCCAAGCCCGCCAAACACCTGCTTTGCGATGGCGATGGCGAAAATCGAACCGACTATCGCCATCCAGAGCGGAATGCCGGCAGGGAGATTCAAAGCGAGCAAAAGGCCGGTCAGCACCGCCGATAGATCGCCTACGGTGTTCTCGCGCTTCATGGCGAGGCGGCATGCGAGCTCCGTCAAGACGCAAGAGGAAACGCAAACGAGCACAGTCCAAAGCGCCGGCAGACCAAAGAACCAAATACCCATCAGCGTCGTGGGCAGCAAGGCGATGATTACATCGAGCATGATTCGCCGCACGGATGAATTCGCGTGGGCGTGCGGAGAACTGGAAAGGACGAAGTGGTTTTCTGGAGTTTTTGGCTTCATGTTATTTAGCCTCCTTCTTGGCGTCTTCAGCGGCTTTGGCGGCGGCGGCGGCCGCGCGTTCGGCGGCCATGCGGGCGCGAATCGACGCCTTTGCGCGACGGCAGAACTGCGTAATCGTCCTGTACGCCGGACAGCCGAACGAACAGGCGCCGCATTCGATGCACGTCATAACATGGGCGTTCTCGGCCGTTTTGATGTCGTCGGCCTCGACGGCCTTGGAGATTTCGGCGGGATTGAGATTCATTGGGCAGGCGCGCAGGCAGCGGCCGCAATTTATGCACGCCTGGGAGCCGTACTGGAAGACCTTGCGGGATGAAAGAAGCAAAAGGCCCGAAGTCGTCTTCGTCGTCGCGATATCGAGCGAAGAGACGGCAAAGCCCATCATCGTGCCGCCGGAGATGATCTTGGCGGGATGCTCCTTCTCGCCTCCGCAGAAAGCGACCAGGTCGGAGTATTTCGTTCCGCTTGGCGCGAGAATATTCTTCGGCGTTGCCACGGCGTCGCCAGAAACGGTAGTGACGCGCTCTAGAAGCGGCTCGCCTTTCTCGACCGCATCGGCTATGGCCGCGACCGTGCCCACGTTCTCCACCACGCAACCGACATCGATCGGCAACGCCGGAGGCTCGGGGACGATGCGCCCGACCGTCGCGTAGATCTGATGCTTTTCCGAGCCTTGCGGATAGAGGACCGGCAGACGGACGATCTCCACGTTGCCTTCTATATCTGCGAACGCTTTCTCCATTGCGGTTATCGCTTCCGGCTTGTTGTCCTCTATTGCAATCCTCACGGCGCACATGCCAAGGATCTTGCGCATTATTTCAACGCCGACGCGGATGCGGTCCGCGCGTTCAAGCATCACGCGGAAGTCGGCCGTGAGATACGGTTCGCATTCGGCGCCGTTGAGAACAAGATATTCGCAACGCTTGCCGGGCGGGGGATTGAGTTTTACGCTGGTCGGGAATCCGGCGCCGCCCATGCCGCAAATGCCGGCTTCCTCGACACGTTTCAGCAGCTCTTCGCGCGTCGCAGTTTTCCAATCGAGCGGAGGAAGAATCGGCGCCGGGTTGTTGTCTTCAGGCGGGACGGTCTCCAGAATCACGGCGTCGGCGGAGGAGCCTGCAGGGCCGAGGCGCTTCTCGACCGCCTTCACCTTGCCGTCGGCGCTGGCGCGCACGAGGACGGAGATAAAGCCGTTTTTCTCGCCAATCACCTGGCCGCGCTTTACTTCGTCGCCGGCCTTGACGATACATTTCGCAGGCGCCCCGAGATGCTGGCTCATCGAAATAACGAGTTCGCCCGGAAGCGGCAGGCGTTCGATGGGCATGTCGCGCGCAAGCTCCTTGTTGTAGTCGGGATGCACGCCGCCCTTGAACTTGAATGGACTCTTTACGGTTTTCATGGATGAAAGCAGGATTTGGCGTTTAAGTTCAGTGACCGGTCTCGAAGTGGGGATCTTCGATCATGCACTTGGCGGGGCACTTGGAGACGATCGTCGCATCCGTTGGCGGGTTCTCGTAGTTGACCTTGGCCAGGAAGCCCTGAAATGTGAAGTGTCCGGCCTCTTTGCCGCCGGAGTTCTTTTCGCAAAGGTGGCAGCCCATGCAGCCGACGCCGCATACCTTGCGGACTTCCGGCCCGCGCACGGGGTTGTTGCACAGGACGTGGATTGTCGCAGACGCGGGCACGAGCTCGATCAAATTCTTTGGGCAGGCTTTCACGCACTTGCCGCAACCAATGCAGAGACGCTTATCGACTTTCGCAAGACCGTCATGTATTGTAATGGCGTTTTTGGGGCAGACGTTCGCGCAAGCGCCATATCCAAGACATCCGAATTTGCATCCCTTGTCGCCGCCGGCGGTCATGGCGGCGGTCGCGCAATCGCAAATGCCGTTGTAGTCGCCTACGCGGATGGCCTCGGAGCGCGTGCCGCAGCACTTGACGAGCGCGACGCGCTTCTCGGTAGCCGTGGCGGCGACGCCCAGGATCTTCGCGACCTCGGCGGCGCACGCGTCGCCACCGGCCGCGCATGCCCCGTTGGGCGCAGTGCCGGCTACAAGCGCGCGAGCATATGCGTCGCAGCCGGCGAACCCGCATCCGCCGCAATTCGCGCCCGGCAGAACAGCCGTAACCATGCCGATGCGAGGATCTTCCTTGACCGCGAGATACCGGTCTGCAAGTGCAAGCGCCACCGCCGCCACCAGACCGATCCCGGCTATGCAGACAATTGCTATTATCATGTCGCTCCCTGTACGTTGAAAGGTTGAATGGTTGAAAGGTTGAAAGGGATTTTCGATTTTTCGATTTTCAATTTGCGCCCAAACATCTGTGTCTCCGTGCAATAAATCGAAAATCGGAAAATTCGTCAATACGGCAATTTCACGAGGCCGGAGAAGCCCATGAACGCCAGCGAAAGGAGCCCGCCCGTGACGAGTGCGAGCGCAATGCCGCGGAAGCAGCGTGGCGGATTTGCGTGGGCCAGCTTCTCGCGGATGCCGGAAAAGATGACGAGCGCGAAACCGAAGCCAATCGCCGCCGCAAAGCTGAAGAATACCGCTTCGAAGAAGCCTGTCCCCTGTTTGCAATTGATCTCCGCCGCGCCAAGCACCGCGCAGTTGGTCGTTATCAGCGGAAGGAAGATGCCCAGCGCCGCGTGGAGCGGCGGCAGGAAGCGCTTCATCGCGATGTCGATGAATTGCACCAGCGCCGCGATGACGAGAATGAACGCGAGCGTATGGATGTAACCTAGATTGTTCGGTGTCAAGAGCCAATGATCGAGCATCCAAGTGACGGCGGAAGCGATGGTCATCACAAAAACGACCGCGCCGGACATGCCTAGCGCCGTCTCTGTCTTCTTGGACACGCCAAGGAACGGGCAACAACCCAGAAAGCGGCTCAGAACGAAGTTGTTCACGAGAACCGCACCGACAAGAATCATCAAATAATAACTCATGGTTGATTTCTTTCCTTGATGTCAATATTATAGCATAATCGAGCATCTGCGGCAAGGGTGGGCTATTCACACACGCAATCGAGCGCATCCCAGTCCATCTCGCCGACGAAGACGCGTTTGACAGGGCCGGTCAGGGTCAGCGACTCGAATGCTCCATCCGGTCTGCAAACGCCGTCGACGATCAAATCATATCCAAGCGCGGTGGTGACGCGGACCGGGAATTCGAGCCCATAGTCTGCGACGCCTATCACGGCGGCCGCGACGGACCCCGTCCCGCACGCCCCCGTCTCTGCTTCGACGCCGCGTTCGTACGTCCTGATTGCAACACGATTTGGCTGGCGGTATGTGACGAAGTCGACATTCGTCCCTTCCGGCTCGAATTCGGGGCTGTTTCGGATAGAGCGCCCCTCTCCTTCAACGTCGGTCTTCGTAAGATTTTCGACGCTCACGATCTTGTGGGGCACGCCGACGACGACAAAATCTTCTCGCATATTCTTGGGTGGCGGCATTGCGATTCTGACGAGCCCCGGCTCGAGAATTTCGGCATCGACGAAACCGGCGGCGGTTTCAAAGCGCATTGCATCGTCTTTCGCCGCGCCGATTTCGCGGGCGAAAGCGGCGACGCACCTCGCACCATTGCCGCAGAGGTCCGCTTCGGTACCGTCTGGATTGAAGAAGCGCATCTTGAAATCGACCGTCTCGGATTTTTGTACGAGGATGATTCCTTCGCAGCCTATGCCGTCGGGTCGCGTCGCCAGCGCCGCGATCCTGCGATGGTCTTCGACCGGGAACTCGCCGCCGAGATCGTCTACGAGAACGAAATCGTTCCCAGCCCCGTGCATCTTTGTAAAGCGAATTGATTTCATGAAATGTGAAAATGAGGAAATGTGGGAATGTGGAAACGTGGAAACCCAATCGAGCATTCCTTTTTTTATCGCAGAGGCGCAGAGATTTGAAAGATATGTCGAAAATCTGAAATACCTCTGAGTATTCTCAAGTCTCTGCGATAAAAATGCTTGATTGGGTTTTCACATTTCCATATTTTCAAAAGCCCCAGAACATGTTGTTGTAGAATTGCGGGGTGTCGGACGCCGGGAGCGTTTCGCCGCCTTTGAGCTGTATGATGTCGGCAAGGATGGCAAACGCCTCGTCGAGAACGATGTCGTCCTCCTTGAGCTGATTGCGCTTGCGGCGCGGGGCTTCTTCGCCCTTGTTCTCCTTCTTGGCGTCTTGCTTCTCTTCATCGAGCTCGCGAATCTTGCGGTCCGAGCGCATCATCGCGGTCCGCGCGGTTTTTTCGAGCGGAACTTCCTCGCGCTCGCCGATGGCCTTCATCGCGGCGACGTTTTCGAGATGCCGCAAATAGCGTTCATCGACCGCAAGACGGGCATCCGAGCGTTGCTTGACGGCGTCGATATACTTGTCGAGGTCCCAGCATGCGACGTAATCCGCCTTGCGGATATATGTGAATGGAAGTGCGTACGTGAGCTTGTCCTCGCCGATATCGAGCGAATCAAGGAGCGACGGCAGATGGATGTCAGAGGCGACGCCTTTCATCTGAGTCGACATGCCGTTGACGCGATAGAAGCGTGCGGTGGTGATTTTCATCGAGCCGTACTTCTCCGGCCCCATGCCGAGGACGGTCTGCACGGTGCCTTTGCCGTGAGTCTGCGAATCGCCCAGGACGATCGCGCGTCCAGTATCGCGCAAATGGCCGGTGACGATTTCCGAGGCGGAGGCCGATGCGCGGTCGACCAGGACGACCATCGGCTTTTTGAAGACGACAGGATTGCCGCGAGGGATGGGAAGGGCCGAAACGGTCCGCGTATCGCGGATCTGCACGACGGGGCCCGAAGGGACGAAGAGGGCCGAAAGGAGGACGGCCTCCTTGAGCGAGCCGCCGCCATCGCCTCTGAGATCAAGGACCAGGCCCTCGACGTCCTGTGCGTTGAATTCGCCCAAATACCGCGCCACGTCCTCCGCCGCGCTGCGATATCCTTCATCGCCGGGAGCCTTGTCCATCGTTCCATAGAATCCAGGCAGATAGACGTAGCCGAGTTTATGTTCCACATCGTCGCGCACGATTTTCTCGACGCGTCCGGTCGCGGCCTGATCCTCCAGCTTGATTTCGTCGCGGACGAGTTCGATATACTTGCGGGTCGCGCCGGAAGGATCCGAGCGGGGCAGTATTTCCAAAGTGACCCGGGTGCCTTTCTTGCCGCGGATTTTGCGAATCGACTTCTTGATCGGCTGCCACATGATGTCTTCCATCTCGCCGTCGCCCTCGCGGACGCCGGTGATTTTGTCGCCCGCCTTTATGCGGCCGTCGAGGTCCATGGGGCCGCCAGGCATGATTTCCGCAATCTTCAGCGCGCCGTCGTCCATCGAGAGGACTGCGCCTACGCCGCAAAGCGAAAGATTCATGTCCATGTCGAAATCCTCCTTGGAGGCGGGCGACATGTAGTCCGAGTGGGGGTCGTAGGCGCGAGCGACGGCGGAGAGATAGTGCTGGAGAACGGCCTCTTCGTCCGGCTCGGTGAGAACGGTCGCGTACTGGCGATACTTCTTGACGAGGTTCTCTTCAGGCGAAAGGTTCTTGTCGTTCGCGTCCATGACGTCGGCCATGGCTTCGTCTTCCACGGAGGCTTCCAGCGAGACGGGACCGTCGAGGGCGGCGTCCTCGGCATCGAGCTCGCGCGATACGATTTGGGCGAGGACCTCGTTCTTCATGCGCTTGCGCCAGTGCTCTTCGGCATCCTCGCGCGTGGCGGGCCATGGCGCGTCCTTGCGCTTGATGCGGTAGGTTTCGTTTTGCGTGAAGTCCCAGAAATTGGTGTCGGCGGCTGCGGCATTGAGGAGATTCGTCGCGAAGTTGATGCGCTCTACGAGGCGGCGGCAGTAGAGTTCGTAGATTTCGAACCCGAACCAGATGTCGCCGGAGAGCAATTCATCGTCAATCGTCGTTTCGTGCGCGGCAAGCTTGTCGAGGTCGCTTTGCAAGAAAACGGAGTGGTCGTAGTCGTAGTACGTGACGAGATTCGTCCACGCGCGGCGGGAAATCTCGTCGTCGAGCGGCTGCTGGAGGACGTGGAAGTTCGGCATCATCCTCGCCATCTTGAGGCCGATGCGGCCATAATATTTCTTGGGAACGACGGATGGCTTGGCGGCCTGGGCGGGGGTTCCCGTGTTCGCGTCTGGAATGACAATCGCGAAAAGCGTCGCGACCGCAAGGACCGAGATTATCGTCAAAGTTTGTCTCATAACGAGGTCTCCATTATCGTAACGAGCCTTTCCAACTCGGCGGCGGAAAGAATTTCTCGCGACGAAGAAATGATATTGGCAAGGTCCACGGAATTGAGAACGTTCACACCTTGGACGACGGAGTTCTCTCCAATGAATGTGTTGCTTGCGAAAACGAGCACGGGCGTCACAATCCCGTTCCAGCCGAGTTTGGAAAGATGCGTCTTGACGAGGTTGCACTCGTGCTGCGCCTGCTTGAGCGGCGAGCGGGTCGGGGGTTCGCCGTCCACGAGGATGCGGCCGTCCTGGAGCGACACCATGCCGTTCCAGAATTTCGTCTCGATGGCAAAGACGCCCGTCGGCCCGGCGACTACATGATCGACGTGCGTGCCGTCGGCAATGAAATCGTTGAACACGTGGAAGCGCTCGTCAAGCCCCCTCAGGATCAGCGAAACTCTTTCCTCGCCCCGCGCCCCTACGTAGAAGCGCTCGATGCGCCGCACTCCCTTGAGCGCGCTCCATGCAATCAGAGCGAGCGACGCGACCACGAGCACCCACGCCCACGCGATTGCAGAGACAATCCACATCGCGAGGGAGAAGCCGACGCTGAAAATGCCGATCGCAAGAGGCCACAGCCCGAGGGCCATTCCCCTGATCCGGGCCCATTCGCCCGCCACTCCATGAATTTTTGCCATAGGATGAAAGTTTGGTTGTGAGTTCAACAGTTAGCAGCCGGCAGTTGGCAGTTTGTCGCCCGGTGCGACTTCTGCAATTGCCGCCGTGATTGTTTCTTCATCAAGCCCGTATTTCTTTTCAAGCTCGGGAATGGAGCCGTGAGGAATGAATTCATCAGGCCAGCCAAAGCGGAGATCTGCGCCTATAGCCTCGCCGAATCCCCCGGCGAGGGCACCGTTTTCAATCGAAATGATTTTCATGCCGGCCTCCCGCTGCCGGGCGAGCAGCGCCGAATCGAACGGCTTGAGGTAGCGGGCGTGGACCGTGACGCCGCCTGCGGTCGCGGCGATGCGCGAGGCCTTCGCGAGCATATCGCCGGTCGCCCAGACCGCGACTTTGGGATTCGCCGGCGCGTCGGAAAGCGAGACCAGATCCGGCGCCTTGCCGCGTGGGTAGCGTATGACCGTCGGCCCGTTGCGGGAAAGCGCCTCGTCGAGAAGCGCGGCGAGGTCCCGCGCGTCCTTCGGCTGGCAGATGGAGAGATTGGGCAGACAGCGCAGCATGGGGATGTCGTACAATCCTTGATGCGTGACTCCGTCCGCACCGACGAGGCCGGCGCGGTCGACGCAGAAGACGACGGGCAGGCTCGAAATCGCGACATCGTGCATCACCTGGTCCACCGCGCGCTGGAGGAACGTCGAATACACGGCGACGACAGGACGCAAACCGCGCGCGGCGAGCCCCGCCGCGAAAGCGACCATGTGACCTTCGCTGATGCCGACGTCGAAGAAACGCTCCTTGAAACGCGCGGCGAAGTTTTCAAGCCCGGTGCCGTCTTTCATCCCGGCCGTGAGCGCGACGATTCTATCGTCCTTTTCTGCGAGTTCGCAGAGGGCGTCGCCGAACACGTCGCTCCATGTAGGCGAAGAAGCGGCCTCGTTTTTCGCCGCGACAGGCGCGGAACCGTCGTCCGGGATTTCGATGCGGCCAGGGCCGACGCCATGCCATGCGGTCGGGTCTTTCTCGGCAGGTGCAAATCCCTTGCCTTTCTTCGTCACCGCGTGGATTATCACGCTGCGCCGTTCGCTTTTTGCGACTTTCAACGCCGCGCACAGAGCATCGACGTCGTGCCCGTCGACGGGACCGAGATAGCGGAAGCCGAATTGCTCGAAAAACGAGTCGGCGAGGAACCACGCCTTGATTTTCGCTTTGAAGCCATGGGCGCTGTTGTAGAGGAAGTCGAGCTTGAGCGCTTTGCCGATGCGCCGCAAGGCATTCTTGGCGCTATTGTATTTTGCGCCGGCGATGAGCCTGCCGAGGAAGCGCGAGAAGCTGCCCGCGGGCTTCGATATGCTCATGTCGTTGTCATTCAATATGACGATTATCTTGCCGGCGGCCGCGGCGTTGTTCAGCGCCTCGAAGCTGGTGCCGTTGACGAGCGAAGAATCGCCAGTCACCGCCACCGTGAACCTATTGTCGCCGCAAAGCCTCTCGGCCGCCGCCATGCCCAGCGCGACGGAAAGCGCAACCCCCGCATGTCCCGCCACCGCCGCATCGCATTCCGACTCCGCTGGATTTGGGAAACCGGAAAGCCCGCCCGCCTTTCGCAGCGTGGCGAAGCGCTCCTTGCGGCCAGTCAGGAGTTTCCACGCATATGCCTGGTGGCCGACGTCCCATACAATCCTGTCCCTCGCGGGGTCGAACTCCTTTGCGAGCGCGATTGCGATTTCCACCGCGCCGAGCGACGACGCGAGGTGGCCGCCGTTCGTCGCGACCGTGGATAGTATTTCGCGCCTGATTTCAGATGCCGTCATCATTCGCCGCCTCCTTCCTCTTTGCGCTTGAGGAGGAGGAGCGTAGTCGCGTTCTGTCCAAACATGTCTTCTTTCAATACAAGGTCGTAGCGCTTTTTGAGAAGCGTCCAATATTCAATCTGCTCGTCGATCGGACGTTCGTCGCAAACCGGCGGATTGATTGCGAACGAATAGCCGCTGACCGCGGCGACACGAGCCGGCGCGGAATCGAGAAGCGCCGTCCACTCGTCGTGCGAAAGCATGCTGAAGGGGCCCATTTCAAGCCCGTGCGGGACGTGGCGGCGCGTTTCTATGGCGAGGTAGAGGTCTTGCGTGAGTAGCATGTCGCCGCCCGGGTCGATTGCCTCGATCACGCGCGCCATGTCGCGAAGTTGTCTGATTTCCGTCTTCTCTTTCTTGAGCGTCCAGAGGCGGTCTTGCCCATTGACGGTCCACTTTTCGAGAAGCGGATTCGAGAACGCGCAGGCCCACACGACGCCGATGGTGGCGAAAAGGAGAATGCCTGGACGCATCGCTTGATAGCGGCAGACGGCGACGGCCGCCCACACGGCGGCAAGCGTCATCGCCGGAACTTGATAGTCCTCGTACGGGAACGGCGCGGCCAGGTGGAAGGCGAACAGGGCGCCAAACGATGCAAGGATGATCGTCAGCATCGCATTCGCGCCTCGCAACGAATGCTTGATGGCGGCGCAGCCAAGCCCCGCCAGCACGAACACCGGCAGATACCAGCGGCATAGACGGCTGATGCTGCCAATGACGAAAACCACGTCGAAGCCGCCGCGGGCGGCATGGTATTTTTGCGCGGCAATCAGAGCGTTGCGCGAAGTCTCGTCCAGCAAAAAAGGGCCATATACGACAGCGAGGGTTGTCAGAGCCCCTGCCGCGAAGACGGCGAAATTCCATTTGCCGCGCTTCCACATGACGGCAAGCGATACGACTGTAGCGGCGAGCGCCACGCCAAGCGAAATCCTCACCCCCGCCGCGAGCGCCATGGTGACGCCCGAGGCGAAGAACAGCCAGGAGGCGAACCTCTTGCGCCCGTTTTCGCGCATCGTCCATGCAAACGCGAGCAGATAGAATCCCATGGAAAGGAACATCGTCGCAAGCGCATACGTCTTGGGGATTGTCAAATAGTAGACGTGGTAGAGATTGCCGCCGAGCAGCATGAATACGATCAACCCGGCCGCACCGCGCCGTTCCGCCGGCGCAATGAGCCGCGCGAGCGCCGTCGCGAAAAGTATGGAGATCAAGCCCAGCGTCAGCGTCGCAAGCCTCCCGCCGACAAGTCCGAAATTTTCCCATGCGCCGGTGAACGCCGAGTAGATGATGGGCATAAGAGGGCCTTGAGTGAAGAAAAAGTCCCTGTACGGGACATTCCCTTCAGCCACCATGTTCGCGGCATAGAGATACCAGCCCTCGTCCTGGTTGAGCCCACCGAGCCAAACCGCGGCGAATGCCAGCGCTGCGAACGCAAAGAAAGCCAAAGCGCCGTAAATCTTCATTTGAATAGGTATTATACCATTTCAGGCGCCTCAGGGTCAATAGTCGGGGCGGGCGAATTGCAATTCCGCCGATATCCTATTTCCTGCTTTCTGCTATGACTCTGCAATAGATGCCGCTGGGGCAACGGAGGGTCGGGCCGTCGAGTGTCATTTCGCCTGTCTCGATTTTTGCGCCGGGGAAGAGCTGGTGGAAGATGTTTTCAGCGACGAGCTGTGTGAGGCCTGGCGTGTGCGACGAGAAAAGGACGAAGAGGGGCTTGGGCGAGAGGAGTTCCTTGACGAGTGCTAGCGTGTCCTTGAGGTCGCGCTCGATTTTATACATCTCGCCATTGGCGCCGCGGCCGAAGGAAGGGGGGTCGAGGATGATGGCGTCGTAATTGCGCCCGCGGCGGATTTCGCGCCGCATGAATTTGTGGGCGTCGTCGACAATCCAGCGGATGGGGTGCGCGGCGAGGTTGTTGAGCGCGGCGTTGGCGCGGGCCCATTCGACCATGCCCTTGGACGCGTCGAGGTGGCAGACTTCCGCGCCGCCCAGGGCCGCGGCCATGGTCGAGCCGCCTGAATATGCAAAAAGGTTCAATACTTTCGGCGGCGTTGGAGCCGCGCGGACCGTCTCGCGTATCCACTGCCATTGCGCGCGCTGTTCCGGGAAGATGCCAAGATGCCCGAAGTCCGTGCCGCCAAGTTTGAACTTGATGCCGGCAGTTTCAATCTCCCATTCCTTTGGTAGATTGCCGCGGCCATGCCAGCGGTTGCCGTCCTCGCGGTCGAAACTCGCGTGCGCCCTTGCCCATTCCTCCGGCGGCAGAGTCGGGCGCCACATCGCCTGCGAACAGGGACGCGCCAGCGTGTAGCGGCCGAACCTTTCGAGCTTGCGCCCGTCTCCGGCGTCTAGCAATTGATAGTCCATGGCAGTGCGGCGGGCCTTGTCAGCCTTCTCCATTTATTTCGTCGAATTCGACGCGCTCTGGCACGGAAGGGAGGCAAGTGCGGTTTTTGATCGCCGCGTCGAGTTCGCGCGCCTTGTCTTCGTCGTACCACCAATACGAGAAAATGCATTCCTCGTCGCTGTATCGCGAGAGGACGGTATCCGGCATGCCGAACTTGTTCCAGTAGAGAAGCCGCGTATCTTTCACGTTCCAGAGGAACGCGTAGGGGATTTCCTCGGCGATGAGCGCGTCCATTTTTTTGTAGTATTCAGCGCGCTCGGCCATGGTCGTCGTCGACTTCTCTTCGGCTATGAGGCGGTCGACTTCGGCGGACTTGAAGCCTGTGGTGTTGTTCGAGCCCTTGCGGTCGGCCTCGCTTGAGAGCCACTGGGTTTCAGGGTTCTTGAAGATGCCAGAGCCCCACGACTGCCAGGTCATGTCGAAGTTGAACTCGTCCATGTCGCGCATCCAGGCGGCGAAGTCCTTGTTCTTTATATCCATTTCTATGCCGAGCCGGCGGAGCGCGGCGTCGAAGAGCGAGAGGAATTTCGCTTCTGTGGGCGAGCGGGAGAGGAACGTGAACTTGAACGCACGGCCGTCCTTTTCGAGTTTGCCGGTCTTTGGATTTTGGGTGAATCCTGCCTCGGCGAGGAGTTTTTCCGCGCCTTCGAAGTCGTAGAGCCAAAGCGCGTTGGGGCAGGGGTTGGCGGCATCGTACAGGTCGTTGAAGTAGGATGACTGCAGGAAATATTCGTTGAACATCATCGTCCTGTTCATGGTCTCGCGGTCGACGAGTTTCGCCATTGCGAGGCGCACGCGGCGGTCGTCGAAGGGCCAGTGCCGCATGTTCATGGCGAAGCCCTGGAATCCGACCGGCTTGTGGTTGGCGACGCGGCGCTTGAGGATCCAGTTCTTGTCGAACTTTTCGCCATGCGTCTCGTTGTTCATAATGCGGGCGGTGTAGACGGGGTAGACATCGATGGCGCGTTTTTTGAGCGCTTCGAAGGCGTTTTCGTTGTCGGCATAGTAGCGCACGACGATGCGGTCGAAGTTGCAGACGTATTTGCAGCTGGGGAAGTCCTTGCGCCACCACGTCTCGACGCGGCGGAATTCGGTCTCGACCTGCTCGGCGGCGCGCTTGATCATATACGGCCCGCCGACCGGCGCGCCGACGAGGTCGATTTTATTGAAATCCTGCCCTTCGAAGACGTGCTTGGGCATGATGTAGAACGTGCCGCAGTTGAGAATGTCGCGCCAGTCCTTGGGGCTGTCGCCTTTCTTGCGGAACTTGATTGTCCGCCCGTCGATTATTTCCGGGCTTTCGAACACCCCCAGCAGCACCTTCCACGGGCCGGTGTCGTTCATCGGATCCATCACCTGGTCGAAGGTCCACTTGACATCGGCCGCGGTGACTTTCTCTCCGTCGGACCACCTTGCGCGCTCGTCGATGACGAACGTAAATTCGCGGCCGTCGTCGGAGACCGCCCACCTGCGCGCGAGGGAAGGGCAGAATTCCAGCGTTTCAGAGTCTGTGCCCAGCAGCGTCTCGTACATCATCGAGAACGTCATGCGGGTGTAGGTGTTGTTGTCGGTGTAGCCGTTGAACGACTTTGGCGGGTTGCCGCCGTTGAAGCGTATCGTGCCGCCTTTGCGGGCGTGGACGGAGGCAATGGGGTCGGGGGTGTCCTGCCAATCGTCGGCGGGATACCACGTTTCGCCCGCGGCAAGCATCATGCAAGCCATGGCCGCGGCGAAGAGTGTCAGAAATTTGTTCATGGGCGCTATTATACCATATTAACCCTCAGACGTCCAGTGAGCGGCTCGTTTTTTCGTGCCAAGGCGGCCGACCGTCCAACCCTACCGAGCCAAACGCCCGACCCTACCGGGCAAAATCAAAATCATACCTATCGAAATCGAAATCACAACTATCGCTTTTGGAAGTCATAGCTGTCGCTTTTGGAAGTCATAGCTGTCGTTTTTGGGAAGTCACAGCTGTCGCTTTTGGAAGTCACAGCTGTCGATTACGGCACAATCGCCCAACGCAATTTTGCGATCCTTGCGTTGAAATTGGTCAAGTCAAAGGTAAATGCTTTTGCTCTATTGGCCGGTGACTTGTAAAGGGGGTGGGCCAATAAAAAGGCCTTAACCCACTTTGGCCATACGTGAATCGTAAGCAT
>DFGB01000033.1 GCA_002371135.1 Verrucomicrobia bacterium UBA3761 | reverse complement strand
TCCGAGAAAACTCTGCGACTCTGCGCCTCTGGGATAAAAATCTATTGCATGCCATTGATGCCAAATGTAAAATACCAAATGTAAATCGAAAAATCCTTTATGAAACCAAGAAAAGCCATCATAACCGTCGTCGGCAAGGATGCCGTCGGCATTCTCGCCAAGACCTGTTCGTATCTCTCCGAGGAGAATGTGAACATTCTCGACATTTCCCAGACGGTCGTGCAGAATTACTTCAGCATGATGATGATCGTCGATTACGCGCAGTCGAAGATTCCATTCGTCGAGCTTGCCGCCAATCTCAACGCCCTTGGCGCGAAGCTGGGAATGGAGATTCATTGCCAGAAGAGTGAAATTTTCGAAAAGATGCATCGCGTGTAGCAACACGGCCGCGCGGGAGGTCCGCGCTTTAGCGCGGCCTTTGGCAAGTGCGGTTCTTCCGATTCCTACTTCCTCCTTCCTATTTCCTACTTCGGCTGCGCTGAAGCGCGGCCTTCCCTCTCCTGCTTTATGATCAATATTTCCGAAGTTTTCGAGACGAACAAGATGATTCTCGAGGAGAATCTCGACGTTCGCACAATCACGATGGGGGTCAGCCTGCTCGACTGCGCAGACACATCCGTCAAGACCACCTGCGATAAGATATACGAAAAACTCGTCCGTCTTGCAGGCAGGCTTGTGGAGACCGGGGATGAGATCGGCCGCGAGTTTGGCGTTCCCATCATAAACAAGCGCATTTCCATCACGCCGGCCGCAATCGTCGGCTCGTCGTGCTGTGCGCGTCCGTCGGACTTTGTCAAAATCGCGAAGACCCTCGACAGGGCGGCGAAGACCCTTGGCGTCAATTTCATAGGCGGTTATTCCGCCATCGTCTCCAAGGGCATGACGAAGGCGGACGAGACGCTCATTCGTTCGATACCTGAAGCTCTTGCCGCCACAGAGCGCATCTGCTCGTCCGTGAACGTCGGTTCCACGAAGTCCGGCATAGACATGGACGCCGTGCGGTTGATGGGCGAAATAATCAAGGCGACGGCGGAGAAGACGCGCAAGCGCGATTCAATCGGGTGTGCGAAACTCGTCGTCCTCTGCAACGCGCCGGATGACAATCCCTTCATGGCCGGCGCATTCCACGGTGTGAGCGAAGCGGAAGCGGTGATCAACGTCGGCGTATCGGGGCCTGGCGTCGTGCGCCACGTGCTTAAGTCGATACGCGGCGCGTCGTTCGAAGTCTTGTGCGAAACGATAAAGCGCACGGCGTTCAAGATAACGCGCGTAGGGCAGCTCGTCGCGCAGGAGGCGGCGAGGCGCCTCGACCTGCCGTTCGGCATCATCGATCTTTCTCTCGCCCCGACGCCGGCGGTGGGCGATTCCGTAGCTGATATTCTTTGCGAAATCGGCCTTGAGCATCCCGGCGCGCCTGGCACGACGGCGGCGCTCGCGCTCTTGAACGATCAGGTGAAGAAGGGCGGCGTGATGGCCTCCAGCTACGTCGGCGGGCTCTCCGGCGCGTTCATACCGGTCTCTGAAGACCAGGGAATGATCGATGCCGTCAACGCAGGCGCGCTGACTATCGAGAAGCTTGAAGCGATGACGTGCGTGTGCTCGGTCGGGCTTGACATGATCGCCATCCCCGGCGATACGCCGGCTTCCAGCATCTCGGGCATCATCGCCGACGAAGCCGCGATTGGCATGGTCAATCAGAAGACCACGGCCGTTCGCGTGATACCGGTCGCCGGCAAGAAGGTCGGCGACACGGTGGAGTTTGGCGGGCTTCTCGGGTATGCGCCGGTGATGGGAGTCAATCCATTCTCGTGCGAAGCGCTTATTTCCCGCCGCGGCCGCATCCCAGCCCCGATCCATTCGTTCAAAAATTGAGCGTCCGCGCGGGAGGACCGCGCTTTAGCGCGGCCACTTGACCTGCCAAAAGCGGATATGGTATAATAGTAGCCAGTTATGGAAACGAAAGAACTAGCGGACTTGGTTGCCAAAGCGCTCGAAGACGCCAAAGGCGAGAACGTGAAGGTCTACGACGTTCGCGCAAAGAGTCAGTTTACGGATTTCTTTGTGGTGGCGACAGGCGCTGCAGCGCCGCATCTGCGCGCTCTTGCGACCGCCGCCCGCGATACGTTGAAGGCCGCAGGGGAGAAGCCCCATCGCGCCGGCGGCGAGGCCGACGGCGGCTGGATGGTCCTCGACTCCATCGATATAGTCGTGCACATCTTCTCCCCGGAAGCCCGCGCGTATTATGCGCTTGAGCGGCTTTGGGCGTAGCAGCGGCTTGCTTGAAACCCCTTGACCCTGCGGGCGCCGAAATGGTATAATTCCCTTTGCAATGGCGAAGATAAAACTGACAAAAACCGAACTCAAGGCGCAGAGCGACGCTCTCAAGCGCTTCCAGCGCTTTCTGCCTATGTTGCAGCTGAAGAAGCAACAGCTGCAGAGCGAAATCGCCGGCATAAGCGCAAAGGCCGACGAGACCTCGGCCCGCGAAAAGGCCGTGCGCGACGCGCTTGCCAAGTGGGTGGGCCTTTTCGCGACCGACTCTTCCGTGCTCGACGGGCTGTTGCAGGTGCGCAAAGTGAACACTGGCGTCGCGAATATCGCCGGTGTCGCGATTCCGACTTTTGAATCGATCGACGTCGACAGGAAAGACGTGGATGCGTGGGCCACGCCCGCATGGGTGGACGATGCGGCCGATGTGGCAGAAAAGATTCTCTCGCTCCAATGCGAGAGGGCGATTTACGATGAGCAGCGCCGTCTTGTGCAGGCGGAGCTGCAGCAGACTTCGCAGAGGGTGAACCTTTTCGAGAAGGTGAAGATCCCCGGCTGCAAGGAAGCGATACGTGTAATCAAGATTGCGCTGGGCGATGAGCAGACTGCCGCGGTCACACGCGGCAAGATTGCCAAGTCACGCGTCCCTGTGGAGGACTAGAGACTATGATCGTCAAGATGAAGCACCTCGACCTCGTGTGCGTGGCGCAAGATACTGAGAAGACGCTTGAGGCGCTGCGCTCGCTAGGAGCAGTGCATCTTGATCTCGCTTCGGCGAAGGGCGCAGAAACCCAGGCCCGCAAGAACGACGCAGTCATGGCAGAGCGCGCCGTCAGGGCGATATTCAAGGCGCGCAAGTCGCTTGAATACGGGGAATCTTTGCAAAAACTCCCTTGCGATACGCAAGGCGTCCTTGCGCTCGAGGCGCGGCTGGGCGACCGCCTGGCTCAGGCCGACGCGCTTGAAAAGGAGATTCGCAAGTACGAGGCGTATGGCGATTTCGATCCGGACCTCGCCCGCAGCCTAAAGGAAAATGGCGTGAACCTCGTCCTCAAGGATGACGGGACGTACTCGATATCCTATGGCGAAGATGCCGCCGCCGCAGGCGAGATTGAACTCCCTCGCGAGAGCCTCTCGGCCATGCGCTCGGAGCTCGACGCCGCGCAGAGCGATGCGCTCGCTCTCCGTTCGAAACTCGCCGCTTGCGACGAGACGAGCATTCTCTCGCAATATCCCGAGCTTGCCGACAGGATTGCGTTTGCGGCGGCGAAGGAGCTGATTGAGAAGGCGGGCGAGGTCGCCGTCATATCAGGCTGGATTCCCGTCCCGAAGATTGCCGCGCTCAAGGAGAATACGGCGAAGAACGGCTGGGGTGTTCTGCTGCGCGACGTGGTCGCCGGCGAGACGCCGCCCACGCTCATCGAACCTCCGAAACTCTTCCGCCCCGTCAAAGCGCTTTTCGATGGACTCGGCATCGCGCCGGCTTATACCGAGTCGGATGTTTCCGTGCCGTTCATGTGCTACTTCTCTCTCTTCTTCGCAATGCTCGTTGGCGATGGCGCGTATGGGCTCATCTTCCTTGCGGCCACGTTGCTTGGCTGGCGCAAGTATCGTGCATCGGCTTCGCGCTCGCCTGTCGCGAAGAGCTGGCTCGTGCTCTTGACCGTGTTCTCGCTCGCGACCGTCGCGTGGGGCGTTCTTTCGAATACGTGGTTTGGCGCGAACATCCCCGCGTGCGCCGAGTGGCCTAGCGTGAAGTGGCTCGCCGACCCGAGTTACAAGAACATGATGCTCCTCTGCTTCACAATCGGCGCGTCGCACCTAGTCCTCGCCCGCTTGTGGAATGCGGTGTGCAAACTGCCAGATACGACCGCAATCGCCGAGCTCGGCTGGGCTGGCGTTCTTGTGATGATGTATCTCGTCACAAATGCCATCGTGGGCATATTCCCCGGCGTGCCGCAGTGGGGGATTTGGATGGGCGGGATTTCCGTCGCGCTCGTGTTCCTCTTTTCCGTGAAGCCGTCCGAACTGAAGACGCGCGGGGCGGAACTCGGCATGCTGCCGCTCAACATAATGAGCGCGCTTGGCGATATCATCAGCTACGTGCGTCTCTTCGCCGTCGGCCTCGCTTCGGTCAAGGTGGCCGAGAATTTCAATCAGATGGCGGTCGGCATGGATTTGCCCCTCTGGCTCAAAATCGTCCCCATGGTGGCGATACTCGTCGTAGGGCACGGCTTGAACCTCGCAATGGCGGCGCTCTCGATCCTCGTCCACGCCGTGCGTCTCAATACGCTTGAATTTTCCAACCACAAGGGCGTTTCGTGGGCTGGGTATTCTTATCGTCCTTTTGCCCGTACTGCAAGGATTTGACTACCAACAACCAACCAATTTGAACAACTTAAACGAAAGGAAACACAATGAGTGATTCAGCGATGATTGTGGCAGGCGCGATTGCCTGTCTGGGATTGGCCGGAGCGGGCAGCGCGTTCGGCACGGGCTTTGCGGCTTCGGCGGCGGTCGGCGCATGGAAGAAGTGCTACGCGGCCGGCAAGCCCGCCCCGTTCCTCCTTCTGTCGTTCGTCGGCGCGCCTATAACGCAGACGCTCTATGGAATGATCCTCATGTTCATCATGCTCGGCAAGACGGGTGTTGCGAACGCCGGCGTTCCCGTGCTGATATGCGGCATTTTCTCCGGCCTCGCAATCGGTCTTTCCGCGCTCTTCCAGGGACGCGCCGGCGCCGCCGCTTGCGACGCCCAAGCCGAGACGAACCAGGGCTTCACCAACTACCTCGCGGCCCTCGGCATCGTCGAGACTGTCGCCATCTTCGCCATGGTGTTCGCGCTTATCGCCCTCGGCAAGATCGCCTGAAGTGGGAAAACACACGCCAATTCTGGCATTCGCCGCCTTCACCGCGTTCTTTGCGGTGTTGGCGACGTTTGTTTTTTGGGGAACTTGGTCGCCGGACGTCACGCCCATCATGCCAGATGCGCCGACCGTCCATGCCCTCGGGTATTTCAAGGCGCTCAAGGAACTCCTCTACGAGCATTGTTTCTCGAAGTGGCTTTTCATCCCGGACGATCTTCTCCTTTTCTTCGGCACACCCTACTTCCGTCAGGAATTTCAATACGTTTTCGCGGCCTACTTCGCGGCGCTCGGCGCGGTCTACTATTGCCGGGGGAGGGGACTCGGGCTCTTTGCGTCATACTCGGCCGGACTTCTCCTCGCGTTCTGCGGCTATTGGTTCACGCTCTTCAGCGCAGGGCACATGGGCTGGTTCAGGTGGATGACGTATGGCGTCTTCGCGTTCGGGCTTTGCGATCGTGCCGTGCGGCTCGACAATCTTCGCCACTGGTTGCTTCTCGCGGCCGTACTCGCGTGGTCGTGCCGCTGGCAGCAGGATATGTGGCTCATATTCGCGCTGTTCTCGCTGGCGTATTTCGTGTGGTGCCATTTTCGCGAGAAGCGCAGACCCGCCTGGCGCCACATCGCGATTGCGGCGGTTGCGTTCCTCGCCATCGGCGGCGGCAACATACGTTTCGCGTTTGTCGACGCGCTTGCAGGCCGCAAGGCGCAACTTGAAGAATCGAGAGGATCCTCTCTTTCAGGAGGCAAGGACAGAAATTCCTCCGAGGCGAATTGGGTATTCGTGACCAATTGGTCGATGCCTCCGGAAGATACGCTGGAGTTTTTCATTCCCCGCATCCATGGCGATACGAGCTGCCCGTATTCGCTTTCAATCGCACAGTGGAAGAAGCGCGACCTCGCGCCATACACCGGCCGTCTCGGACGCCCCGTCGATGCAAAAGACGGCAACTACCGCCAGCACTCGCTTTACGTCGGCTGGGTGACGTGCCTCTTCGCGCTTGCCGCCGCGGGGATGCTTGCCGCGAGGAGGGCGCCCAATCGGGATGTCGGCTTCTTCGCCGCTGCGGCGCTTGTGTTTTGGCTGCTCTCGATGGGACGGTTTTGCGAGCCGGTGTATCGAGTCGTCTTTTCCCTGCCGCTGGCGAGTTTCATACGCGCGCCTGTCAAGTGGCACCACGCCACGGAGCTGTGTTTCGTGTTTCTTGCGGCGTTTTCGCTCGATACGCTGTGGAATTTCGCCGTCGGCGCGCATCGGCGGTGGATGCGGTATGCGGCCGTCGCGCTCGTAGCATGGGGGGCGCTGGATCTTGCAAACTCGGCTTCCAGATATTGCGTGCCGCTTGACTTGACGGAGGTCAAACGCCAGTCGTGCGCGATGGACCTTGCATTTTTGCACGATTCCAATTTCTCCGACCCGCGGCTTGCGGCGATGGTCAGGGCGCGGCGCATAATCCCAGTCGCCAACTACCCCGGTCGCGACGATGTCCATCTTGTCCAATGCCTTTCGCCTCGCAAAGAGCTGGAAAAGAAGCCGCCGCAACCGCTCGAGGCAAAGCTGCTAGGCGTTCTTTCGCTCGTGTCGTCGATTGGCGTCGTTGCGTATGCGGTCAAACGCGGGAGGACGGATGAATAAGTTCGAAGCGGTTGTTGCGGACGTTCTGGAGGTCGACGCGGTCGGCCTTGATACGCGTTTCCGCGAGACGGAAGGGTGGTGTTCGCTTCTTGCGTTCGGTCTTCTCGTGATGATGGAGAACGATTGGGCCGCGCCTGTCGGGATCGAGAAATTCCTCACGCTCGCCACCGTCGGAGATTTGATGCGCGAGGCGCTTGCCGCCTTGGCAGCGAGGATATTCGCTTGCGACCGCGCCAAACTCGACGGTGCCTCGTATGGCTCGATCCCGGAATGGGATTCCGTCAACCACCTCCGGCTCGTCATGGAGGCCGAGGAGAAGTTCGGCGTGTCATACCCGATCGAGGTCGTGCCAGAGTTGAAGACGCTCGACGATTTCATCTCGCGCCTTGACCGGCAGCACATGGAAATGGTATAATTATTAAGAGTTTTCAACTGGAAAATTTCAATTAAAAAGGAGAAACAAGTCAATGGAAATGAATAGACGTGATTTTCTGCGCGGGACTGCGTGGATGGGCGCGACGGCGGCCCTTTCAGGATGCGTTGCGCATGCGGCAAAGATGGTCGACGCCGGCGGCATGACGGCCTTCAGGGTCGCGCCGATCGAAACCGTAAGGGTCGGCGTTGTGGGCCTTGGCATGCGCGGCCCGGGCGCTGTCCACCGCCTTGCTTCGATCCCCGGCGTCCGGGTCGACGCGCTTTGCGACCTCTATCCCGAGCGCGTCGCCGCCCAGCAGAAGTGGCTCGCAGACAACGGTAAGCCCGCCGCCCGCGAATATTCCGGCGAAGAGGGCTGGCGCGACATGTGCCAGAGCGACCTCGACCTCGTCTACGTCGTCACGCCTTGGCAGCTTCACGCCAAGATCGGTCTTTACGCGATGGAATGCGGCAAGCATGCCGCTATCGAAGTCCCGTCCGCGATGAATCTTGAGGAGTGCTGGGCGCTCGTCGAGACGGCAGAGCGCACAGGCCGCCATTGCATGCAGCTCGAAAACTGCTGCTACGGCGAGGTGGAGATGCTCACGCTCAACCTCGTCCGTCAGGGCATGCTTGGCGAACTCGTCCACGGCGAAGGCGCATACATCCACGATCTGCGTGAACTCAACTACATGGATCCGTCGCTCGGCAGCTATCAGGACTACTGGCGCCTCAGGTGGAATGCCGCCCATACGGGCAACATCTACCCGACGCACGGGCTCCTGCCAATCATGCAGGCGATGAACATCAACCGCGGCGACCGCTTCGACTATCTCACTTGCGTTGCTTCCGCCCAGGTCGGCATGGATGCCTACGCGCGTGTCAAGTTTGGCGAAGATTCGTGGCAGGCGAAGCTCCATCCCGCGCATGGCGACATGTCGACGACGGTCATTCGCACCGTCAAGGGCCGCACGATCATGGTGCAGCACGACGTCACCAGCCCGCGCCCGTATACGCGCATCAACCTCGTTTCCGGCACGATGGGCATCCTGCGCGACTACCCGCTGCAGATCGCCCTCGCGTCCAAGCCCGGCGAAGGCGCCCACGGGTGGTTCGATGCCGCCAAGACCAACGAGATTCGCGAGCAGTATCGCCACCCGCTGTGGAAAGTCGCGGGCGAACTCGCCGTCAAGATGGGCGGTCACGGCGGCATGGACTTCCTCATGGACTTGCGCCTCGCCTACTGCCTCCAGAACGGCCTCCCGCTCGATATGGACGTCTACGATCTCGCCGCCTCATGCTCGCTTTGCGAGTACTGCGAGCGCTCTGCCACGAACCGCGGCGCGTCCCAGGATGTCGCCGACTTCACTCGCGGCGGCTGGCAGACCGCCAAGCCTCTCGGCATCGAGTCTGTCGACCTCAAAAAGCTTGGCATCACCATCGACGATGTGAACGAAGACAAGACGCAATTGAATGTCTAGGTTTTTCGATTTCAGGCAACTCGTCAAATACGGCGTCGCGGGGCTGCTCGCGACGCTTGTTCAAATATTCTTTTTCTACCTGCTCGCTTCTACATGTCTCAAGTGCCTCGCGCCTGACGATTTGGCCGTCCGCATCTTCGCTCTGCCAAGCGCGAAGTTCACCGGCGGCGAAGCGTGGTATGCCTCGCGCGGGACGTTGGCGAGCGTGGCGACGGCAATCGCCTTTACGATCGCCAACGTCGCCTGCTGGTTGATGAACAGGAGTTTCGTCTTTACGCCGGGCCGCTGGAAGTGGCATGTTGAGTTTGCGATGTTCTATGGTGCCGCGGCATTTGCCACGGTCATCGCCATCGCCGCCTTGAAAATCCTCATAGACGTATTTGGCGTCATGACCACTTTCGCCGTCGTTCTTGAAGTCGGCATTTCCTTCGTCGTCAATTTCTTTGCCCGCAAGTTCTTCGTCTTCAAGGGTTGAAAGGCGCGGCGGCGTTTCAAGCATACGTGCGGCGTTCTTGGTTCGCCCCCGTTGCTTCTGCGATATGTTTCATTGCGGCGGCAAAAATTCCTAAATTTCCCCCTTGCGCAACCATGCAGTAATTAGGTATAATATTAACTCAATTTGCAATCAAAGGAACGATACAATGGCTAAACGCGACATTCCGCTCGAAAGAGTGCGAAACTTCGGCATCATGGCTCATATCGACGGCGGCAAGACGACGACGTCCGAGCGTATTCTCTATTACTCCGGCAAGAATTACAAGATCGGCGAAGTGCACGATGGCGCTGCGACGATGGACTTCATGGTGCAGGAGCAGGAGCGTGGTATCACGATTCAGTCCGCGGCCACTACCGTTACCTGGGGCGACTACCGTCTGGCGCTTATCGATACCCCCGGACACGTGGACTTCACGGCGGAAGTCGAGCGCTCGCTTCGCGTCCTCGACGGCGCGGTCGCGCTCTACTGCGCGGTCGGCGGCGTCCAGCCGCAGTCCGAGCAGGTTTGGCGCCAGTCCGAGAAGTATAAAGTGCCGAAGATCGCGTTCGTCAACAAGATGGACCGCGTCGGCGCCAACTTCTACAACGTGATGGATCAGATGAGGAACCAGCTGGGCGCCAACCCCGTCCCGATGGTCATCCCGATCGGCGCGGCCGAGACGTTCGACGGCATCATCGACCTTATCCGCATGAAGGCGCTCTACTTCGATATGAAGAGCCTCGGCAAGACGGTCATCGAGAAGGACATCCCGCCGGAATACATGGAGAAGGCGCAGGAATACCGCCAGAAGATGGTGGAGGCCGCCGCCGAGCAGGATGACGCTCTCATGGAGAAGTTCTTCGCCGGCGAGGAGCTGACCGTAGACGAAATCAAGAAGGCGATCCGCAAGGGCTGCCTCGCTCGCACGATCACTCCCGCGTTCTGCGGTTCCGCTTTCAAGGACAAGGGCGTCCAGCCGCTCCTCGACGCTGTTTGCGATTACCTGCCTTCGCCTCTCGACACTGGCGCGGCGGTCTCCGCCGACGATCCTTCGCAGCGCCGCGAAGTCAGCGACGACGAACCTTTCTGCGGTCTCGCGTTCAAGATCATGTCCGACAAGAACATGGGCAAGATCACCTTCGTGCGTGTCTACTCCGGCACGCTCAAGCTCGGCGCCGAGCTCCTCGACTCCACAATCAACCAGGAGCAGCGTATTTCGCGTCTCTTCCGCATGCACGCCAACAAGCAGGAGCCTCTCGATGAAGCTCGCGCAGGCGACATCGTCGCTTGCGTCGGCCTCACCCAGACGCGCACCGGCGATACGCTTTGCGACCCCGAACATCCCATCACGCTCGAGTCCATCGACTTCCCGGCGCCCGTCATCTCCGTCGCCGTCAAGCCGAAATCCCGCAGCGACAATGAAAAACTCGGCGCCGCGCTTCACGCGCTCGCCATGGAAGACCCCACCTTCGTCGTCACATTCGACCAGGAGACTTCCGAGACGATCATTGCCGGCATGGGCGAACTTTATCTCGAAGTCATCGTCGACCGTCTCAAACGCGAGTTCAATGTCGACTGCGACGTCGGCGCCCCGCAGGTCGCCTACCGCGAGACGATCACCGCCCCCGTCGACAACGAATACAAGCACGTTAAGCAGTCCGGCGGCCGCGGCCAGTACGCTCACGTCTGCCTCAAGCTTGAGCCGCAGGAACCCGGCAAGGGCTTCGAGTTCGTCAACGAAGTCAAGGGTGGCGTGATTCCGACCGAGTACATCCCGGCCGTGGAGAAGGGCGTCAAGAAGGCGCTCGAATCCGGCCCGCTCGGCGGCTTCCCGGTGGTGGATGTCAAGGCTACTGTCTACTTCGGCTCCTATCACGAAGTCGACTCGAACGAATTCGCGTTCGTCGAGTG
Source organism: Verrucomicrobia bacterium UBA3761 (assembly GCA_002371135.1). GTDB lineage: Bacteria > Verrucomicrobiota > Kiritimatiellia > RFP12 > UBA1067 > UBA1067. The sequence continues at coordinate 18,115 of DFGB01000033.1, read as the reverse complement.
CGCTCGCCAGTGCTTCAAGAAGGGCTTCCTCAAGGGCAAGCCGCAGCTTCTCGAACCTATGATGGACGTCGAGGTCGCTGTCCCCGAACAGTACATGGGTGCCGCGAACGGCTCCATCAACCAGCGCCGCGGCCGCGTCGAGGGCATGGAAGACCGTGCCGGCGTCAAGCTCATCAAGGCAACCGTCCCGCTGGGCGAAATGTTCGGCTACTCGAACGCCATCCGTACGGTCACGCAGGGCCGCGGCGCGTTCACGATGATCTTCAAGCAGTATGAAGCCGTCCCGGCTTCCATCGCCAAGACCGTCATCGAAAAGCGTATCAAGGAAGGCAAGGTCCGCCCTGCCTCCGACGACTAAGGCCTTGATTGGCTAGTCTAGAGGACTGGAGAAACAGGTGGGACTGGAGTGGCATGTAGCTTCAGTTCCTCTTTTTTCTTTAGTCTCCCGTCCCTTCTCCCGAACCCTTTAGTAAGTATCGCCATGAAAATACGTATATTCATTGCTTCTCTCGCTCTATCGATCGCTGCGTTCGCTGTCGATTCCGGCACGCATTATGCAAGCGATGCGCTTTTGCCTTTCATCGAGAATGGTTCGCTCCCCGGCGCTGTCAGCGTTTTCATTCAGGACGGTGTGGAGGAAGTCGCGTGCCTCGGGTGGGCGGACGCGGAGGCGAAGCGCCCGATCACGCTCGATTCGCATTTCATGCAGTGCTCGCAGACGAAGGGCTTCTGCGGCGTTACAATCGCGATGCTCGTCGAGGAAGGCAAGATTTCGCTTGACGACCCCGTCTCGAAATATCTGCCCGAGTTCGGTTCTCTTTGGGTGAAGGGCGAGGAGACGAACGGCGTGCGCACAATCCGCAAGGCGCAGAACGTGCTCACTATCCGCCATTGCATGAACCACACGGGCGGTTTTGATTTCGAACTGCCGAACTACCACGACATGGGCGGCTGGTCGCGCAGGATGCCGCTCAGGAGCGTCGCGGCGACGGCCGCCGCCATCCCTCTCCTGTTCGAGCCTGGCACGAAGGTGAAGTATTCAAACGTCGGCATCGACATTGGCGCGGCTGTGGTCGAGAAGGTGACGGGCAAGCGCTGGGAGGAGTTTTTGAAAGAGCGCGTCCTCGAACCGCTTGAGATGGGCGAAACCGGTTTTTGGCCTACGGACGCGCAACTCGCAGACAGGATTTGGCTCTATTCGCTTTCTCCCGACCGCTCGCCGCTGCGCAGGGTCGACGATAGAAGCATGCAGGCTCCCTTTGGCGACGACCGGGTCTTTCCAAGCGCCGGCGCAGGACTTTGGACGACGGCGCGCGACCAGCTCAAGTTCTACAAGATGCTCATGAACCTCGGCGTCGGCGAGAACGGAGCGAGGATTCTCAAGGAGGAGACCGTCAAATCCATCCTCGCCGTTTCTACGCGCATCGGTATGAAAGAAGGATATTCTCTCGGTCTCAACGCACCGGTCGAGGATTTCGGGGATGCGTGGTTCGGGCATGGCGGCGCATGGGGCACGAACTGCATGGTCAACTGGCATCGCAAGGGACTCAAGCTCTGGGTCGTGCAGCTCACGGGCAAGCCGCGTCCCTGGGACAAGGCGCGCGAGGAGGCCGCTAATCAGTTCTTCTCCCGCACGATCGACAACACCGGCGCCAATGCCTACACCGGCCGCGTCGAGTAGCCACGGAAACCTTCCAGAGGACGAACGTTCGATGCAAGAGGCAAAACTGGATCAATCGCAGACGCCGCTCGCCGATGCGCTGAACGCCCAGCGCATCAACCGGCTCGCGCATTTCGACGTCCCCGGCCACAAGGGCGGCAGGATGAACCCGGAACTGCCGGACTACTTTGGCAAGCTCTGCATGGCGCTCGACGTCAACTCGATGAAGCCGCTCGACAACCTCGGCCATCCCGTGAGCGTCATCAAGGACGCGCAGGATCTCGCCGCCGAGGCGTTCGGGGCCGACAATGCGTTCTTCATGGTCAACGGTACGACGAGCGCCGTCCAGACGATGATATGGGCCACTTGCGGACGCGGCGAGAAGATTATCATGCCGCGCAACGTTCACCGCAGCGCCATCAATGCGCTTGTCGTCAACGGCGCGGTCCCCGTCTACGTCAATCCCGGCCGTAACCCGCGCCTCGGCATTCCACTTGGCATGGGCGTGGAGGATGTCCAGCGAGCAATCGAACAGCACCCGGACGCGAAAGCCATTCTCGTAAACAACCCGACCTATTACGGCGTGTGCTCCGACTTGAAGACGATCGTTTCCATCGCCCACGCCGCCGGCATGAAGGTGCTTGCGGACGAGGCGCACGGCACTCATTTCTATTTCAACGACAAGCTCCCTATCTCCGGCATGGAGGCCGGGTGCGACATGGCGGCCGCCTCGCTTCACAAGACGGGCGGTTCGCTTACGCAGAGTTCCATCCTGCTCAGCAAGGACTCCATCAACCCCGATTATGTCCGGCAGATGATCACGCTCACGCAGTCCACGAGCGCGAATTATCTGCTCCTCTCTTCTCTCGATCTCGCCCGCCGCCACCTTCATTACCACGGCGGCGAAGTCTATTCGAAGACGATATCGTTCGCTGAATACGCGCGCGAGGAAATCAACCGCCTTGGCGGCTATTACGCCTTCGGCCCGGAGATTTGCAACGATGATACGTGCTTCGCGTTCGATTTGACGAAGCTCTCCGTCCACACGCGCGATATCGGGCTTGCCGGTATTGAGGTCTACGATCTCCTTCGCGACGATTACGGCATACAAATCGAGTTTGGCGACGTCGGCAACATCCTCGCCATCATCTCCGCCGGCGACCGGCGCATGGATATCGAGCGGCTCATCTCCGCCCTGGCCGAAATAAAGCGCCTCCACCGCAAGGACCCAGTGGGCCTTTTCGACCACGAATACATCGATCCCGATGTCGTAATGACCCCCGAGGCGGCGTTCGTCGCGCCCAAGCAGTCCGTCCCGCTGGAGCAATCGCTCGGTCGAATTGCCGGCGAGTTCGTAATGAGCTATCCGCCCGGCATCCCGATCCTCGCCCCTGGCGAGCGCGTCACCCCGGATATTCTCGAACACATCCAATTCACCAAAGCCAAAGGTTGCTTCATGACCGGCCCTCTCGATATGAAAATCGAGAATCTCCAGGTGGTGAAATGACTGACGACAGGAGGCCTCTCCCATGGAACTTTGGTATACAGACAAGCACACCGACGATGTGAGTTTCTCCGTCAAGGTGAAACGCCAGCTCGCTTCCCACAAGAGCGAGATCCAGCAGATCGACATTCTGGATACTTGCGGCTTCGGGCGCGTCTTGGTGCTCGACGGTGAATTGATGATCACCGAAAAGGACGAGTTCATCTACCACGAAATGATGACGCACGTTCCCATGGCGGTGCACCCCAACGTGGAGACGGTGCTTGTCGTGGGCGGCGGCGACGGCGGCACGGTGCGAGAGCTCGCCAAATACAAGTCGATTCGTGAAATCGACCTCGTCGAGGCCGACAAGGAGGTCGTCACGCTCTCGTCCATCCACCTCCCGTTCACGGCCTGCAAACTGCGCGACCCGCGCGTAAGGATGCACTTCGAGGACGGCCTGAGGTTCGTGCGCGGCAAGAAGGATGCATACGACCTCATCATAGTCGACTGCCCCGATCCGTATGGCCCCGCAGAAGGGTTGTTCACGCGTGAATTCTACGGCAACTGCTGCAACGCGCTGAAGGACGACGGCATTCTCATCAACCAGCACGAATCGCCTTTCTACGCCGCCCACCAGACGAGCGTGAAAAACGCGCACGCGCATATCGCAATCGAATTCCCCGTCTCCACCGTCTACCAGTGCCACATACCGAGCTATCCCTCGGGGCACTGGCTGTTCGGCTTTGCGTCGCTCAAGTACGACCCAGTACGCGATCTCGATTCCGGGCGTTGGAATTCCCTCGGCATTGCAACGCGTTATTACAATACGGATTTGCATCGCGGCGCGTTCGCGCTGCCTAACTACGTAAAGGAGTTGTTGCACGGATGAGCGCCTTCATAGGAGCGACGCCGGACTGGGATGAAGCGAAGGCGGTCATATTCGGCGCGCCTTGCGATTCGACGACCAGTTTCCGCCCTGGCACGAGATTCGGGCCCGCCGCCGTGCGCTCTGAGGCGTTCGGCATAGAGACTTATTCGCCGTATCAGGATTGCGATCTCGAGGATATCTCTTTCTTCGACGCGGGCGATCTTGAATTGCCGTTCGGCGACGTCCCTCGCGCTCTCGAAACGATCGAGTCCATGGCGGCTAGAATCTTCGACGCCGGCAAGATGCCCATCCTTCTCGGCGGCGAACACCTCGTCACACTTGGCGCGGTCAGAGCTGCGGCGCGACGCTATCCTGATTTGCGGATCATCCACTTCGACGCCCATGCAGATTTGCGGGAGGATTATCTTGGCGTCAAGCACTCGCACGCCTGCGTCATGCGTCGCTGCCACGACATCCTCGGCGACGGAAGGATTTGGCAATTCGGCATCCGCTCCGGAACGCGCGAAGAATTCGCTTTCATGAGGGCTGGACACGTCGTCACGGAACCATTTTCCGTCAAGACCCTTCCCTCGCTTTCATTCCCTGGCGGCGCGCCAGTCTACCTCACGGTCGACCTCGACGTGCTAGATCCGTCGGAGTTCCCCGGAACCGGCACGCAAGAGGCCGGAGGGTTGCGCTTTGCGGAATTGCTGGGGGCGCTGACGGAAATTTTCGCTCGCTTCAACGTGATCGCCTTCGACAATGTCGAGCTCGCCCCCGCTCTCGACCCCTCCGGCCGCTCGACGGCTCTTGCGTGCAAACTCTTGCGCGAGGAAATCCTCGCCGCTTTTCCAAACTGAACGAAACATAGAACCACCATGTCACGAGTCCTGCTTATTGGCGCCGGCGGCGTCGCCGGTGTCGCGGCCGCAAAAATGGCCCAGAACCCGGATGTCTTCGGCGATCTTATGATCGCTTCGCGCACTCTGTCGCGCTGCGAGGACATAAAGGCGAACATCCTCAAGCGCGGCTTCGCCAAAAACGGCGCCGCGACGCGCATCGAAACCGCGCAGCTCGACGCGATGGACGTCGCAGCCACGGTCGCGCTCATCCGTTCTTGGAAGCCCGACCTCGTCATGAACATCGCTCTGCCGTATCAGGACCTCGCTATCATGGATGCGTGCCTCGAGGCGGGCGTCAGCTACCTCGACACCGCAAACTACGAGCCGCCGGACGACGCCCACTTCGAGTATTCCTGGCAGTGGGCGTATCGCGAGCGTTTTGCAAAGGCCGGCCTCACGGCAATCCTCGGCTGCGGCTTCGACCCTGGCGTCACTCAAGTCTTTTCCGCCTATGCCCAGAAGCATTATTTCGATACGATCGAAACTCTCGACATCCTCGATTGCAACGGCGGCGACCATGGCTACAAGTTCGCCACGAACTTCAATCCCGAGATCAACATCCGCGAAGTCTCCGCCAAGGGCAGCTACTGGGTGGCCGATCCTGCCGAGGACAAGCCGGAAGTCGCCGTCGAAAACCGCAAGGCGTTCGACAAGGGCTGGTGGGTCGAGACCGCTCCCATGGCCATCAAGCGCGTCTACGATTTCGACGGCGTCGGCAAGAAGGATATGTATCTTCTGCACCACGAAGAGCTTGAATCGCTCGGCTGCAACCTCAAGGGCATAAAGCGCATCCGCTTTTTCATGACGTTCGGCGAGAGCTACCTTACGCATCTCAGGTGCCTGGAGAACGTGGGCATGACGCGAATCGACCCTGTCAAGTTCAACGGCGTCGATATCGTCCCCATCCAATTTCTCAAGGCGCTCCTGCCAGATCCCGCGTCGCTCGGTCCTCGCACGAAGGGCAAGACGAACATCGGCTGCATCTTCCATGGCATGAAGGACGGCAAGAGCGTAGACTACTACGTCTACAACATTTGCGACCACCAGGAGTGCTACGCCGAAGTCGGCTCCCAGGCGATAAGCTACACGACTGGCGTCCCCGCGATGATCGGCGCGAAAATGTTCCTTGACGGCAAGTGGCGCGTCCCGGGCGTTCATACGTGCGAAGAGTTCGACCCCGACTCGTTCATGGCTGAACTGAACCTCCAAGGCCTTCCCTGGAAGGAGACGTTCAGCCCCGTCAAGGTCGATTGAAGGGAAGAGGCGGGAGGGCCGCGCTGAAGTGCGGCCCTCCCCTCATCCCCCAGCCCTCATCCCTCCTCATGCCTCGCTATATCATCGATGAAAGTCGCCTAAGGGCGAATCTCGAATGCATCAAACGCGTGTCGGACGCGTGCGGTGCGCGGATACTCCTCGCGCAAAAGGCGTTTTCCTGCGCGGCGACGTATCCGCTGTGCGCGAAGTATCTTGCAGGCACGACGGCGAGTTCTCTCTTCGAGGCGCGGCACGGACATGACAACTTCCCCGGCGAGACGCACATCTTCTCGCCGGCGTACGACCCGGAGGAAATCGAGTCCATCCTCTCGATTGTCGACCACATCGTCTTCAACTCGCCGCGCCAGGTGGAGCTCTACGCAGCCCTCGCCCGCTCGCGTGGCGTCTCGACCGGCTTGCGCGTCAACCCCGGGGTGTCCGTCGCCGCCACGCCTGCTTACGACCCGTGCCGGCCGTCCTCGCGCCTTGGCGCCACTCGCGCCGTCCTTGACGCTTCCGGCATTCTAGATGCGAAAGAAATCGACGGCTTGCATTTCCATTGCCTTTGCGAGCAAGGTGTGGAGGAACTTGCACTTGTCTTGAAAGGCTTTGAAGCAAAGTTCGGCGATTTGCTGCCACGTGTAAAGTGGGTGAACTTTGGCGGCGGGCATCACATCACCCGCGCCGATTACGACACGGGCGCACTCGCCCGGCTCGTGAATGCGTTTCGCGCGCGTCATCCGCATCTCAAGGTTTATCTCGAGCCGGGGGAAGCGATCGCGCTCGACGCGGGGCTGCTTGAAGCGCGCGTTCTCGAAATCCAGCCGCCGGGCGGCGACGGGGTTGCCAACGCCATACTCGACGTCAGCGCCGCCTGCCACATGCCCGACGTCTTGGAGATGCCCTACACCCCTCGCATCTCCGGCGCCGCAATCGGCGTCAGGCAAAACGCATTCTGCTATCGTTTCGGCGGGCCTACTTGCCTTGCGGGCGACGAGATAGGCGTATATTCTTTCCCCTCGCGTCTGCGCGAGGGCGATACGCTCTATTTTGAAGACATGGCCATTTATTCGATGGTCAAGAACAATACGTTCAACGGCGTGAATCTTCCAGACATCGCCATACGGCGCGAGGATGGACGCATTGAGACACTCAAGCGCTTTGGTTACGACGACTTCGCCTCCCGCCTCGCTTAGCGCAAGAGCCGCGCTTCAGCGCGGCCCTTGCGCTCTTGCTAGGGGAGGCCGAAATATGATATAATACTGGGCGTGATGAACGAATTTCCAAAGTGGGAGGAACTAACTCCCGAGAGTGCGGCCGAGAGGTTGCCGAAATTGCTTGACGAAGCCAAAATGGCGTTTGCAAGGATTGAAAAAAATCCCGGCGAGACGTTTGAAATTGTGCACAGGCTGGACGATTCCACGCGCGAATTGTGGCATCTCTGGGGGCGGATATGCCACATGCTGAGCGTCGTAAATTCAGATGGCTGGCGGAAGGTCGAGGAGACATTCCAGCCGGCCATTGTAGAATTTTCGCTGATGGCCGGGCAGTCGCGTCCCGTATACGATGCTGTGAAAGTTCTCTCGGACAAGGAGCAGAACCCGACGCGCAAGCGCATACTCGACATCATGTGCAAGAATGCGGAGCTTGCAGGCGTTGCGCTCGATGGCGATGCGAAGGAGCGGTTCAACGCGATTCAAGCCCGCCTCGCCCAGCTCTCGATGGAATTTTCCAACTCGGTCCTCGATGCGACCAAGGCATTCACGCTGGTGAAGGACGGCAAGACGTATACAATCGACGATGCGGAGTATCCGCAGACGATGAAGCACTGTGCCGACCGGGAAGTGCGCGAGGCGCTATACCGCGCCCGCGTCTCCCGTTCGCCCGACAATACCGCGCGCATCGACGAGATTCTTTCGCTCCGCGCCGAAATGGCCGCGCTGCTGGGCTTTCCCAACTACGCCTCTCTCTCTCTCGCCACGAAGTGCGCTCCTTCGTCCGCCGCCGTGTTTGGCATGTTCGACGAGCTTGATTCCGCCACGAAAGACATCGCGCAAGACGAGAAGGACGAGCTTGGAGAAGGGCTCGAACCGTGGGACATCGCCTATGCAGCAGAGCGTTTGCGCGAGAAGAAGTATTCCTACTCAGAGGAAGAACTCAAGCAATGCTTCGAGTTCGAAGATACGCTCAAGGGGCTTTTCGCGCTCGCGAAATTCCTCTTTGGCGTCGAAGTCCGCGAGGTTGCCGCTCGTCCCCAAGTCTGGCACAAGGAAGTGCGGTTCTTCGAGGTCTTGGAAGCGGGCGCGACGATTGCGCACTTCTACTTGGATCCGTATGTCCGCAACGGCGAGAAACTAGGCGGGGCGTGGATGAATGAATTCCGCAACCGCGACGACCGTCTGGGCACGACGCCGCTCGCGGTGATCGTCCTCAATCTTCCCCGGCCGGACGAGAACGGCAAGTGCTTCATGCCGTGGCGCGAAGTGGAGACGCTTTTCCACGAGTTCGGCCACGCGCTTCAGTGCATGCTGACGCGCGTCGCGGAGGAAGATGCCGCCGGTATAAACCTGATCGAGTGGGATGCGGTGGAGGTGGCTAGCCAGTTCATGGAAAATTGGTGCCTCGACCGCCGCACGGGAATCGAGGTGCCTGCAGATCTCAAGAAGAAAGTGCTCGCGGCGAAAAATTTCCGCGCCGCAACACTGTGCCGCAGGCAGCTCGCGCTCGGCAAGACCGACATGCTCCTTCACAGCGGACGCGTTGAATCGCCCGATGCCGTCAAGGCGGAAGTGTTCGCTCATTTCGGCATGCCGATGATTCCGGGCGACCTCTTTTTGAATGCGTTCACCCATATTTTCGCAGGCGGCTATGCGGCGGGGTATTACGGCTACAAGTGGTCGGAAGTGATGAGCGCGGACTGCTACGGTGCGTTCGAGGATGCGGGGCTCGAAGACGATGCCGCCGTGGCCGCCACAGGCCGCAGGTATCGCGAGACGATTCTCGCCATGGGTGGCTCGAAGAGCGCCTTCGACGTCTTCTGCGAATTTCGCGGCCGCGCCCCGTCCACAGAAGCCTTGCTGCGGCAGCAAGGACTGGCAAAAAGAAAATAGGAAGTGGAAAGCGGGAAACAGGAGATGATGCGTTCGTCCCTTCCAGGCGGCAAATCCCCTGCTTCCCGCCACTGTCAATCAATCGAAAAAGCGAAGTAGAAAAATGGCGGAAGAGACAAAAGAAAAGCTCCTCGAATTCGAAGAAGTTCGCAAGCGCGTGGCGGATTTGGAGCGCCGCGTCGGCGAGATGGCGGATTATATCAAAATCGGCGAGCGCCGCGAGCGGCTTGCCGCGCTTGAAGAGCAACAGGCCGGAGCGGATTTCTGGTCCAACCAGAACAAGGCGCGCGAAGTCATCGCCGCCACCAACGCCGAACGCGCATACGTGACGCCGTTCGATTCCCTCCTCAAGTCGCTCGACGATGCCAAAGTGATGCTTGAACTCGCCGAAATGGAGGAGGGCCCCGCTCAGCAATCCGCGCTCTCCGACACCTTGGGCGAATGCGCCAAGGCCGACGTGTTCTTCGACAAGCTTCGCCTGCAGTCGCTCCTCGGCGGCAAGTTCGACCAGTGCAACGTATTCGTGAAACTCCACGCCGGCCAAGGCGGCACGGAAGCGTGCGACTGGGTGCAGATGCTCTATCGCATGTATCAACGCTATGCCGAGTCGCAAGGCTGGAAGGTGGAAGAGTACGACCAGCAGCCGGGCGAAGAAGCCGGCCTCAAGGACGTCTATTTCCGCGTGGAAGGTCCGTATGCGTTCGGCATGCTCAAGGCCGAGCGCGGCATCCATCGCCTCGTGCGCATTTCGCCTTTCGACGCCAACAAGCGCCGCCAGACGTCCTTCGCTTCGATGGAGACGGTCGCGGAAATCGATGACGACATCGACGTAGAAATAAAGGAAGAGGACCTTCGCATCGATACATACCGCTCCGGCGGTGCAGGCGGCCAGCACGTCAACAAGACCGACTCCGCGGTCCGCCTCACGCACTTGCCCACCGGCATCGTCGTCGCCTGCCAGAAAGAACGCTCGCAGCACATGAACAAGGAGAAGGCGATGAACATGCTGCGCGCCCAGCTCTACGAATATTACGAAGACCAGAAGAAGGCCGAGATGGACCGCTTCTACGGGGCGAAGTCGGAGAACGGCTGGGGTTCGCAAATCCGCTCATACGTCTTCTGCCCTTACACGATGGTCAAAGACCTTCGCACCGAGTGCGAGACGAGCGATGTAAACGGCGTCATGGACGGCAACATCCAGCCGTTCATCGAGGCGTGGCTCCAGCAACAGGCGGCGAAGAAAGGTTGAAAACCATTTGGCATTGCATTTTGACATTGTGTCATTTGTACAGGTGCGACGAGATCAGTCTCTCAAAAAACTTTTCGACACCCGAAATCGTTTGCTCCTAATGTAAAATGCCAAATAATGTGGTATGGACGACGACGAGAGATACGTGGACGAATTCGGCCGGCCGCTCGAGCGCTATTCGCCGAAAGAGCCCGGCATGCGCGGCCGCCACAAGACGTTCGGCTCTGCGCTCGATGTCGCGTTCAAGGGGTTGCTCCCGCCCGACGATCCTTTTTTCGACAAGTTGGCGAGTGTGTGGAACTCGTTGTTCCCCGGCTCGAAACTCTCTCCCTCGCGCCGGGAAGGCGACATGATATTCCTTTCGGCGCCGAACTCCGCCGCGCTCTTTGTGGAGCGGCCGCGATTGACGATGATGAAAAGGCGGCTCGCGAAACTGCCTGGCGCGCCAATCAAGTTTTCGCTCAAGCTGGAGGTGAAGCGGTGAGGCCTTTCGCGCTCGTGTTCGCATCCTTTCTTGCAGGGTTTGCGTTGCAGACCCGCGGCGCAGTGTTTTCACGGCCTCTGGAACGCGTCAATTCGCTCGATCCGATAAAAGCGCAGGCCATCTACGATTCCCGCGCCGTTCAGCTCTATGCCGAGACGCCGCTCGAAGTCGACTACTATGCGCGGCCTTACAGGCTGAAAGCCGGTCTTTGCGAGCTGCCGGAGGTTTCTCAGGACGGGCTGAAGTACGTGTTCAAGATGTGCAAAGGTGCGCCGCTCACGGCTCGCCATGTCGCCTCGTCGCTTGAGCGTCTGCGCGACCCCGCGCTCCTCTCGCCGGGCGCGTGGATTCTCAAGGCGGTCGATGAAATCAATGCCGTCGACGACTCCACTCTCGAAATCACCCTCCGCGAACGCCTCCATGTATTCCCCTGGCTGATGGCGATGTCATATGCGGCGGTGCGCGACGAGAACGGCCAAGGCTCCGGCCCGTATCGTCTCTGCGAATGGCGCAAGAACCACGCCATGATTTGGCGTCGCAATCCCGATTGGCGCGGCTGGAGCGAGAATCCCGCGCCGTTCGACGAGATACGCTACTATGTAATCGACGACGTTTCCACGCAGTGGCTGATGTTTCTCAAGGGCGAGATCGATTTCCTCGGCGAGATTTCGCGCGACAACTGGGACGCCGTCGTAGACGCTGAAGGCGAGCTCGACCCACGGCTCGCCGCCGCCGGCGTCAAGCTCGTATCGTGTCCGTCTCTCGATGTGCGCTACATCGGCTTCAATATGCGAGATCCCGTGTTGGGCAAGAATCTTGCGCTCCGGCGGGCGCTCGTTTCAGCTTTCGATTTCCCCCAGTGGAAGCGCTTTTTCAATTCAAAAGTCGACGAGGCGACGAGCCCCGTCCCGCCAGGCGTGGATGGGGCGTTGCGAGGTCCGGCGAGATATCCGTTCGACATCGAAAAGGCCAAAGCGCATCTCGTCGAGGCCGGATACCCAGGCGGCATCGACCCCGCCACCGGCCGCCGCCTCACGCTGACTTTGTCCATCGGCCGGCCGACGCAGGACAGTCGCGAGGCAGGCGAACTTCTCGCCAGTTTCTTCGCGAAAATCGGCATCCGCCTAGAACTCGATTTCCACACGTGGGAGGCGTTCTTGCGCGCTGTCAACGAAGGCCGGACGCAGATGTACATGATGGGATGGGTGGGCGACTACCCGGATGCGGAAAACTTCCTGCAGCTCTTCTATTCGAAGAACGCGAGCCCCGGCCCCAATCACTCGTGCTACGAAAGCGCCGCCTTCGATGCCGCGTTCGAGGCGGCTATGGCGGAGAACGACCCGGTGAAGCGCAATGTCCATTGGCAGGAGTGCCAGCGCATCATACAGGAAGATTGCCCGTGGATTTTCACTCACTTCCCGAAATCCTATTCGCTCGTCCGCCCCAACGTCCACAACTACATCCCAAGCGCATTCCCCTACGGAAGCGAGAAGTATTATCGAAGCGAATGATAAAATTTGGCATTTTGCATTTTGCATTTCGCATTATATTGGTCGATTTATCCATTTTGCCATTTCAGGAGCCAACGGACACGAACATAGAAAATCTATTTGAGAAACTCATCGCTAAATGCTAATCTAAAATGCCAAACGCAACACTAGTCCTGGACCGCTCGACATCGTCTCAGACGGCGGCGCTTTACGACGGCGAGGCGCTCGTCGCCGAAGTCGCCCTTTCAAGCACATGGTGCATCGACGTGATCAATCTGCTGGGAGGAGGCGTGCCGGAGAGGATTGTCGTCGGCATCGGCCCCGGTTCGTTCGCCGGCATTCGTTCGACGCTGGCGTTTGCGCAAGGCTGCACCCTCGGAGCGAATGTCGAACTTCGCGGCATTGTTTCGCCCGCCGCGTTTGCCCGTGAAGGGGAGACGGTGGCTGTCATTGGAGATGCGCGGCGCGGCAAGTTCTGGGTCGCGCTTTTCGACGCCTTCAAACCGGCGAGGGAAATTTTCCAGGTCGCGGAGCCGGATTTGCCTGCCGCAATCCCCGCCGAGGCTTCGGTAGTCTCGCCTGACGCCTCGCGCATTGGCGCTGCGCTTGCATCGCTCTTTCCTTCCCGCTATGCGGCGGCGCCGGAATTGAAGGCGAGCGATTTGCATCGCGCTTTCACTGCCAATCCCGGCCTTCTCGTTCCAGAACCTCTGCCTGTATATCTCAATCCAGCCGTACGGTTTGACTAGCATTCGGCATTTTACATTCCGTTTTCGCATTTCATCGAGTCGTTGTATTGGAATTATCTTATGTTCGAAACCCTGAAGATACCGATCATGGTCCTTGGCGGACTTGGAATATTCCTTCTCGGGATGAAAAATCTTTCCGAGGGGCTTCAGGCCGTCGCCGGTCACGGATTGCGCAAATTCATGTCGCTTGCGACGACCCGGCGTCTGGCGGGCGTGGGGACTGGCGCGATTTCCACGATACTCGTGCAGTCGTCGTCGGTTATAACGGTGATGCTGGTGAGCTTCGTGTCGTCCGGTTTCATGTCGCTTGCGCAGGCGTTCAATGTCATCATCGGCGCGAATGTGGGCACTACGGCGACGGTGTGGATAGTGGCATTCGCGCCGGACCCGCAGGTTCTGGGCTTGCTGGGCATGGGGATTGGCGGGGCGATGTATTTCTTCGTGCGCAACGAGAAATGCAGGAATCTCGGGCTTTCGATCGTCGGGTTGGCTCTTGTGTTCCTTGGCATGTATTTCATGTCGAAAGGCGTGCTGCCGATACGGCAGAACAATGCGGTGCGGGAATTGCTGATGGGCATGAACGCGCAATCGTTCGCAGGCGTCGCGCTTGTCGCATTGGTCGCGGCGGTCTTTACGGCGGTGGTGCAAAGTTCGGCCGCGACCATCGCAATCGGCATGACCCTCGCCTCGCAGCAGTTGATCACATACGAGACGGCGATTTCCATTTTGTTCGGCGCGAACATAGGCACGACCATGACGGCGTGGCTCGCCGCAATCGGCTCCACCGCGGCCGCAAAGCGTACGGCGCTCGCGCACACGCTCTCGAACATCATCGGCTCGCTCATCTTCATACCGTTCGTCCTGCCGGTTCTCGTGCCGCTTGGCCAGTGGATGTTCCCCAACTGGCATGCCGTCACCGAGACGGCGAAGGGGCCGGTCCTTTTGGGCGTCATGGCGCCGATCGCCGTGACGGATACGATCTTCTCGGTCCTGCGCGGCGCCGTCTTCTATCCACTGGCCCGTCCGTTCATCGCACTCGTCGAGAAGTTGATACCGCAGAAGGAAGACGAAAAGCCTCATCTTTCCGTATTGAAGACCGGGGCGATTTCGCCTGTCGTCGCATGCGACCTCGCGCTTGTAGAAGTGCAATTCATGCGCGACTCCAATCTCGAACTTTTCGAATGCGTCCGCAAGGTGCTCACGGGCGAAAGCGATGCAGAAAACGAACGCCACATAATCCATCGCGAGGATATTCTCGACAACGTCCAGCGCGAAGTGACCGAATACCTGGGCGGCGTCATGAAGAAGCGCCTGCCCGGCATCGTAGCCAACCGCTCGCGCCGTCTCTTGCGCATCACCGACGAGCTGGAGTCCGCCTCCGACGAAGCCACGCAGGTCCTGAAGGTCGTCAACCGTCTCAAGCGCGGAGGACTTCGCATGTCCGATAAATCGGCTGCGAAGCTCATTAGCCTCCATGATGCGACATTCGAGTTTGTAAAGACCATCTCGCCGTGGATACGTTCGCCGCGCCCGTGGATCGATATTGCGAAAGTGCAGAACGATTCCAAGGCCTTGCACGACATCATAAAGGATAGTCGCCTTGCGCAAGTCGGCCGCATCGGCCCGGACGACCCCGGCTCGCCGCTGCGCGTTCTGGGCGAGCTTGACATCATCAACGCCTACGACAGAGTGCGCGCCTACTACTTGAACATCGCGGAGTCGCTCGCAGGCGGGAAGTGAGAAATGTGAAAATGTGAAAAGTCCTAAGTCCTAAGCGGGAAGCTTCTAGGCCCTCTAGGTCATCTAGGATATCTAGGACTTAGGACTTTTCACATTTTCACATTTCCCGCTCATCACCAACGCCAGTGGCGATGGTGATGGTGGTGATGAGGCGGCGGCGGGGGCGGCGGGGGCGGCGCCCAGCCCCACGGACGCGGCGGAGGCGGTGGCGGCGGCAGGCACCAACCGTGGTGGTGGCGATGCCGCTCGATGTTCCCCGGATCTGCCGCCGGGCGAGGCCCGGCGAGTGCGGCGCCGGCGATGGCGACGACTGCCAGCATTGCTATCAGTTTCTTGTTCATGGCGTGGTTCCTTTCTCGTTTGATGTTTCTATTACAGCGCGGCTCCGATGATGCCGCCGACTACGCCTCCTACGAGGCTCGCTCCAAGGCTGCACCAGTCCTCCGTGTGGAGCGTTGTGTTGCGATGATGGTGGCGGTGGTGCTTCGGTTCCGGGCGACGGGGCGGTTCGGGCCGACGGACCTCGTGGCGAGGCGCAGGGGGCTTGCGCTGGGCGACGTGACGCGTCGGCTTCGCCTTGTGCCCGATGTCGTGGCGCTGCGCGGCCTTCGGCTTCGCCTTCGCGGCAGGTTTCGGCTGCGCGCGCTGTTCCACCCTCGCGCCGCCCTTGGGGGGCTGTCCGCCCTTGGGCGCCGCCATCGCGCTGCCGCAAAGTGCCATCGTTGCGACTGCCGCAACCGCCAGAGTTTTCATGATCTTGTTCATTGTCTTGTTCCTTTCGTTTCCGTTCGGACTCCATTGCCCTTACACTATGCTAGGGGACCGACCGCGCGATTTCTGACAAAAATTTTTACAATCCCGGCAACCGCCTCTTTGGGACGGTCGCCGGCTCTTTTTTCGCCCTGCCGGGCCGCCCATGCGAGTGCCCCCCAAGCAACTCGCGAGCGCCCCCTAAGCAACTCGAAACTCTCGCCCATGCGAGGCGCTTGGTTGGGCGAGGCTCGATGCCCGCTTTCGCTTGGCATGGAGAATAGAAGCGGCAGAGGTTTTGGTTTCGCAGGGGACTGATTGACTTGAGGTAGAGCGGCGAAGCTGCGACTTTCAATCTCATCAAACCGCATCGAGGGCATAGCCGCTACCGATGCGAGGATGAAGGAGTTGATGTCGCAGAAGGCGATTCCTCGAAACAGAAACGAACAGGAAATCGCCGGGTACAGGGATGTCCTTGCCACGATACATGAAAGCCGCGATTTCATATCGATAACGCCGAATGTCCTTTTGCGGCTCCACAGAGATCTCTATTCAAAGCTGCCGCAGGGAGCAAGGCGGAGCTTCTCGAAGGCACGGTGAAACTTGTCGCCAACGGAGGCTGCCGCTTCCTGCAGGAACTCTGGGAGCGCGGCGTTCCCATGGCGAACGAGGACGCGATATACGCGCTTGAGGTGTTCCTGAACGCGAAGAACGGGTAGGTTTCAGTATATGAAACTGCCCATTGGTGGCAAATAGGATTTTCGCTGTATTCCTACTGGCAATTTCGCTATGGAACTGTAAAAGAACAACTCAGGCAAGTCCAAAACCGCATCAATAGTTCGAAGGATTTGTTTGTGTACGGTTTCTTTGACGGCTCGTCGCGGCGTTCATCTGACCGGTGCGAGACGGACGGGGCGAGGCATGAGTGATGAGTGAGATATGGATTCGAGAGGGGGACGGCCAGAAACAGCCGGCGATTCAACGAGGCAAGCTGAAAATTCCTCATTGACAGGGTATGAGACCATGTGGTAAAATGTGCGCCGTTCTACGCAAAAATGGGAAAATGCGGAGGTTTGTGAAGTGATAATGACCTTTTCAGCGTGTTGCAAGACGCCTCCGCAGGGCGCGATTCCATGCTGCGAACGGGGCGATTGTCCGCGCGCATTCGAGGGATTGCGCGACTGCCTTGCCGCGCACGATACCGAGGGCATTGTGTTCTGGCTCGACTGCGAATCGATGTGCAAAATCAAGAATGAACCATGAGGGACGAGGTGACGCAGAAACGCTACGAGGCGGCATTTGCGCGGCTGGCGAAATCGAAGTTCCGCAGTCGCTTCCATTTGTCGGCGTCCGGGAAGAGCCTCGTAAACGAGAAAGGCTGGGCGACCATCCGCGCCCATTGCGAGGATTTCGTCCGAACACGCCTCGCGCCCGCCTACCCGCAGCGTGACGGACGCCAGACGCCGATGCGCGGACACCCCGTGTTCGTCGCCCAACACGCCTGCGCCTGCTGCTGCCGCGACTGCCTCGCGAAGTGGTGGCACGTGCCTCGCGGTGTCGAAATTCCCGCAGAGCGGCAACGCGGCATTGTCGATTTTCTGATGGCGTGGATCGAGAAAGAAATGAAAAAATGAAACGAGCGTTCAAATGCCGATGCTGCGGGGCGTGTTGCCGCATCAAAGATGGAATCGTCCGTGTGTCGGATGCCGAGATTGCCCGCATCGCCGCATTTCTCGGCATGGCCGAAAGCGACTTCATAGAGCGGGAAACCGAACTCGCGCCCGATCGCAAGAGTCTCATGCTCAAGAGCCGGCTCGACGGATCGTGCGCATATCTCGCCGCAGACAACTTCTGCTGCATCAATCCTGTCAAGCCAGACAAATGCCGCACATTCCCGTTTGAGTGGACAAATCCCGACTCCGCACGGATATGTCCGGGCCTGCGCTGAACCGAAGGCCGTCTCCGGCTTCGGCGACCCTGACGGACGACTCATGCGCGGAATCCTATACGACCGTCTCGGCGTGAACGAGGGGATGTTCTTCGAGAACTTTGTCGCTTAGACTTTGGTCGCGAAAGACCGCGACCTGCTTTTCTATTCGCGTCCGAATCCGAAGGTGGAGATAGACTTCATGGTGCGAAATGGAATCAAGATATGCCCTGTCGAGGTGAAGAGCGCTGGCTATCGAACTCATGCCTCCCTCGACTGGCTGATAAGTCATTATCCCGGAAAACTCGGCGCGAAGTACGTAATTTGCACAAGCGACTATAAAGTGTAGGACGGCGTCGCCTACCTGTCTTTTTATATGGCGCACTGCATATGAGGTGGATGGGAACTGGTTGTAGGGAAGCCAATGGCATGCAATAGATTTTTAT
>DFGB01000016.1 GCA_002371135.1 Verrucomicrobia bacterium UBA3761 | reverse complement strand
CCGCTTTTGCTTTCCACGCGACACAAGGAAAAAACCTGAAATACCCCCCTTGATTTTATTCCCGAAATAAGGTAAAATATACGACGTTCATACCTAAACTAGGACTACAAGACAATGGCAAACATCAAGGGCGGCCGCGCCGCCAGGAAACGCGATCGCCAAAACGCGAAAGCCAATAAGCGCAATTCGTCCGTGAAGACCAAGCTTCACGAGGCGCACAAGAAGCTGTTCAAGGCCGCTGACGCGAACAAAGCCGATGAAGCCCAGAAGAAGTTCACGGAGTTCGTCTCCGGCCTCGACAAGGCCGTGAAGAAGGGCATCATTTCCAAGAACACCGCGGATCGCAAGAAGAGCCGCGCCCAGCTCAAGGTCAACAAGATGGCGGCCGAGGCCAAGTAACAGCTCTGCGCAACATGAAAAAGCCGGGAGTGAGGGGCTTTCACAGGCTCGGAACTTTCGGCTTTTGCTTTTGCCGATTTTACACTCGAAAGGATACCAAAAAATGGATAAGATGACACTTCGCGACGTCCAGCTCGCGGGCAAGCGCGTTGTAATGCGCGTGGATTTCAACGTCCCCATGGCCAAGGATGGCTCTGGAAAGATCACCGACGACACCCGCATCGTGGCGGCGCTTCCTTCGATCAAGTACGTTCTCGAACAGGGCGGTTCGCTCGTTCTCATGTCCCACCTCGGCCGCCCGAAGGGCAAGGGGTACGAAGAGGCGTTTTCGCTCAAGCCGGTCGCCGTGGAACTTTCGAAGAAGCTCGGCATTGAAGTCAAGTTCGCTCCCGACTGCATGGCGGCGGACGATATCGTCTCCGCTCTCAAGCCCGGCGAAGTCGTTCTTCTAGAAAACACCCGCTTCTACAAGGCCGAAGACGGCAAGGTGAAGAAGGACGACGACAAGAAGGGCATCCACCTCACCGACGAAGAGTTCGCCCAGAAGAAGGCCGAGCTCAAGGCAAAGCGCCAGGAGATGGCCAAGAAGCTCGCTTCCTACGGCGATATCTATTGCAACGACGCGTTCGGCACGGCGCACCGCGCGCACGCTTCCACGGCCGTCATCGCCGACTACATCCAGCCTGCGGTTTCCGGTTTCCTCCTCGAGAAGGAACTCAAGTATCTCGGCGACGCTGTCGAGAACCCGGTCCGTCCGTTCGTGGCGATTCTCGGTGGCGCGAAGGTCTCCGACAAGCTCGCGGTCGTCAAGAACCTGCTCGACAAGGTCGACACCCTCATCATCGCCGGCGGCATGGCCTACACTTTCAAGAAGGCGCAGGGCCTCAAGATCGGCACTTCGCTTTGCGAGGACGAGCAGGTCGCCTACTGCAAGGAGATGATGGAAGCCGCCGCCGCCAAGGGCATAAAGCTCCTCCTCCCCGTCGACAACGTCATTGCCGACAAGTTCCCGGCTGAGAAGGACGCCAGCGACATTCAGATGAAGGTTGCCGAGGGCGACATTCCCGACGGCTGGATGGGTCTCGACATCGGGCCCAAGTCTGTCGCGCTGTTCGCCGAAGCGATCAAGGGCGCCAAGACGGTCGTCTGGAACGGGCCTATGGGCTGCTTTGAATTCGCACCTCTCGCGAAGGGCACCTACGGCGTCTGCGACGCGGTGGCGACGGTCAAGGCCAACGGCGGCACGTCGATCATCGGCGGCGGCGACTCTGTGAGCGCGGTGAAGAAGTCCGGCAAGGCTGCCGAGATGTCCCACATCTCCACCGGCGGCGGCGCTTCCCTTGAGTTCCTCGAAGGCAAGACCCTCCCCGGCGTCGCGGCTCTCACGGCCAAGTAAGAGGCATGATGGAAAATCGTGGATGGTGCATTCATCATCCACGATTTTTTTCATACTGTTTCCCAATCCTGTTTCTATCGTGCTTTCGGTGCGGCGCTACGAACCTATAATGCGCAACTATCTCGCCTCCTGCCCTGCGTTCAGGGGGAGCGAGAAGGTGACGGGCGAGATATTGAAATCGCTCGCACGCGTTTTGCCGCGCTACGAGCACCACGACGGCGAGGATAGACTTTTCCAGCACTACCTCACCGGCATTCTCTACCACAAGGCCATGCGCGAAGTCTCGCGCGCCCTCCCGGCGGTCGAGCGCCCCGGCGCGGACGCGGAGGTCGAGCGTGCATGGCGCAACGCGCTTTGCGAGCTTGCGCTTTTCGAGACGTTGCACGATCGCGGACTTGCGGTCCGTTCGCGCGAGTTGTTCCGGCGCGTGGCGCTCGGCAAGGAAAACGCGCGCGACGTCGGCTTCGATTTCGCGCTTGCAGAGGGGGATGCCAAGCGGGAGGTGGAATTCATCCATTCGCGCTATCGCCGTCTGGCGGCGGCGCTCGCGAAAATCGACGGCGCCAAGCTCTCCGCCGGCGAGGCGGACGGCTTCATAACCAATCACGCGCCAATCGAAGCGCCGACTCTTTTCTCTCCCGGCGAGACGTTCGGCGCTTGGAAGATAGCGGCATTCCTCGGCCGCGGCGAAACTTGCGAAATCTATCGCGCGGTCCATATTTCGCTCGCGATGCAGGCGGCGGTGAAGGTGCTTGTTTCCTCAGACGAGGCGGACAAGGCTCGCTTTGTCGAGACGGTGCGCTTCCTCTACGACAACAAGGCGCCGTTTCTCCCGCAATGCTTCGGCTCCGGCGAAAAGAACGGCCGCCAGTATGCGGTGATGGAGTTCATGGAGCCGGTCGAGCTGCCGTCGCGCGATTCCGAGGTCGCGAAGTTCCTTGTCGACGCCGCTCGCGGCGTGGGCTATCTGCATTCCAAGGGCGTGGCGGGGCTGGATCTCGAGGCTTCGAACATAATGAAGCGCTCCGACGATTCGCGCTCTTTCGCTTCGATTTCCATTCGCCGCGGCAGGAAAGAAGACGCCGGCCGCCGCGACGCAAGATACGGCGACATTCGAGCCTTGGGCGCGCTCGCCAAGGAATGCTTCGGCGGGTTCGCAAGCGGCGCGTGGGTCAAGATCATACGCCGCGCCGAAGTCTCCTGCGACAGCTTCGGCTACCGTTCCACGGAAGAGTTCGCCCGCGCCATTGTCGTGCGGCACCGTCCGCGCTACATCGCCATAGCCCTCATCCTCGTCCTCGCCGCCGCTTTCGCCGGCGCGTGGTTCGCAGGTTTCAGACTGTTCTAGGTGGCTTGATGGCCTGGTTGGAAAACATATTCGCATCGCGCTCGTCGCTTGCATGGGGACGCGAATGCGAATTGTGCAAGCGCCCGATGGATAGAGACGGGTATATATGCTGGGAATGTTTTTCAAGACTCCCTTTGGTCGATCAGTCGTCTGTCTGCAGGTTGTGCCCGCGGGAACTCGCCGGAACCTACGAGCGCGTTCTGTGCGGCGATTGCTCTAGCGTGAACATCCCGTACTTCGACGGCGCGGCTTCTGCATGCCATTTCGAGGGCGAAATACGCCAGCTCATCCTAGATTACAAGTACAACGGCCGCATATACCTCGCGAAAGATCTCGCGGCGATGATGTATAGCGCCGCGGGCATCAGGTTCGATATTTCCAGGATCGACGCCGTGATACCCGTGTGTTCCACGCTGTGGCATCGTCTTCTCAGAGGCTACAACCAGTGCGACTATCTCGCGATGTTTCTCGCGAAGATGCTTGGTGTCCCTTGCATGCCGCGCGCGTTGCGGCGCAAGGGGTTCCCTCGCCGCCAGGCGGGCTTGAACGCGGCCGAGCGGCGGAAAAACGCGAAGAATTCGTTCCGCTGCCGCGGCGGCAGGCGTGGCGACGTGAAGGGGAAGACGGTGCTCGTCGTCGACGACGTCTACACGACCGGCGCGACACTTTCCGCCTGCGCCCTGGCGCTCAAAAAAGCCGGCGCGAAACGCGTGTATTGCATCACGATCGCCGTGGCGTGACGGGACTTCCCGGCCAGGGACGTTTTTTGTCGCAGAGACGCAGGGAGGCAATCCTCTGCGCACTCTGCGTCTCTGCGATAAAAAACGCCCCTGATCGAAAAAACGGAATGAAATGCGGTCGGCGCCGCCCGCGCGCAACCTTGACAAGACGGCGGAAATTATGATAACATATCCTCATTCGAGGAGACGCTTATGCATACAGTTCTAAACCATCCGCTCTTGGAGCACCGTCTTTCTTTGATGCGCGACATCGCGACGCCGCCGAAACTCTTCCGCGAACTCGTGAACGAAATCACGGTTTTTCTCGCCTACGAGGCGCTTGGCGACATCAAGATGCGCGAAATAGCAATCGAAACCCCCGTGGCCAAGACCGTCGGCCGGCGCGTGGACGAGCCGCGGATCATCCTCGTGCCGATTCTGCGCGCGGGCATGGGAATGCTCGACGCGATGCTACACGTCCTGCCTTACGCGAAGGTTGGCGTTTTGGGCATGCAACGCGACGAGACCACGGCCGAGCCCATTCCATACTACGCCAAAGTGCCGCCTGCGAAGAACGGCGAAGAGCTGGCAATCGTCATCGATCCCATGCTCGCGACAGGCGGCAGCGCGAGCGATGCCGTGGCTCAGTTGAAGAAACTTGGCTACAAGCGCATAAAGTTCCTCAACATAATTTCCGCGCCCGAGGGAATCGCGAAGTTCGAGAAAGACCATCCCGACGTAGGCGTTTTCACCGCGGCGAAGGACGAGCGGCTGAATTCGCACTACTACATCGTCCCCGGTCTCGGCGACGCCGGAGACAGGATTTTCGGAACGCTGTAGGGCAGACGCCGGAGGGCTCCCGGCCGCCGGAATGAAACGCCGATGACATTCGCTCTCGACAAGTTTCTGAGGTTTCTGCCTTCCGCCACGTTTGTGATGGCGGCGGAGTATTTGATCGGCCTTTCGCACAGCGTCATATGCGGCCATTTGATGGGCGCGGACGCTCTTGCGGCGGTCAACCTCATGCAACCTGTGCTGGCGGCGGTTGCATTTTGCGCGTTGCTTGCGGGGACGGGGACGAGCGTCCTGTATTCGGTCGAGATGGGGCGTTTCGAGCAGAGGAGGGCGCGGGAGATTTTGACGCAGGGGTTGTGGACGGCGTGCATGCTGGGTGCTTTCGCGTTTGCAATTCTCGCGTTGTTCCGGGAGCGGGCGGCGGAGTCGTTCGGAGTCTCCGGCGCGGTCCTTGCCGGCGTGAAGGAATATTGGCTGTGGTTTCTCCCGTGCGCGATATTGGCGCCGGTCGAATTCCTCCTCACCTCGGCATGCTATTCGGACGGCGACGGCAGGATATGCACGCTTGCGTATCTGGGCCGGCTTGCGGGAAACTGCGCGGTATCATACGTCCTCGCGCTCAAGTATGGTATCGCGGGCTGTGCGTCTGGCGCGGCCGCCGGCCACATAATCGCCGCCGGCGTGCTTTGCATCCATTTTCGCAAGAAGACTAATTCGCTCGGCTTCGTCCGGTATTTCTCTCTTGCGGATTCGTTCAGGATTTGCAAATGTTCCATGGGCGACTCTTCGGACAAACTATGCCAGGCGGCGCTTTTTCTCGCCCTCAATCTCTTTTGCGTCGCGCAATTCGGGCCGGACGTGCTGCCGGTCGTTTCTGTCGTGATCGTCGTCCTCGGGCTCACCGAGGTGTTCGACGGCGTTGCAAAGGCCATGCAGCCTCTCGCGAGCGTATACATCGGAGAAGGAAGCGACAGGCTCGTGAAACGCATTCTCCGGTATGCGGAGGCGGTTTCAGGGATTGAGGGGGCGTGCCTAGCCGCGCTGCTGTGCGCGTTCCCTTCGCTGGTGCTACGGCTGGTGGGATTGGACGAGCCGGGGCTTGTCGAGAGAGCCGCGCTTGCCGTTAGAATCGTCTCGCTGGGGCTAGCCGGGACGGCGTTCGTGTCTCTTTTCAATTCATATTGGACATTCAAGTCGCACGAGACGCTCGCATGCGCGCTCACGCTCGTCTCGATGTTCTTCGCTCCGCTGGTGCTGTTCGTGCCGCTCGGGTGCGCGTTCGGCGAGGTTGGCGTCTGGGCGGCGCTTGCGCTCGCGCCATACGTTTCGGCCGGGGCGCTTGCGGCCTTTGTGGCCTGGAAGTGGGGCGTGCGGGCGCTGCCGGCGTTCCTGGACCGCGCCAAGATGAAAGCCACTCGCGTCTACGATATCGTCCTCGGCCCGGACTCCATATGCGCGCTTTCGGAGAAGGTCGGCAAATTCCTCGCCGCGCGCCGCGGCATCGGCGAGCGCAAGGCATCGCTGACGGCATTGCTGCTCGAAGAGGCCCTCATGGTCGTGATGGACCGCAATGCAAAGCGCCGCATCCGCGCCGAAGTCTCGCTCTGGTTCGGCGGCGACTCCCTGCAGCTCACGGTCCGCGACGACGGCGCCATATTCAATCTCACCGACGCCGACACGAAAATCTCTTCGCTCCGTTCGTTCATGGTTTCCAATCTGATGCTCATCCTCCCCGCCCGCCGCAATATGACTACGACGGGCTTCAACAGGAACGCATTCAAGATATAGGGCGCACGCCAAACAACCTTGGAACTCTTTATGCAAATCACAAAGACGATAACAGACGGCAAGATGATCCTCGCGCTGGAAGGGCGCGTCGACACTGTCACGGCTCCGGAACTCGAACGCGCGTTGCAGCTCGATGGCGTGAAAGAACTGACGCTCGACTTCGCCAAGGTGCCTTACATGAGCAGCGCCGGGCTGCGGTGCCTCCTGGCCGCGCACAAGACGATGCTCGCGCAAGGCGGCAGAATGCAGTTGACATCGGTCTCGCCGACCGTGAGGGAAGTCCTGGACATGACGGGGTTCTCCGTGTTCCTCGACATCGCATGAGCGTGTAGATCTTCTGCCGGCAAACACAAAGGAACCGTTGAAAAAATAAAGTCTACTTTTGCCTGCAACTTAAAGAATTTTTCGATTGTTTGATTGTTTCAAGCCTCTGCGTACTCTGCGACTCAGCGTCTCTGCGATAAAAAAATGGAAGGCTTGAAGCAATCGGAAACTTTCTTTGTCCCTGCCGGGGAAACCATTTTATTTATTTACAGTGCCAAACCGCAACGGGAGCAACCATGGGAATCACAGACGAAAAGGTGGCGGCCGCGATCAAGCGGCTGGAGAAGGAAATCCTCGAAGACGGTCGCGTCGACAAGGCCGAGACCGCCATATTGCTGGAGTTTGCACGGCCGCTTGCCGCCTCCAGCAAGGAGATGGCGGACTTCGTCCGCGCACTCGAAGAAGTGCGCGAAGACGGTGTGATAACCGGCGAGGAGTCCATCCGCATCGCGGCGCATTTGAAGTGGCTCTCGCGCGAACGCGCGGCGGCCGCGCCGGATACGGGATTTTTGGGCCGGCTCTTCAAGCTCGGCACGAACCGCACGAACGTGAAGACTGAATTCGTGGCGGGCCTGACGACATTTATGACGATGGCCTACATCCTCGCCGTGAACCCGAACATCCTCTCCATGGCGGGCATTCCGCGCGGCGGCGTGTTCGTGGCGACCGCCGTCGCGGCCGTGGTGGGCACGCTCTTGATGGCGTTCATGTCCAACTACCCGTTCGTCCTCGCGCCTGGCATGGGGCTCAACGCGTTCCTGACGTTCGGCGTCGTGCTGGGCATGGGATACAGCTGGCAGTTCGCTCTTCTGGCTGTTTTCGTCGAGGGTGTCGTGTTTCTCGCGCTGTCGCTCACTCCGGTGCGAGAAGGGATTTTCAACGCGATACCGTTCCCGCTGAAGAAGGCCGTGGCGGCGGGCATCGGGCTTTTCATCTGCCTTATCGCGATGAAGACCGCGGGCGTGATCGTCGACAACCAGGCGACGCTCATCGCGATGGTCAAATTCACCGACGTCCCGTTCCACACCCACGGCATTTGCGCGGTCCTCGCGCTGGCCGGGACGATTTTCACCGGCTTCATGCTCGTCAAGGGCTACAAGGGCGCGATACTCTTCGGCATTCTCGCCACATGGGGCTTCGGCATGATCGCGCAGGCCGCCGGCATCTACATCCCGGACCCCGCCGCAGGCTACTTCTCGCTCTATCCCGATTTCTCCGTCAAGGGGCTCGCGCAGAACTTCTCTGAATTCGGCAACACCGTCGGCGCGCTCTTCAACCCAGAGGGCTGGACGCTTTCAAAGGACGGCGCGGTGGTCAAGTCCGGCTGGACGCTCGTCAAGACGCTCGATTTCTTCGTCGTCATGTTCGCGTTCTTCTTCGTCGATTTGTTCGATACGCTCGGCACGCTCATCGGCGTTTCGATGAAGGGCGGCTTCCTCGACAAGGAAGGCCGGCTGCCGCGCATCTCCGGGGCGCTTTGCGCCGACTCGATAGCGACTTCCGTCGGCGCCGTCTTCGGCACTTCAACGACCACGACGTTTGTCGAATCCGCCTCCGGCGTGATGGCGGGCGGCAAGACCGGGCTCACCGGCGTCGCGGCCGCGGCGTTCTTCGCCCTCTCGATCGTCTTCGCGCCCGTCTTCCTCGCCATACCGGGCTTCGCCACCGCGCCCGCGCTCATCATCGTCGGCTACATGATGCTCTCCTCCTGCGCCGACGTCAACTGGCAGGATCCCGGCGAGGCGGTCCCTGCGTTTCTCGCCGTCGCGGCGATGCCGTTCACGTATTCGATTTCCGACGGCATCATGTTCGGCGTCATCGCATACACGATAATCAACGCCCTCTCAGGCAAGTTCAAGCGCATACACTGGATCATGTATGTCCTCACCATCCTCTTCATCGCGAAGTATGCGGTGATGTAATGATGCAATGCCAAATGCCAAGGGCCAAATGCTAAAGCCAAAATGAAACGACATCCCACGTACGACGACTGGACGCTGTCGCAATTGCTCGCGGCGGTGAGCCACTTCACTTTTGCCGACGGCAAAGCGGATATCAACGAGACGAAGGCCTTGATAGGCCTTGTCCACCCGTTCGCAGAAAGCGACGGGGAGCTTGCTAAACTCGAAAAACTTCTTGTCGCGATTGCGGCCGACGGAATCGTGGACGAAGGAGAATCCGCCCTCCTCGCCGAAACTATCGACGCGCTCAAGAACAAGCTTCGCAACGCCGGCGCCGTCTACGACGCGCGCACACTCGGCGTCCCGAAGATGGCGCTTCTCGGCGTGCAGCACATGTTCGCCATGTTCGGCGCGACCATCCTCGTGCCGATTTTGACGGGCCTTTCGCCGAGCGCCACGCTCCTCTGGGCGGGCGTGGGCACGCTCTTGTTCCACCTTGTCACCAAGCGCGTCGTGCCGGCGTTCCTAGGATCGTCGTTCGCGTATCTCGCGGGGTATTTCGCGATGTCGGCTCTGGCGGGCTCGGCCGGCTACGAGGATTGCACGAAGGGCGTGATGCTGCAATACGCGTGCCTCGGCGTGGCGTCGTCGTCGCTCGTGTATTTCGTGGTGGCGTGGTTCGTGAAAGCGTGCGGCGTGAAGCGCGTGATGCGGTTCTTCCCACCCGTGGTGACGGGCCCGATCATCATCGGCATCGGGCTAGTCCTCGCGCCGGTCGCCGTCAACAGCTGCAACACCAACTGGCTCGTCGCGCTCGTGGCGATCGCGAGCGTCATCGGCTTTTCGATATTCGCGAGGGGGATGTTCAAGATCATCCCGATTTTGATGGGCGTAGTGTTTTCGTATCTCGCGGCGGTGGCGCTCGGTGCGGCCGGTTGGGCGGAGACGATCGACTACACGGCCGTCTCGAACGCGGCGTGGATCGGTTTCCCGGTCAAGATGGAGAACACCGTCTTCCCGCTTCTCGCGCATCCCGACTGGGGCAAGATCGTCAGCGCGATCGCGATAGTCTTCCCGCTCGCCTTCGCGACGATCATGGAGCACGTGGGCGACGTCTCGGCGATCTCCTCCACCGTGGGCCGCAACTTCTTCGCGAACCCGGGGCTCCACAGGACGATGCTGGGCGACGGCCTTGCAACGTGCCTCGCCTCGCTCTTCGGCGCTCCCGCGAACACCACATACGGCGAGAACACGGGCGTCCTTTCGCTCTCTCGCGTCTACGACCCGCGCGTGATCCGCATCGCCGCGTGCCTTGCGATTCTCGTTTCGTTCTGCCCCAAGTTCTCCGCCTTCATCGGCACGATACCGGGCGCTACGATAGGCGGAGTCTCCTTCATCCTGTACGGAATGATTTCCGCCGTGGGCGTGCGCAATCTTGTCGAGAGCCAGGTGGACCTCGGCAAGTCTCGCAACATGCTCATCGCCGCTCTCATCCTCGTGCTCACGCTCGGCATTTCGTTCTCCAAGGCCGGCTCGCTCGGCTTCTCCGTCGGCGGCATGAAGATTTCCCTTTCCGGCCTCGCCGTCGGCGCTCTCATGGGCATCATCCTCAACGCGGTCCTGCCAGGCAAGGATTTCGCGTTCTCGGAAACCGCGCCCACCATCAAGGACGCCGACCGCTTCGGCGGAGTCAAAAACAGTCCTAAGTCCTAAGTCCAGCACGACCGCAGTTGAAAGGTTGAAAAGTCTAGAACCTCTAGAATCTCTAGATTGTCTAGGACTCAGGACTAACTTCCAACTACTTTCGTTCCACCACAAAAGAAGAAGGAGAAACCATGAAAAAACTGATGTTCGCCGCCGCGGCGGCAGCCGCGTTCGCGTCGTTTGCGCAGGAAAGCGCCCCGGCGGCGCCCTCCGCCGTCACGCCCGACGAAGCCGTCATAGAAGAAGAAAGCGAAGACTCTCCCATATTCTGGGGCTTCGGCAACTACGGCTTCTATTCCGGCTACCAGCTCTACGGCTCGCTCGTCAACCCCGAACCCACTCTCCAGGGCTATGCCGAATTGAACGCCAACCTCTCGCTCTGCGACTTCTCGCTCGGCTATGTCGGCGGCGGAGTCTGGAGCAACACGGACCTTACCGACCGCCGCCGCGATTCCTACGGCAAGGCGTTCAACGAATGGGATTTCAACGTGCACTGGGGATACACGTTCTGGTTTGATGACGAGCAGACCTGGGGCCTCGCGTACCGCACCTCGGTGGTGTGGTACTACTACCCCCACCGCCGCCACCACCACATGGGCCGCTCCACCGCGACCACGGTCGACTGGAACCACTACGTCGAACTCGTCAACCCCTACGTGATTCCGTTCGCGAATTTCGTGCATGAATACCACGAGTCCGACGGCAACCTCATCGAGTTCGGCGCCAAGAAGCCGTTTGAAGTCTGCGAGGATCTCTCCCTCACGCCTTCCGCGACGTTCGTCTGGCGCAACGCCCACTATGGCTGGTGCTTCCCCAACTACGGACACGCCGAGAACGGCTACCGCGTTGGCTCCGGCATCGCCACGATGAAGCTCATGCTCGAAGCGAACTACAAGATCAACGACCACTTCGGACTCTTCGCCAAGGCCGCCTACTGCCACATTGTCGACCCCGATCTGCGCAACGCCGCCGAGGCCGCGCACGGCGCCGACTACGGCAAGTATAAAGACTTCGTCTGGGGCGGCGTCGGCGTTTCGTTCAACTTCTAACGAGGACGTTGAAAAGTTGAAAGGTTGAAAGGTTGAAAAGTTGAAAAGCCTGCGGGCGCTCTAGGATTTCAACCTTTCAACCTTTCAACTTTTCAACCTTTCAACCTTTCAACTTTTCAACTTTCCATGACTTATCTCTCTGCAAACGATTACCAATCCGACATGTGGCGGCTGGCCGCGGCGGTGCGCAAGTCCGGCTGGAAGCCCGACATCCTCATCGCGCTCTGGCGCGGCGGCGCGCCCGTCGGCATCTCAATTCACGAGTTCTTCAAGGCGACCGGCTGGAACGTCCAGCACATCCCGCTCAAGGCGGTCAGCTACACAGGAATCGGCGAGAACGCCGGCAATGTCGTTTTCACGCATGGCGACATTGTATTCGGCATGCTGCGCAAGGGCGACAAGGTGCTCGTAGTCGACGACATATTCGACACGGGCAAGACCGCTGTCGCGGTCAAGGAGAAGATCTCCGCCGCCGGCGCCGAAATGCGCATGGCATGCGTCTACTGGAAGCCGGAAAAGAACACTACATCCATGCGGCCGGATTATTTCGTGCGCGACGTCGGCGTCGATTGGCTCGTCTTCCCGCACGAAATCGAAGGTCTGACCCCGGAGCAAATCGAGGAGAAGGACCTCGCCCTCGCGCATCTACTCAATATCACTTGCCGATAAGGCATTTTAATCACAGAGGCCCGAGAGCGCGAAAGACCTGAAAAACTCTGCGTGCTCTTGCGTCTCTGCGATTAAAAATCGAAAAATTCTTTTCAGCCGCCCGTGCGCACGAAGAGGGCCGAGGCGACCGGGGCGAGCGGGACTCCGGGCGGGTAGAGCGTGGCGGCGCCGTCCTTGTAGACGATGCGAAATGTATCGCAACCGGCGCCGTCCGGGGTCGTGGAGAACGAGAAGAACGGGCATTCGACGTCCTTCTGCGCGCGAGGGACCGGAAGGGTGTAGTCGATCGACTTCAGGGCGGCGGCGAGGTGGAGCTCTCTCGCGCGTCCGTTTTTATCGACCCGTCCCCAGTCGTATAGGCGGTATGTCGTGTTCGAGCTCTGCTGGACTTCGAAAATCCTGACGCCGCCGCCGATTGCATGGACCGTGCCGCCGGGGATGAAGTAGCTTTCGCCGGGCTTCACTTCATGGGCGACGAGGAGTTCTTCGAGACGTTCTTCGCGCACGGCGGCCTCGACATCCGCGGCGGTCGTGCCGGGCTTGAGGCCGGCGTAGATTTTCGCGCCCTTTTCGGCTGCGAGGATGTGCCACATTTCGGTCTTGGGCTCGCCGCGAGTGAGCGGCGCGGTCGCTTCGTTTGGATGGACCTGCACGCTCAAGGCGTCGTGCGCCTCGATGATTTTCACGAGCAGGGGGAAGCCGGGATAGAGTTTATCCAGCGTCACGCCGCCGCCTTTGACGACGCAGGGCGAGGAAGGGTGTGCGGAGACGAGCCACTCTTCACGTCCCCACAGCGCAGTGTGGATGTTCGGCTCGAATTCGAGGGGTTTTGCGTTCATTTGCCGAGAAATCTCAAAAGCGCTTCGAGGAAGTAGTAGTCGGCGTAGTTTATGGAGGCGTCGATTTCCGTATCCTCGGGATAGTTGCCGACGGAGTGCTTGAGGAGGAATCCGCCGCACTCGCCGTCGGCGGCGAGGTATGCGTCCGACGAAAGGGCGAGGAGCATATCGACGGCGCGTTCGCGGTAGCGGCTCGCGGCGGGCTCGTCGACGTAGCCGGAGAGCTCCAGGAGGGCGGAGGCCATGATGGCGGCGGCGGACGCGTCGCGCGGAGCTGCCGGGATGTCGTGCGCGTAGTAGTCCCAATACGGGATTTTGTCGTCGGGGAGATTCGGGGCGCAGAGGATCCAGTCGGCGGACTTCTTGGCGCGTTCGAGGTAGCGCTTTTCGCCGGTTTCGCGGAACATCATCGTGAAGCCGTAGACGCTCCACGCCTGGCCTCGCGCCCAGGCGCCGTTGACGCATGCGCCCTGCCAAGCGTAGCGCGCCCAGATTTTGCCGGTGCGCGGATTCCAGTCGGTGACGTGGTAGACGGAATCGTCGGGGCGGAATTGCGTGCGGTCGAGCTTGTCGGCGTGGAGGCGCGAGATGCGGTCGTAGTTTTTGTCTCCGCCGTTCTTCGAGACCCATTCAAGCATTTCGAGATTCATCATTGAGTCGATGATGACCGGGAACTGCATGAATGGCGGCCAGTCCCAAGAGCGGATGAGCTGGAGTTTTTCGTTCCAGCGCGTAGCGAGGGCGGCGGCCGCGTCGAATATGACGGCCTTGTAGTCGTCGCCGTGTCCGCCGTATTTGATGCCGTTGCCGTAGGAGCAGAAGAACATGAAGCCCATGTCGTGGTTCTTCGTGTAGTGGCGGGCGCTGTCGAGGCGCACGGTCCACTCCTCTGCGGCGGCCTTCCACTCCGGCTTGCCGGTGTATGCGTGGAGGAACCAAAGCGTACCGGGGAAGAACCCTGTGGTCCAGCCGGTGGGGTCCTCGCAGAACAGCTTGCCGCGCGTCCAGCTGCGTGGCAGGCGTTTGGTGTCGCCGGCCATCGCATCGATGAGATGCGAGGCCTGGGCTTCGGCGCGTGCGAAGACGCCGGGTATGCGTTCTCGGAGGAGGTCTTCTTTCGCGGCCGCGCACGGGAGGGCCGCGCCTGCCGCGGCCGCGAGTGAAAGGGCTAAGAGAGTTGCCTTCATTCAGTTGGAAGCCTTGGGGGTGGAGAGGAATGCTGCGTAGGAGAAGAGGTAGAGGAAGCCCGCGATGCTCACCGCGAACGCGGTCGTGTAGCCTGCGCGGTCGGCTATCGCGCCCTGGAGGAGCGGCAGGATGCCGCCGCCGACGATCATCGTCATGAACAGGCCCGACGCGGCGTTCGTGTACTTGCCGAGTTTCTCGACGGCGAGGTTGTACGTGGACGGGAAGCCCGGCGCCGTGCAAAGTCCGCAGAGGATGAAGCACCACGGGTTGCCTGTCGCCATGCCCGCGACGACGAGAACGATGCCAATCCCCATCGCCGTGGAGAGCATTGCGCGCGCCGAGATCTTCGCGCCGAGCGCCGAGCACGCCGCGCGCCCGATGATCGTCATCGCCCAGTAGTAGCCCGCCATCTTGCCCGCCCAAGCCGCGTCGCCGGAGAGCGAAGAGAGCCACAGCATCAGCGTCGCGGGTATGCCCACCTCTACGCCGACATAGCAGAAAATGCCGATCACGCCAAAGAGAGTGTGGCGGAACTTGAGAGGCTCGAACACGCCGATTTTCTCCGTCGTCTTGATCGCCTCCGGGTCTTCGATCTTCAAGAACGAGAGCACCGCGAACGTCGCCGCGAACACGCCCAGCGCGATGAAAAGGACGAGATTCACGTCCGCCATCTTCGTCTCGCTCGTAATCTGGCCGATCTTCCAGCCGACGAGCATCGGCGTGATGGTGCCGAGGACGGAGTTGAACGTCATGCCGAGCATGTTGAGCTGGTTGCCGCGCTTGCCGCCGCCGCCGAGCGTGTTGAGCATCGGGTTCGTGACGACGTTCAAGAGGCACATCGAAAGCCCCGCCACGAACGCGCCCGCCAGATACACCGCAAACCCGGCAGGCATCGCGAACTTGCCGGAGAGGAATTGGATGCCGACGCCCGCAAACCCTGTCGCAATCGCCACTAGCGCCGTCTTTTTGTAGCCGATCCTTGTCAGCAGCATGCCGCTCGGCACGCCCATCACGAGATACGCCGCGAAGTTCATCATGTTCCCGAGCATGCCGGCCGTGTTGGAGCCTTCCGGTATGGATGGATCGTAGAGGAACTTCCAGATGTTGCCGACAGGCGCGGCGAGGTTGGTGACGAACGAGATCATTCCGCACAGGAAGATCATCGCGACGATCGCTATCCAATTTGTCTTTTTCATTTCCGTTTGATTTTTTGTTTGTTTGTCTGCATTATACCATTTAGCCCCGCGCACGGACAATCCCCGATTTGTGGGAGCGTACCTATTATACCATATAACGGGGGAAGAGGGAAGAGGGAAGTTGAAAAGCACCTTTGTGCTCCTCCGTCCCTCTGTGACTCTGTGTTAAAAGAAAAGGCTTGAAGCGGGAATTGGCATTGGCGAAATTCCCGCGTTTTCACATCGGCAACTCTCCCCTTGACCCGAGTGCGTGTGAAATGGTATAATTAGGCATGTAGGTTTGAGAAAACAATATACGAAAGGACAATAGATGAAGTTCAAGCATCTCCTCGCGTCCGCATCCATCATTGCATTGGCCGGGTGCGCGTCGGTCCCCGCGCCGCCGGCGGATACGCGCGTCACCATCGCCGAAAACCTCGGCGACAGCCTATACGTCGCAGACGTGCGGCTTGCGACGCCGCCGGGCGGTTTCCCTGTTTTCCAGGCGAACGTCGTCAACAACCGCCACAGCGAGCTCTGGATCGAGTATAAAGTCCTCTGGCTTGACGAGGGCGGCATCGCAATCGACACGCTCGCGAGCACGTGGCAGAAGACCGCCGTCGCCCCGAACGACATCAAACCCCTCAAGGCCGTCGCGACGTCCCGCGACGCCGCCGATATGCGCTTTTACGTCAGAAAGATGCAGTAAAACAGAAAGAGGCAGACATGAAAAAACTGTTGTTTTTCGCCGTTCTCGCCGTGTCCGCGGCAATGCTCTCCGGATGCGCCACCCAGTCGCGCCGTATCCCGGAGGGCGCCACGGCAAAGGAGATAAGCGGCTTTTCGCAGGATGACGTCGACGACGTCGTAAGCCGCGCCGTCCAGTCGATTTTGTCGCAGGACCGCATCCACGCGCCGCAAGGCGCAGCGCGCGCCATCCTCGTCGTCGAGAACGTCCGCAACGATACGACAAGCCTCGGTTCGCAGGCGGACATCCTCTCCGAGAACATCGGCCAAAGCCTCCGCGAGGAACTCACCAACAGCGGCAAGGTCGTCGTCTACAACAAGGAAGTCGCGAAATATGCGACCGTCCAGGTGACGCCGCAGTTCATCCTCTACGGACGCCTCACCCAGCGCAACATGCGTCAGGACGGAGGCGACTACTACAAGGAGTTCTCGCTCAACTTGCAGCTGGTCGAAATCGCCACCGGCCTCGAGTTCTGGCAGAAGCGCATCCCGCTTCGCAAGGAAGTCGATTCGAGGAGAGTGATGTACTAAAACAAGGTTGAAAGGTTGAAACCCATGAAAAAACTTGTCACAATAGCAATCGTGGCTGCGGCGACGACCGCGGCATTCGCACAGGAAGCCGCCGGGGCGATCACACCCGAAACCGTCGCCGAGGTCAACAAAGCCGTCGCCACCCACGTCGCGCCCACGGCCAAAGGCAAAGTCGAGGCCGACATAAAGGACTACTGCGAAAAGGCCGGCATCACGATCGGCGCGCCGACAAAGACCGGCGCTCTTTACCTCAAGGGAATCGAGCGCGTGTCGGCGAATGTCGCAAGCCCCAATTTCATCCGCGCCCGGTCAGTCGCCTTCGCCAAGGCGTACCAGCGCGCCGTCGCGTCCTATGTGATGGACAAGTTCGGTCGCAACATTGCCGAGAGCTACGATACGTATTTCCGCGACGGCTCCACGGATGCGCTGCGTCCAAGCGCGGATGCGAAGGATATGCTTGAGCGCATCGCCGAGAAGTCTGCGCAGCTCACCGAGGCGAAGCTCGACGAGGGGCTCCGCAGCTTGGGCATCACGCCGTCCGGCTCGCCAGTCGAAAAGCGCGTCGCGATGCAGGACGCCCTTGTCAAGAAGTCTCTGCGCAATGCAGTCGGCTCCTCCGCCGGGCTTCTGCCAGTTCAGACGTTCGAGGGCTGGGACGAGGCCGGCCGCTACGCGGTGGGTGTCGTCATCCGCGGCGGCGTCGATACGGAGACGATCGCCGAATGCCTCCGTCTCAAGATGCGCCCGGCGCTTTCGCGTCCCGACGCGGGCATGAGCGTCGAGGAAGCGCTCCCGACCGACGCCGAGCTCGTCGCGCAGATGGGCGTCAGGATGTTCTTCGACAAGGATGGCGTCCCCGCGCTACTCAGCTTCGGCCAGTGGGGCACGAGCTACTCCGGCAGCGACCCCGACGTTGCCGAGGAGGCGCTCGACCACGCGCTTGAACAGGCCGAAATGGAAGCCGACGACCAGCTCACGATGTTCATCAACAGCACCATCACCGTCGCCCAGGAATCGCAGCGCGGCGAGGACAAGAGCCGCTCCATCCTGTTCGACGCCAACCAGGTGCCGTCCGAGCAGTCCATCGCCGACTACATCGACCGCCTCGCCAAGTCTTCGTCCATGAAGGGTAGCGACACGATGATCGGCCGCAGCACGGTCCTCAAGAAGACCATCGACCACCCGGCGGAGAACGGACACAAGATCGCCGTCTGCGTGCGCATGTGGAGCTTCGGGCAGTATGACGCGATGAAGCGCATCATAGAGAAGCGTCCTCCAGCGCAACCCGCCGCCGAGACGCCGAAGACAGACGCCGGCACGCGCCGCGGCCGCAGCTACGATTTTTGAGAAGTTTTCGATTTATTTCAAGCCTCTCGTTTTTAATCGCAGAGGCGCAGAGTACGCAGAGAACTTTTCAGCCTTCCAACTTTTCTGCTTTTCTCTCTCAAGTACTCTGCGTCTCTGCGTCTCTGCGATTAAAAACGAGA
>DFGB01000069.1:14513-25251 GCA_002371135.1 Verrucomicrobia bacterium UBA3761 | reverse complement strand
TCCGAGAAAACTCTGCGACTCTGCGTCTCTGCGATAAAAATCTATTGCATGCCATTGATTTCAATCCATGAGAATCGTAGTCAAAGTAGGCACGCATGCGATTGCGAAGAAGACGGGGCGGCCGGATTATCCGGCGCTCCGTCGTCTTGTGGAGCAACTCGACGAAATTCTTGCAGCCGGCAATGAACTAGTGTTCGTTTCGTCGGGCGCCGTGGCTGCGGGCGTGGAGGCGCTCGGGCTTGATGCGCGTCCCGCCGAGCTTGCCGATGTGCAGACTTGCGCAGCCGTCGGCCAGGCGCGTTTCATCTACGAATACGAAAAACTCTTCGCCGCCCACGGCGTCAAAATCGGCCAGCTGCTGCTCACCCACTACGACTTTGAAGAGCGCAGGCGCGCGAAAAACGTAAAGGCCGCGCTGGAACGGCTCATGAAGTCCTCCATCGTCCCCATCGTCAATGAAAACGACGTCGTGGCGGACGAGGAACTCAAGGGCAGCAGTTTCGGCGACAACGATTGGCTCTCGTTCCTCATCGCCAAGCTCGTCAAGGCCGACATGCTCATCCTCCTCACGACTGTCGACGGCGTCCTGGACGCGAACGGCAAAAGGATTGCGCAGATTTCGTCGCTTGGAGGGCTGTCGCGTCTCGTCAAGCCCGGCGAGAAGGGCAAGCTTTCAAAAGGCGGCATGGATTCGAAACTTCGCGCAGTCAAGGCCGCCGTCAAAAGCGGCATCGACGTCTACGTAGCCAACGGACGAAAGGCGTCGCTCAGGGCGATTGTCGCAGGCAAGAGCGTTGGAACCTTTTTCCCTGGTTCGGCACTGTGAAAAGACATCTGATCGGAATCGGCGGGGTCGGGATGAGCGCACTTGCCGTGACGCTTGCGAATCTCGGCGATGAAGTGACGGGAGCGGATAGAACTCTCGGCACCAAGACTATTCGCGAACTCGAGTCGCTCGGCATCCAGTGCTATCCCGACGATGGCACTGGCGTCGACGGGACGGTCGACGAGGTGATCGTTTCCACCGCGATCGAGGAGACGAACCCCGGGCTTGAGGCCGCCAAGGCGTTCGGCATCCCCGTCACGCATCGCGCCCAGGCGCTTGCGAGGGCGCTCGGGGGCAGGAAACTCGTCGCAGTGGCCGGGACGTGCGGCAAGTCGACCGTCACCGCGATGCTCGGCCACATCCTCGCCGCATGCGGTTTCGATCCGCTCTGCGTAAATGGCGCGAGGGTGGTGGATTGGCACGGCGCGGTGCGGTTTGGCCGCGGCGAATATGCCGTCGCCGAAGTCGACGAGAGCGATAAATCCCTCGTAGCATTCCACCCGTACGCCGCGATAATCACGAATGCCTCGGCCGATCATTATCCAAAGGACGAGATGGATCGCGTTTTCGATGCATTCATCGCCGAAGTCAAGGGGCCGGTGATCGACGGCCGCCTGCCGGACTCTTCCGGTCTTGCCCTCCCAGAGTGCGCCATGCCCGGCGAACACAATCGTGCGAACGCGCTCCTCGCGCTGAGGATGGCGCTCGCCCTCGGCTGCGACGAAGATGCCGCGAGGCGCGCGCTTGCGGCATTCGGCGGCGTGGAGCGCCGCATGCAGCGTTACGGCGAGAACGTCTACGATGATTACGCCCACAATCCAGAGAAGTTGCGCGCGATGTGGAAGGCGCTCTCGTCGCTCAACCCCGGACGCGGCGTCTGCGCCGTGTGGCGTCCACATGGCTACGGACCGCTTCGCAAAATGATGCCGGATCTTGTCGACATGTTCAACGAAGTCGTCCGCGAATGCGACAAGCTTCTTCTTCTGCCCGTATACGACGCAGGCGGCACCGCCGACCGCACGATTAATTCGCGCGATCTCGCCGACGGTCTCAAGGCCGGCCTCGCGCTTTGCGTGGACAGCCTCGACGCGGCCTACGAGTGGATGAATGCGCGCAGAGGGAACTTCGCCGCGTTCGCCGTATGCGGCGCCCGCGACCCGGAACTCCCCTCCCTAGCCGCACGCCTCGCAGGAGTTCGCAGTTAGTAGTTAGTCCTAGAAGTTCTAACGCTTCCATCTTCCCTTTTCCATCGCAGAGACTTGAATCAATCGGAAATCGAAAATTCTCCCTCTTCCCTCTTCCCTTCTCCCTCTTCCCTCTTCCCTCTTCCCTCTTATGCGTACAGCCGAAATAGAGCGCAACACGCGCGAGACGAAAATCAAACTCTCCCTGAACCTCGACGGTTCCGGCGAGGGCGGGATCGATACGGGCATCGGTTTCTTCAACCACATGCTCGAACTGCTGAAGAAGCATGCGCTCATAGATCTTTCGGTGAAAGTTGCTGGCGATATAGACGTCGACTACCATCACACGGTCGAGGATACGGGGCTCGTCTTCGGCCAGGCGCTGAACGAGGCGCTTGGCGATCGCAAGGGGATAACGCGGTATGGCTTCGCGTCGATCCCGATGGACGAAGCGTTGTGCGAGACGTCGCTCGACCTTGGCGGCCGCCCGTTCATCGTGATGTCTTCGCCCATGAAGCATATGATGGTGCGGGATTTCGAGGTGAAGCTTCTGGAGGAGTTTTTCCGCGCGGTATCGGTGGAGTCGCGCTCGAACATCCACCTGAGGCAAATCTACGGCGACGAAGCGCACCACGTCTGCGAGGGGTTTTTCAAGAGTTTCGCGCGGGCGCTGAGGGCGGCCAAAGCCGTCGACCCGCTCGAGAAGGGCGTGCCAAGTTCGAAAGGCGTGATATGATAATCCTGCCTGCCATAGATTTGAAGGATGGCAAATGCGTTCGTCTGCGCCAAGGCCGTGCAGACGAAGTCACTGTATACGGAGACGAGCCGGCCGTGCAGGCGCGCGACTGGCGGGAGCAAGGCGCGCAGGAACTGCATGTAGTCGATCTCGACGGCGCATTCGACGGCGAGCCGCGCCATGCCGAAGTCATACGCGAGATAATCGAAGCCTTTGGCGGGCCGGTGGAGGTGGGCGGCGGGCTTCGTACTCCAGAGGCGCTGAGGGCGGTGATAGAAGCGGGCGCCGCGCGTGCCATCATCGGATCCGCCGCGCTCGACGACCCTGCATTCCTCGCACGCGCCGTGGAGCTCTACGGCGAGCGCATCGCGGTCGGCATCGACGCCCGCAACGGATTCGTCCAGACGAAAGGCTGGGTGCACACGACGAACGTCAGCGCCGTGGAACTCGCCGCGGCCGTCGCGAAGGCCGGCGTGCGTACGATCATCTATACCGATACGGCGACCGATGGCATGCTCGGAGGACCCAACCTCACCCAGATGGCCGCGATTTGCGATGCCGCGCCAGGCTGCCTAGTCACGGCCTCCGGCGGCGTTTCTTCGCCATACGATGTCGAAAACCTGAAGGCGCTCGAAAGGTCCAACCTCCACGCCGCAATCGTCGGCAAAGCCCTCTACGACGGCCGCACCACGCTCGCCGCAATGAACGCCGCAGCACTGTAAAGCGATAAAAGCAGGAAGTAGAAAGCAGGAAGTAGGAGATAGAGCATACGACCCGTCCGCGCAGCAAATCCCCTGCTTTCTACTTCCTACTTCATCCTTCCTACTTTATAAATCATGCAACGCATAATTCTTCTAGGAGCGACTGGGTCGATCGGCAGAAGCACGATCGACGTCGTGCGTTCGCATTCTGGAGAATTCGAGCTTGTCGCAGTCGCCTCGCGCACTTCGAAGGATGCATGCGAGGCGATTGCAAGGGAGTTTCACGCCAAGGCGTATTGCGGCGAGGACGCGGCCCTGCGCGCAGTCGAGGAGAACGACGCCGACGTATGCTTCGTCGCAACTGTCGGCACAAGCGGCATCCTGCCCACTCTCGCCGCAATCGAGAAAGGGATGGATATCGCGCTTGCGACGAAGGAAGTGATGGTGATGGCTGGCGAACTCGTGACGCGCCGCGCCGCCGCCAAGGGCGTCAAGTTCCTCCCCGTCGATTCTGAACATTCCGCCATATTCCAATGCCTCGCAGGCGCTCGCAACAGTGAAGTCGACCGCCTGGTCCTGACCGCTTCCGGCGGGCCGTTCCTCGATGCTCCCGCCGACCTTTCTCTCGTCACGCCGCAAGAGGCGCTCCACCACCCTCGATGGAAGATGGGCCCGAAGGTGACGATCGATTCTTCGACGATGATGAACAAGGGCTTTGAAATTCTTGAGGCGAGGTGGCTTTTCGATGTCCCCGTCGACAAGATCGACGTGCTCGTGCATCCAGAGTCCATCGTCCATTCCATGGTGACGTTCGTGGACGGCGCGACGCTTGCGCAGCTCTCGCCGC
Organism: Verrucomicrobia bacterium UBA3761; assembly: GCA_002371135.1. GTDB lineage: Bacteria > Verrucomicrobiota > Kiritimatiellia > RFP12 > UBA1067 > UBA1067. The sequence continues at coordinate 20,957 of DFGB01000069.1, read as the reverse complement.
CCGATATGCGCGTGGCGATACAATATGCGCTTTCGTCGCCCCGGCGTCTTGGCGCCGTTCGCGAGACGCTGGACCTCGCCCGCATCGGTTCGCTCACGTTTCGCAAGCCGGATTTATCGCGCTTCCCGTGTCTCGATCTTGTCAAGGCCGCCTCGCGCGCCGGCGGCTCGCAGACTGCCGTCCTCGCCGCCGCTGATGAAAAGGCGGTAGCGGATTTCCTCGCCGGCAAAATCAATTATACCGGCATTGCCTCGTCCGTCGAAGCGGCTCTCGAAAACGCGCCGCGTTTCGAATGCGACAGCGTGGAGGCGGTTCTTGCCGCGGCCGATTGGGCCGTCAAATTCCTGGAGAAAAGAAATGGCTGAATATTTCCATTCCCTGATGCCGCATGTGGCGACCGCGCTCTATATAGTGCTGTGCGTGGTTCTCTTCTCGATTGCAATCGCCATCCACGAGTTCGGCCATTTTATCGTCGCGCTCAAACTTGGGCTTCGCGTCGAGCGCTTTTCCATAGGTTTCGGCCCGGCGTTGTGGAAGAAGACGTGGAAGGGCGTGGAGTATCGCATAAGCGCGATACCGTTCGGAGGGTATGTTTCGATTCCCGATGTCGACCCAGAGGGCACGAAGGCGCTCGAAGGCGGCGGCGATGAAAAGCGCGAAAAGATTCCCGCCTGGAAGGAGATCCTTGTCGCCGTCGCGGGTCCGGGCATGAATATCGTCCTCGCCGCGGTCCTCGCCGTAATTCTCGCGCTTGTTCCCTCTGCTCGCTTTGGCGAACTGCCGGCCGTCATTGGCGGCGTCATCCCCGACACTCCGGCCGCCGCGGCAAGCCTGCAAAGCGGCGACAGGGTCCTCGCAGTCGGCGGCAAGAGCGTCTCCACGTGGAGCGATCTCTTGACGGAGATCCAGATCGCCGACGTCAAGGATACGGAATTCCTCGTCAAGCGTGGCGAGGAGGAAATCGTCCTCAAGATCAAACCCGTCCGCGACGAGGTCACAGGCGCTTGCCTGATTGGCGCGTTTTCCCTGAAGAATGAAAACGGCAGTGTCGCATGGATGCCCGCTCGCAATCCTGTCAAGCAGCTCGCCTGGGACGCAGGCTCCATTTTCCGCATCCTCAAGGCGCTCGCCACCCCCAAGGAAATGAAGGCCACCGGCAAGGCGCTCGGCGGGCCGGTGATGATTGCAGAGAACATCTACCAGACGATCCGCAGGGATTTCTGGGACGGCATAGGATTCCTCCGCTTCCTCAATGTAAATCTCGCCGTCCTGAATTTGCTGCCAATCCCCGTCTTGGACGGCGGCCTTGTGATGTTCGCGCTCATCGCGCTTGTCTTCCGCCGCCGCGTGCCGGAGAAGATTGTTTCGGCGACTTCGACGTTTTTCATGGTGCTGCTTCTTGGGCTGATGCTGTTCCTCGTCTACCGCGATTCGATGCGCTCGTGGCGCATCCACCACGCAGAGAGCGAACAGGAACAGCGCGCCGCGGTGGAGGAAGGAGGAGGGGCTGATGCGTCGACAGACGAGAGCGCTCAAGGCAGGTAGCCTCGCAATCGGCGGCGGCGCGCCGGTGAGCGTGCAGTCGATGGCCAATGCCGGGGCGCACGATGCGGCGGCGTTGACCGCGCAGGTTCTCGCATGTGCAGAGGCCGGATGCGATATCTTCCGCCTCACGGTCCCCGACCTCGACGCCGCGAGCGTTCTCGCGGAAGTCCGCAAGTCGAGCCCCATCCCGCTCGTCGCAGACATCCATTTCGACTACCGCTGCGCGCTTGCCGCCATTGCGGCGGGCGTCGACAAGCTCCGCCTCAATCCCGGCAACATTGGTTCGCGCGACAGGGTGCAGGCGGTCGCCAGAGCCGCGAAGGCGAGGCGCATTCCAATCAGGATAGGCGTCAATCTCGGCAGCCTCGAGCGCGACCTCGCTTCCGATCTCGCCTCCGGACCCCGCACGCCGGAACGCATCGCCGACGTCCTCGCGAAAAGCGCGCTCAGACACTTGAAACTTCTCGAGGACGAAGGTTTCCGCGATGTCGTCATTTCCGCCAAAGCGAGCAACGTCCAATCGACCCTCGCCACATACCGCCTGCTTTCGGAAAAGACCGACTGCCCTCTCCATATCGGCGTGACAGAAGCGGGGACGTTCCTGCCCGGCACCGTGCGTTCGGCCGCGGCGCTTGGCATATTGCTGGACGAGGGCATTGGCGATACGCTGCGCGTTTCGCTTACCGACAAGCCGGAGAAGGAAGTACGCGTCGGCATTGAGATCCTGCGCTCGCTTGGACTGCGCGAGCCCGGCCCGTCGATTACGAGTTGCCCGACTTGCGGCAGGACGCGCGCGGATGTGATGCGCGTAGCCGCAGAGGTCGAAGAGGCCCTTGAAAAACTATATCGCGCCGTGGAAGACAAGGCGTCGTTCCCCCATGTCGCCGTGATGGGGTGCGCAGTGAACGGCCCCGGCGAAGCAAAGGGCGCGGATGTGGCGCTTTGCGGCGGCATCGGGGAGTTCGCTCTTTTCGTCCGCGGCGAACTCGTGCGCAAGGTGCCGCAAGGCGAGGCCGTCGCCGCCGTTATGGAATGTGTAAAGAGGGAACTAGGACTTCCAGGATGATTAGAACATCTAGGGCTTCTGGGGATTCAGGATCAACTATAACTGCCAACTACTAACTATTATGTGGTTCCTATACGATAACATAGCAGTGTGCGCAGTGGCGCTTGTCACATGCGCTTTCGCGTGGCTTTACGGCGGCATTGTCGCCAGCGCCCTTGTTCCGGTGATCCCGTGGTTGTGGCTGCTCCTCCTGGAGGTGATGATAGCATTTCCCCAGCGCCACCACGGCGAGACTACGTATCATGCGCGCTCTCGCGTCTGGCGGCACATGAAGAACGATCCCATTACTTGGGTCGCGCTCGCGTTCATACTTTTGTTGCAGATACCGTTTGTAAATACGGCGCTCTGCCCGAGTTGCGACTATCCTCAAATCGCTATGGGGGCGCGGCAGGCCGCGCCTGTCCCATTCCTGCCGTATTGCGTTAACCGCTACCACCATTTGAACGTCGTGTTGTGGTTCATTCCCACGCTCACCTGCGCGATTGCCGTCAAGCATTGTCTTTTGAAGCGCGGCAAGAGGATGCTTCTTGAGATGATAGTGTGGAACGGCTTCCTGTTGGCGATTCTCGGCTTCGTGCAGCAGGTGCTGGAGGCGCCCGCCCCCCTGTGGGGCGACTTCGGGGAAGCGAGCGCGTATTTCTTCTCCACCTTCGGCTATCCAAACGCGGGCGGCGACTACTTTACGACGCTCTTCGCGCTCTCCTTCGGCCTCTGGCGGTGGCGGTTCGAAGACTGCATCAAACGCCGCAACGCCCACGGCGGCAGCAATTCCGCCAAGCAGTCGGGCCCGGGAGCGTTTTGGGCGATGCATTTCTATCTCGTCCCGACCGTGGTCTTTTTCTTTGCGGCGCTGACCACGCTCTCGCGCGCGGCCATCATCCTCGTCACGCTGCTCGCAATAGCCTTCTTCGTCCATACCTTCGTTTCGCTCTTCAAGAATATGAGGAAGGCCAAGCGCGTAAAGGCGTGCGGCATCTGCTTCCTCTCTCTCATCATCATTTCGCTCTTCGCGGTCATTGCGATGCCAAAGGACCTCCAGAACGAAATCGGCACTCTCGATTCGCAGTCCGTCCTCGAACGCGTCACCGGCAAGGGACAGTATCATGCCCGCGTCGCGACGGAACTTTGGAAGGAGAACCTCCTCTTCGGTTGCGGCGGCTGGGGCTACAAACACCTCTGCATACCGCTCATGACGGACAAGGAACTTGCGCAAATCCAGAAAGTCGGCGGCGTGAACGTGCACAACGACTACTTGCAGTTCCTGGCCGAGCACGGTCTCGTCGGCTTCCTGTGCCTCGCCTCGATCATCGTGATGCTCGTCTGGCCGCTTGGCAAGATATGGCGGGCGCTCGTGGATTCGGTGAGGTTCATACCGCCCAAGGAACAGCCCGCCCGGCCGATTTCGATATTTGTGATTCCCGCTCCCGCATTTGCAATCCTCGCCGCCGCGTTTGCAACGCTCATCCACAGCTTCGGCGACTGCGTAATGCGCAGCCCTGCAGTGCTCTCCCTCCTCTTCATAGAACTTGCCGCAATGGACGGCTTCCTCCCCAAGCTCCGCGAGCAGAAGGAAGAATGAGAATTTTTCGATTGCTTTCAAGCTTCTCTTTTTAACACAGAGGCACAGAGGAACAGAGGAACACAGAGAACTTTTCAACCTTTCAACTTTTCAACCTTTAAACCTCCCTCTTATGTTACACGTAAACGAAAACTACTCGAAGATTCAGGCGAGCTATCTCTTCACCGAAATAGCGCATCGCGTGAATGAGCACCAAGCTGCCAACCCCGGCGCGAAAATAATCCGCCTTGGCATTGGCGACGTCACGGAGCCGCTCGCCCCGGCCGTCGTCGAAGCGATGCACAAGGCGGTCGACGACGAAGCGACGCGCGAGCGTTTCCACGGGTACGGTCCCGAACAGGGCTACGCATTCCTGCGTGACAAGGCGGCGGAATTCGACTTCGCCAAGCGCGGCATCGACATCGCCGCCGACGAGATTTTCATTTCGGACGGCGCCAAATGCGATTGCGGCAACATACAGGAGCTCTTCGCGCAGGATGTCGCGATCGCGGTGGGCGACCCCGTCTACCCCGTCTACGTCGATACGAACGTGATGGCCGGCCGCACGCTCGCAAACGCCGGCGGACGCTATGGCGGGCTCGTCTATCTCACCTGCGACGCCTCGAACGGCTTCGTCCCTTCGCCGAAGGTGCTCGAAGGCGAAACGAAGAAGCCCGACCTCGTCTATCTCTGCTATCCCAACAACCCGACCGGCGCGGTCGCGACGAAGGCGCAGTTGCAGGAGTGGGTGGACTGGGCGCGCGACGCGAAGTCCCTCATCCTTTTCGACGCCGCCTACGAGGCGTTCATCCGCACGCCCGGCATCCCGCATTCGATTTACGAGTGCGAAGGGGCGCGTGAATGCGCGATCGAGTTCCGTTCGTATTCGAAGACGGCCGGCTTCACCGGCGTGCGCTGCGGGTATACGGTCGTGCCCAAGGGCCTGTGCGCATACAACGCGGCCGGCGAGAGCGTCGAGCTGCGCCCGATGTGGACGCGCCGCCAGACGACGAAGTTCAATGGCGCCAGCTACATCACACAGCGTGGCGCCGAGGCCATCTACTCGCCGGAGGGCGCCGCACAGACGAAGGCCACGATCGACTTCTACCTCGAAAACGCCAAGCTCGTCAAGGCCGCTCTCAAGGGCATGGGCTACGCCGTCACCGGCGGAGACGATTCGCCATATCTCTGGGTCGACGTCAATGGCGATAGCTGGGCGTTCTTCGACAAGCTCCTCAAGGGCGCGAATATCGTCACGACCCCCGGCGCCGGATTCGGTCGCGCGGGCGAGGGCTACATCCGCATTTCCGCCTTCAATTCACGCGCCAACGTCTTGGAGGCCATCGAACGCTTCAAAAAGATGTAAGAAGGCATAATTCACACTTCCACTCGAACTCGCCATGTTGATCAAGATTCTGCTGACCGTTCTCTTCCTCGCCGTGATGGTCGGGGTCGGGATTTATTCGAGGAAGCACTCCGACTCGGTGGACGCCTTCGTGCTCGGCGGGCGCAACGTCGGCCCGTGGCTGACGGCGTTCGCGTACGGGACGAGCTACTTCTCCGCCGTGGTGTTCATCGGATACGCCGGGCAGTTCGGGTGGAAGTACGGCCTCTCTTCGACGTGGATAGGCATAGGCAACGCCGTAATTGGTTCGCTCCTCGCGTGGCTTGTCCTCGGCCGCCGGACGAAGTTGATGACGCAGCACATCTCCAGCCGGACGATGCCCGACTTCTTCGGGACTCGCTTTTCGAGCGAATCGCTGCGCATCGCGGCCTCGATAATCGCCTTCGTCTTCCTCATCCCATACACGGCGGGCGTCTACAAGGGCATTTCAACGCTCTTTGAAATGGGCTTTGGCATACCCTACGAATATTGCGCCGTCATCATGGCGATATTGACGGCGGCGTATGTCATCCTCGGCGGGTACAAGGCGACGGCGATAAACGACTTCATCCAGGGGATAATCATGATCTTCGGCATCACGGCGGTAATCGTCGCCGTGTTGAGCCTGAAGGGTGGGCTCGTCGATGCCGTGGCGAAACTCGCCGAACTCCCGTCAGACGCCGCCCCAGCCGTCAACGGAGGCTTTGCGACGCTCTTCGGCCCCGACCCGTGGAACCTCCTTGGCGTCGTCATACTGACTTCGCTTGGCACGTGGGGCCTGCCGCAGATGGTCGGCAAGTTCTATTCAATCAGCGACGAAGCGGCAATCAAGCGCGGGACCGTGATTTCGACCGTGTTCGCACTCCTCGTCGCGGGCGGGTGCTACTTCCT
>DFGB01000069.1:6388-14433 GCA_002371135.1 Verrucomicrobia bacterium UBA3761 | reverse complement strand
TTCGAGCCGACGCGCCTCGCATCCGGCAAGATCGCCTTCGATTCGATCGTCCCATCGATGCTCGTCACGCTCCCGGACGTCCTTATCGCGCTCGTCGTGCTCTTGGTTCTCTCTGCTTCGATGTCGACCCTCGCCTCGCTTGTGCTCACGTCGAGTTCGACTTTGACTCTCGATATAATCTACCGCGACAAGCGTTCGGAGTCGACTGAAGTCTCGTCCGGACAAATCGACGATTCTGTCGCGGCGAAGATCGAGCGACGGAAGGTGATCGTGATGCGTGTTCTCATCATCTTCTTCATCGCGCTTTCGCTTTTGATCGCGCTCAATCCTCCGACGTTCATCGCGCAGTTGATGGGCGTCTCTTGGGGAGCGCTCGCGGGCGCGTTTCTCGCGCCGTTCGTGCTGGGGCTCTACTGGCGCGGCACGACCCCCGCTGCCGTGTGGGCGTGTTTCGTGTGGGGCGTGGGTTTGACGGTCCTCAACATGCTCCTCGGCAACCCGGTCAGCCCCATCAACTGCGGCGCGGTGGCGATGCTCGGCGGGTTCGCGGTCGTATGGTTCGCGAGCCTCATCTCCCAGCCGCTCCCGAAGGCGTATGTCGAGGGCGTCTTCCGTTGCTACGGCGAAAAGATTCCCGCCAAGACGGCTGCGGCGGAACTGAAGGAGTACGAACTCGCCGGCATCGAAACGATCGCCCGCGGCGTATGCATACGCGACGGCAAACTCCTCCTCTGCCGCGCCAAGGGTGGATCTTCCACGTATCTCCCCGGCGGTCATATCGAATTCGGCGAGACGGGCCGCGAGGCGCTCGTGCGCGAAATGAAGGAGGAAACCGGCCTCGAAGCCAAGGCCGGGCGCTTCATGGGCGTCGTCGAAAATTCCTTCATCCAGCATGGCAAGAAGCACGCCGAGATCAACCTCGTATACTCCATGACCGTCAACAGCGCCAAAGTCTCCGCCCAGGAGGATTGGATAGAATTCCTCTGGTGCGAAACCTCGAAGCTCGACGAGGCCAACCTCCTGCCGGCCGAATTCCGCCGCCTCGCCGCCTCCGACGTGCGCTTCGAGGTGTGAAAATGTGGAAATGTGAAATCAAACATCCATTTTTAACACAGAGGCACAGAGTAACAGAGATTCACAGAGGTTTGATGTGTTTGAACGCAAATCGAAAAATTCTCTGTGCTCCTCCGTGCCTCTGTGTTAAAAAGGGATGCTTGATTTCACATTTTCACATTTCCACATTTTCAACTCTCTATGATGCCGCGGGAGGGGGCAAGAGGAGGAACGACGAGGGCGTTGCACGGCTCGTACGCCAAGGAGGCGCGGCTTCAGCCGCGCCAAGTACGACGAAGGACGTGGCGCTAGGGCAGGCGCTTCGCGGACAGCCTCCGGCTGGGGGAATTACATTTCTTTGTCGCCGATTTGCGCAATATTACATCCAGTGTAATGTATGGCGCGGATATGCGCGTTGGCACGGTTGTTGCTATACGACTGTAAAACCAAATATACCACCACTATGAGCAAATACGTAGATGCAGTCTTGGCGGACGTCAAGGCGAAGAACCCCAACGAACCCGAATTCATCCAGGCCGTCGATGAAGTCCTCACGACCCTCGACCCCGTCTTGAAGGTGAACAAGCAGTACGAAGAGAATGCGATCTTGGAGCGCATGGTCGAGCCCGAGCGCGTCATCATGTTCCGCGTGCCGTGGGTCGACGACAAGGGCATCGTCCGCGTCAACCGCGGCTACCGCATTCAGATGAACTCGGCGATCGGTCCCTACAAGGGCGGTCTTCGTTTCGACCCGACGGTGAACCTCTCGGTCCTCAAGTTCCTCGCGTTCGAGCAGGTGTTCAAGAATTCGCTCACGACCCTCCCCATGGGCGGCGGCAAGGGTGGTTCGGACTTCAACCCCAAAGTCTCTCCCCACACGCCCGGCAAGCGTTGCAGCGACGCCGAAGTGATGCGCTTCTGCCAATCGTTCATGAACGAACTCTATCGCCACATCGGCCCGGACACCGACGTTCCCGCGGGCGACATGAACGTCGGCGGCCGCGAAATCGGCTACCTCTTCGGCCAATATAAGCGCCTCGCGAACGAGTGGACGGGCGTCCTCACGGGCAAGGGCCTGTCTTTCGGCGGCTCGCTCATCCGTCCCGAAGCGACCGGCTACGGCGACGTCTACTTCGCCGAGAACATGCTCGCCATGCGCGGCGAGACGTTCGAGGGCAAGAAGTGCGTCATTTCCGGCTCCGGCAACGTCGCGTCTTTCGCCGCCCAGAAGCTCATGCAGCTCGGCGCGAAGGTCCTCACGCTCTCCGACCGTTCCGGCGCCATCTACGCCCCCGACGGCATCACTGAGAAGATGCTCAAGGACATCATGGTCCTCAAGAACGTCAAGCGCGGCGAATTGAGCGACTTTGCGAAGAAGACGAAGGCCGTCAAGTTCTTCGCCAAGGCCAACAGCTGGCAGCTCGCCGACAAGATCGACGCCGCCTTCCCCTGCGCCCGCCAGAACGAACTCGACGGCGCCGACGCCAAGTACCTCCTCGACCACGGCTGCACGCTCGTCGGCGAAGGCGCGAACATGCCTTCCACGCCTGACGCCATCGCCGCGTTTGTCAAGGCGAAAATCATGTATTCGCCCGGCAAGGCGTCGAACGCCGGCGGCGTCGCTACCTCCGGCCTCGAAATGTCGCAGAACTCCGAACGCCTCTCCTGGACGCGCGAGGAAGTCGACACCAAGCTCAAGGGCATCATGAAGGCCATCCACGACAACGCCTGGGAGGCCGCCGCCAAGTACGGCCAGAAGGGCAACTACGTCATGGGCGCGAACATCGCCGGCTTCGTCAAGGTCGCCGACGCAATGGTCGCCCAGGGCGTCTGCTAAACACCGATTCCGGCAAAAAAAAGGACGGAGAAGCGGCTTCCCGCCACTCCTCCGTCCTTTTTTTACCCTCGCCCCGGCCGCCGGCAGGTCGTAGCTGTCACCTCCAAAGTCACAGCTGTCGCTTTCCAAAGTCACAGCTGTCGCTTCTCAAAGTCACAGCTGTCGCTTTCGAAAGTCACGGCTGTCGCTTTTGAAAGTCACAGCTGTCGCTTTGAAAGCCACAGCTGTGACTTTTGGCGGGCATAGGCATCATCTAGAGGCTCTAGACATCTAGATTTTCCAAATCTTCCAGAACTGCTGGATTTTCCATAGCGCGGCCCTCTAAGCCCAATCGAAAAATCGAAAATCGAAAATCGAAAAATCGTAAATCGAAAATTCTCTTCTTTTTTCCCCAAAAGGAGGCGAAAATATGGTATAATATTTGCCAATATGAACCTTTTGAAATTTCTGATTGGCACAAAGAACGAGCGCGAGCTCAAGAAACTCTGGCCGGTGGTCCGCAAGATCAACGCTCTCGAGGAGCAATTGCAGTCGAAAAACCTCTCCGACGAAGATTTCCCCCGCCTTACCGCCGAACTCAAGGAGCGCTATGCCAAGGGCGAAAGCCTCGACGCCCTCCTGCCGGAAGCGTTCGCCCTCGTGAAGAATGCGTGCCGCCACCTCGTGGGCACGACGGCCGAAGTCTGCGGCCACAGCCTCGAGTGGAACATGATTCCGTTCGACGTGCAGCTTCTCGGCGGCATCGTCCTCCACCAAGGCAAAATCGCCGAGATGCAGACCGGCGAGGGCAAGACGCTCGTCGCGACGCTCCCGCTCTACCTGAACGCGCTCTCAGGCAAGAACGTCCAGCTCGTGACGGTCAACGACTACCTCGCCCGCCGCGACGCGAGCTGGATGGGGCACCTCTACAAGTATCTTGGCCTCACGGTCGGCTGCATCCAGAACTCGATGGATTCCGCCGAGCGCCGCGCGCAATACAATTGCGACATCACATACGGCACAAACTCCGAATTCGGCTTCGACTACCTTCGCGACAACGGCATGGCCCAACAGCCCGAGCAGGTGGTGCAGAATGGACACCACTTCGCCATCGTCGACGAAGTCGACTCGATCCTCATCGACGAAGCCCGCACGCCGCTCATCATCTCCGGCCCGGCCACGATGTCGACGAGCCACGTCTACCGCGATCTCAAGCCGATGGTGGATTCGATCGTCCGCGTCCAGACCGCGCAATGCAACGAACTCGTCCAGGAGGCGAAGAAGGCGTGGAGCGAGGGCGACCGCGAGACGGTGACGGACCTCCTCTACCAGGTCTACCATTCGATGCCCAAGCACAAGCAGTTCCTGCATCTCCTCGAAAACCCCGAAATCCGCCGCCTGCACGAAGACGGCGAGATGCAGATGCTCTCCGAAATGCGCAAGGAGCACGCCCGCGAACTGCGCGACGAACTTTACTTCACGATCGACGACCGCACCCGCGAAGTCGCCCTCACCGACAAGGGCTGCGAAAAAATCTGCCCGTCGGATCCGCAACTCTTCGTCCTGCCGGACCTCGCCTCTGAAATGAGTGCCATCGACGGCGACAAGTCGCTCTCCGAGGCAGACCGCATGCAGAAGAAGCGCGACGCGCAGGCGAATTTCACCGAAAAGTCCGACCGCGTCCACGTCGTCGACCAGCTTTTGCGCGCCTACTGTCTCTACGAACGCGACGTCGACTACGTCGTCCAGGACAATCACGTCTACATCGTCGACGAATTCACGGGGCGCGTCCTTCCAGGCCGCCGCTGGTCCGACGGCCTCCACCAGGCGGTCGAAGCGAAGGAAGGCGTCGAAATCGAGAAGGAATCGCAGACCTTCGCGACGATTACGATCCAGAACTACTTCCGCCTCTACAAGAAGCTCTCCGGCATGACGGGCACGGCGGAGACGGAAGCGCGCGAGTTCAAGGACATCTACAAACTCGGCGTCGTCTCCATCCCGACGAACAAGCCCGTCAACCGCATCGACGGCAACGACCAGATCTACCGCACGCAGCGCGAGAAATTCAAGGCGATCGTCGCGGACGTGGCGCGGCGCCACGAGAAGGGGCAGCCGGTCCTCCTGGGCACGGTGACGGTCGATACGTCGGAGATACTCTCGCGCATGCTCAAGATGGCGCACATTCCCCACGAAGTGCTGAACGCGAAGAACCACGCGCGCGAAGCGGAAATCGTGGCTCTCGCGGGCAAGCGCGGCGCGGTGACGATCGCGACGAACATGGCGGGCCGCGGCACGGACATCAAGCTTGGCGAGGGCGTTGCCGAACTCGGCGGCCTGCACGTCATTGGTTCAGAACGCCATGAATCGCGCCGCATCGACCGCCAGTTGCGCGGCCGCTGTTCGCGTCAGGGCGACCCCGGCTCTTCGCAGTTCTTTATTTCGCTCGAAGACCCTCTCATGCGCCGCTTCGGTTCGCAGCGCATCTCCGGCATCATGCAGCGCCTCGGCCTCCAGGAGGGCGACGTGATGGAGCACAAGTGGCTCAACCGCTCTGTCGAGACGGCTCAGCGCCGCGTCGAGCAGCAGCACTACGCCATCCGCAAGCACACGCTTGAATACGACGACGTGATGAACAAACAGCGCGCCGTCGTCTACGAACTGCGCGGCCGCATCCTCACCGGCGACCAGGCCGCCGTCCACGGCGTCATCCTCGACGTCATCAACGATATCGTCCGCACACAGGTCGAGACGATGCTCGCGAGCGAGAAGGAGCCGCGCATCGCCGAGTTCCTCGACTGGGCGAGCGTCAACCTCCCCGTCACGCTGACTGCGGACGAGTTGAAGCCGCTCGCCGGCAAGACGGAGGCCGCGGGCGATCTCGTCTACAAGAAGGTCGAGGCCGCCTACGAGGCGAAGTGCGCCTCCGAGGACCAGGCGACTCTTCCATTCATGGAGCGCGGCGTGTTCCTGAGCGTTATCGACCGCCAGTGGCAGGATTACCTGCGCGCGATGGACGACCTCCGCCACGGCGTGAACCTGCGCGCCTACGGCCAGAGGGATCCTCTCGTCGAATACAAGAAGGAAGCGTTCGGCATGTTCGAGGATTTGATGCGCGAGATCAAGACGCGCGTCTTCTGGAGCGAATTCCGCTCGACGACCGCGGCGAATATGCGCAGGATGCTGGCCGCGATGGAGCGCCAGAAGGCGCAGCTGCGCACGAACGAGAACGCGATCGGCGTCGACGGCGACCGCGCCGGGATCCTGAACGCGCCGCGCGCCCAGGCGGCCGAGGCTCCCGCGCAGACGAGCGTCAAGGCGCAGAACGCGGAGGCGAAGGCGCGCATGGATGCGTTCGCTTCGATGATGTTCCAGGCCGCGCGGGCGAACGCCGCCGCCGCGGCTGCCGCCGGACGCGCCCCTATCGACCCGGCCCCGGCCCAGAGCCCTGCCGCCATGCCGCAGCCTCAGGCCACCGCCGCGCCTCGTCATGATGTTGTAGGCCGCAACGACCCGTGTCCTTGCGGCTCCGGGAAAAAGTATAAAAAATGCTGTGGGAGAAATATCGTATGACTACTGCCATAATCGTCGCCGCCGGCAAGTCCGAGCGCATGGGCGCCGGGACAGACAAAGCGTTTCTGTCGCTTGTCGGCAAACCTGTCGTCGCCTGGAGCCTGCTCGCCTTTGAACGCTGCCCGGAGATCGACTCCATCATTCTGGTCGTCCGCAAAGATCAGGTTCTCGCTTCCAAGGCGGTCGTCAAGATGTTCGGCATCTCGAAGCTCGCAAAGGTCGTCGCGGGCGGCGCGAAGAGGCAGGATTCCGTAAAGGCCGGCCTTGCCGAACTCGATATGGATACGCGCTATGTGGTCATACACGACGGCGCCCGCCCCCTCGTCACGTCCGATACCATCGCAGAAGTCGTCAAGCTCGCCAAGCGCTACCCGGCCGCGACGGTCGGCCATCGCATGACGGACAGCGTCAAGCGCGTCCTCAAGGGCACCATCGTCTCCGCTTCCGAGAACCGCGAGCAGCTCTGGGCCGTCCAGACGCCGCAGGCTTTCCAGGTCAAGACCCTCCGCGAGGCCTACAAGAAGCTGGAGGCCAATGCCGTCGTCACCGACGATTGCCAGATCGTGGAACTCGCCGGCGAGACGGTCAGGATTTTCGAAACCCGCAGGCCAAACCTGAAAATCACCACGGTCGAGGACCTTCAGATCGCCGCCGCGCTTTTGAAATGACGCATCCGCCGCCGGCGGGCGCATCCTCGTATCAACAACCAATTTATCCTGTATGGCGAAGACATTTGCGATTCTCGGAGATATTCACGCCAATCTGGAAGCGTTGCAAACAGTGTTGGACGACTGCCGCCGCCAAGGCGTCACCGACTTCCTCTGCACGGGCGACGTGATTGGCTACAATGCCTCACCAAAGGAGTGCATGCGCATCGTACGCGATGAACTTGGATGCCCGGTCGTGAAGGGCAACCACGATCATTACGTCTCCAGCGAACAGAATTTGAACGATTTCCAGCCCCATGCCGCGTTTGTCATCCAGTGGACGCGCAACCAGCTGAGCGGCGAGGAAATCCAGTGGCTGGCCGACCTCCCTTGGTCCGTGACCATCCCCGGCATAACCCTCGTCCACTCCACGAACGACCGGCCCGAGAATTTCGGCTACGTTTTCGACAATCTCCAGGCCGAGGCCAACTTCCTCGTCCAGAAGACGCCTCTCTCGTTCCACGGCCACACCCACTGCCCGATGATATACGAGAAGTCGATGAACGGCGTGTTTCGCATCGACCCTGCCGAGATCCCGGCGCACGAAATGAAGCTTCCCGTCGGGAGGAAATATTTTATCAACGTCGGCTCCGTGGGCCAGCCTCGCGACGGGGACCCGCGCGCCGCGTATGCAATCTACGATGTCGCCACCAAGGTCGTCCGCTTCCGCCGTCTCGAATACGATATCGCCGCCGCCCAGGCGAAGATCCGCGCCGCCGGCCTCCCGGAACGCCTCGCCGAACGCCTCGCCGTAGGGCAGTAGCAGTTGGCATTTGGCATTTGGCAGTTGGCATTGCATTTATACATTTCAATGGCATGCAATAGATTTTTATCGCAGAGGCGCAGAGTCGCAGAGTTTTCTCGGATTTTCGCATTTTTTCACGAGATGTCAAATCAAC
>DFGB01000069.1:319-6240 GCA_002371135.1 Verrucomicrobia bacterium UBA3761 | reverse complement strand
TAAAAATCTATTGCATGGTAGTGATGCAAAATGCTAAATGCTAAATATAACGACAACATAATTCAATGGCGCAACAGCTTATGAAAAACACCATTGCAATCATACTTTCTTGCGCGGCCGTCCTCTCCGCGAGGGCCGAGCGCTCTGCCGCCTATTCGATCGACGCCTTCAATTCCGCTTGCCAGACGAACGGCATTTCCAACCGCGTCTTTTCGCCGTTCAGCTATGAACTCGACTGTTGCGTCTTCGCCGAGGCCTCCGACCCCGTCCAGCGTGCGAACATCGCCGAAACGTATGGCGTCTTGACGGATTTCGAGAGCGTCTATCGCCCGATCGTCGACGAATTCGCTTCTGTCACGAATCCCGCCGCGCCGGTCTTCCTCGCCGCCCGTGCACTCTGTCTGCGCGATGTCGATATGGCGAAAATCGGTTTTCGCAAGACGATTTGGGACCTTTGCAACGCATCCGTCTGCCCGCTCCTTTTGATGGATGGCGCCGAAACATGGTTCCGCGCAAAGATGGATGGCTACATGGAAGATCTCGAGTTCCCGCCGGCCTCGTCGGTGGACGGACGCTACTGCTATTACGACGTCGTTTACGCTTCGTCCTGTCTCGTCTGCGAAAACAAGCCTTCCGCCGTGGCGCGCGATTTCATTGCCGCCGACGGCTCCCGCCGCCAGACGCATTTCGTCAAGGCGAGAACGCCTGTCGAGTACTACACGACGTCCAAGTATGCGCTCTATCGCTTCCCGCTCTTGGGCGGAGACTGGCTGTATGTGGCGACCGTCCCTGAAAAGGGGGATTTCTCCTCGCTCGCCAAGGCTCTCAATTGCGACAACTTCCGCTCGACTCTCGCCATGATGAGCGCGGTAGGCGACCCGAATTGCAAGAAGGGCGTATGCTCGCTCGTCATGCCGGGCCTGAAGCTCCATACCGAGACGGATCTCAAGAGCGCAATGGCCGCGAACAAAATCCCCGCTTCCGGCTTCGCCAATCTCGATTCTTCCCTCGTCAAACGCGACGCGCGCCAGATCGTCCGCTTCAATCTCAAGTATGAAGAAACGGCAAATGCCGCCGCCGCGCTTGCCGATGAAGACGAAAGCGCGACCGCCCTCCCGGATCTGGGCGAGATCGTTTTCGACAGGCCCTTCCTCTTCTTCGTCTTGCACCCCGCCAAAGATTTGATTACGATCGCCGGCGAGTTCGTCAAGTAGCGCGCCAATTTCAAACAACACTCATTCGTCCAATTCCAATGTCAGAGAACGTCAGCAATTACAACGCCGAAAACATCCAAGTGCTCGAGGGCATGGAGGCCGTCCGCAAGAGGCCTGCCATGTATATCGGCGATACGGGAGAGCGCGGCTACCATCATCTCGTGTATGAAGTGGTGGACAACTCCATCGACGAGGCTCTGGCCGGCTACTGCTCGCTTATCGACGTCATCATCAACCCCGACGGCTCGCTCACCGTGCAGGACAACGGCCGCGGCATTCCTGTCGACATGCACCCGGTGCAGCACCGCCCCGCGATCGAGGTCGTGCTTACCGTCCTCCACGCCGGCGGCAAGTTCGACGGCTCGAACTACAAAGTCTCCGGCGGCCTTCACGGCGTCGGCGTCAGCTGCGTGAACGCGCTCTCGGATTGGATGAAGGTGGAAGTGAAGCGCGGCGGCAAAATCCACGAAATCGAGTTCTCCCGCGGCCATGTGACGAAGGAACTTTCCGTCATCGGCGAATGCGGCGACGAGACCGGCACCAAGGTCACCTTCTTCCCCGACCATACGATTTTCACCTGCCGCGCGTTCAAGTGGGAGACGCTCTGCAACCGCCTTCGCGAACTTGCTTTCCTCAACAAGGGCGTCACCATCCATTTCCGCGACGACGAAGGCGAGACCCATCACGAAGAGACCTTCCACTACGAAGGCGGCATCGACGAATTCACCGAATACCTCAACGCCAACAAGAAGCCGCTCTCGCCCGTCATCCATTTCGAAGGCGAGCGCGAAGGCACCACCGGCATGGTCCAGGCCGAGGTTTCCTTCCAGTATACGGACAGCTACACGACGCTTGAGCAGACGTACTGCAACAACATCCACACCATCGAAGGCGGTACGCATTTGACAGGCTTCCGCCGCGCACTCACTTCGACTATCAACAAGTACGGCGTCGAGAACAAGCTCATCAAGGAGAAGGACAACATCACCGGCGAGGACATGCGCGAAGGCCTCACCGTGATTGTCTCCGTCAAGGTCCCCCAGCCGCAGTTCGAAGGCCAGACGAAGACGAAGCTCGGCAATGGCGAGGTCGATGGCATCGTCGCCGGCATCGTCGCCGACAAGCTCAAGACGTTCCTCGACGAGAACCCCGCCGTCGCGAAGATCATAATCGAGAAGATCCAGCTCGCCTGCCGCGCCCGCGAGGCCGCCCGCGCCGCCCGCGAGTCCACCCGCCGCAAGGGCGTCATGGATGGTCTCTCGCTCCCCGGCAAGCTTCGCGACTGCTCCGAGCGCGACCCCGCCAAGACCGAACTCTTCCTCGTCGAGGGCGACTCTGCAGGCGGCTCCGCCCAGACCGGACGCGACCGCGCCACACAGGCGATTCTCCCTCTCCGCGGCAAGGTCCTCAATGTCGAGAAGGCGCGCATCGACCGCGTTCTCGCCAATCAGGAAATCCGCACCATGATCACCGCCATCGGCTGCGGCTTCGCCGAGGAATGGGATATCTCCAAGGCCCGCTACCACAAGATCGTCATCATGACGGATGCCGATGTCGACGGCGCTCACATCCGCACGCTCCTGCTCACGTTCTTCTTCCGCAAAATGCCCGAGCTTATCGAGAAGGGCTACGTCTACCTCGCCCAGCCGCCACTCTACAAGGTCGAGAGGAAGAAGAAGATAGAGTATATCCTGACCGACGGCGATCTCACATCGAAGCTGTTGACCCTCGGCCTTGACGATTTCGAGGTCAAGGACAAGGCCGGGAACGTCCTCGACGCCGGAAAGGCCCGCGAACTTCTCACCCTCCTTGCCGAAATAGAAGCGACGATCAAGCTGCTCGAAGAGCGCGGTTTCAATGCCGAGGCGCTTCTTGCCGACGAGACTTCGCAGGGCGGCGGCGTTTCCATGCTGCGCAAGGAAATCAAATCCCTCGAGGGCTTCGGCTATTCCGCCGGCGACTATTTCGACGGTACGCTCAAGTCTCTCCTCGAAAACGTCCGCGTCCACGGCAAGCAGGGTCTTTCGATATATCGTTTCAAAGGTCTTGGCGAAATGGATGCCGAGGAGCTCTACGATACCACCATGAACCCCGCCAAGCGCCATATGCTCCGCGTGACAATGGAGGATGCCCTCGCCGCCGACCGTATGTTCACGCTCCTCATGGGCGACGAAGTAGAGCCGCGCCGCAAGTTCATCGAGGACAACGCCCTCAATGTCCGCAACCTCGATTTCTAGGCATGCCATGAACGCGGGCGGGCATTTGACATCGGCAGGCATCGCGGCGGCCCTCGCCGCCCTCGTCGCGGAAGGGAAGAACTTCGACCGCGCCGAACTTGATGCCATGCTCAACAAGCTCGCAACAAGTCCGACGCCAAAATCCGTGCTCTGCGTGATGGCGACGTGCTATGTCTCCGCCTTGCCCCGCCCGGAGCCCTTCGAGTATGTTTGCAAAAAGTGCGGCGCGCATACTTCCTATCCGCCGACGTGCCGTCAGATTGGAAACGCCCTCCACCGCCTGCGCGACGGAGCGGCCAGCCTGCGGGCCCTGGGCCTCGATATCGTTCTCGACGAGTCTCCCCTCTGCCGCCGCTGCCATTCTGCGGAGGAGCTTGGCATCCCCACCGCCGGCAGGGTGGTCGCGTTGCGCCAGGACGAATCCGGCTGGCGGGCCGGCGATGAAGTTGCGATCGATGTCTACTCAAGTTATACGTCGTATGTCCGGCCGTTGAATCTCGAGTATTGGATAAATGCGCAATACATCGACAAGGATGGAAATGTCACGGGAGACAACGTCAATCTGCGTTTCCGTCCGTCCACGCGAGGCTTGCGGCTTGCCATCGTCCAAAAAGGTGCGCGGCTCGTCCGTCTGCCTGCGCGTGAAGGCGATCCGGTCGATTGGGTGCGCGTCGCAGAGCCTGAAGAAGACCCTGACCGAATCCTTTTGTTCAATTCGAACGCCGCGATCCGTACGCGATCCCTCGGCGACTTGCGGTACATCGAAAATAACGAGGCCAATACCGCCCGTTTCGATCGTCTCGCGTGGGTGATCAACGGCAAGCGGACAATGGCGGAATCTTCCGATATCGACCTCCTAAAGGCGTTCCTCGCGGGTGAAGACTTTGTCGGCTCGGTATTTGGCGGCAAAGTGCCCGTGAAGACCTGGCTTCCCCGTCTCTACGACTTGCTGGGTCCGGCAAGCGAATCTGAACCCCTCGCGCCTAAAATCACCGACGGACGCGATGGCGAAGTCAATGTCGAGGTTGATATATAGCATTTTACATTTCGCATCACTACCATGCAATAGGTTTTTATCGCAGAGACTTGAGAGACGCAGAGTTTCCAAGGGTTTTTCGCATTTTTCATGGAGACGTCAAATCAACACACTCTTTAGCCAAAATGAAAGAACTATGCGCTGTGCATATGAAATAACACCAACAAAATCCATAATCTCTGCGACTCTCAAGTCTCTGCGATAAAAATCTATTGTATGCTATTTATTTCGCATTGCATTTTGCCAAATGACTGCCATACTTCCTCCAATCGCCGTGCTGGAGTTGACGTGGCGCTGCAATCACGCGTGCATGTTTTGCTCGTGCCCGTGGTTCGGCGGCATGCTCGCGCCGGGGCCGGAAATGCACGTCGACGAATGGAAACGCCTGATCGACGAATATTCGGCGGCCGGGGTGCGGCAGTTTTCCTTCACCGGCGGCGAAGCGTTGATGAAGGAGGGCTGTCTCGAACTCGTCGATTATGCGTCGCGACGCGCCGCCGTCAATTTGCTCTCCAACGGACGCCTCGTGGATGAAACCGTGATTCGTTTCTGCGCCGCGCGCGATATACGGCTTTCCGTCAGCATGCCGGGCCTCCAGACGTTTGCGGCGAATACGCTCTCAGACACCCCCGTCTCGCATATTCTCGCCGTATTCGCCAAATGCCGCGAATTGGGATGCAAGGCGACGTGCGGCGTCGCAGTCACCCAGCTCAACTTGCCAGAACTTTACGAGACATTGTCGGCGGCGCTCGTCGCAGGCGCGGATTCGATTCTCCTCAACCGCTTCCTGCCCGGCGGAAGGGGGCTCGCGCACCCCGAACTTTTCTTGAATGCCGAAGACGTCAGGCGCGCCGCCGATATAGCCGAGGAAGTCCTCTCCCGCGCCCGGCGGTATGGACACTTCGGCACGGAACTGCCGGCCTGCCTGCTCGACGCCTCGCGCTATCGCTATTTGAACGTGACGACAGGCTGTTCGGCCGCCACGGGGTTCTTTTGCGTCGGTCCAGGTGGGATGATCCGCGTCTGCAACCACAGCCCCGTCGAAATCGCCAAATGGGACGAGTGGCAAGACTTGCCGGCGAACGAAGAATGGATGCATTACTTTCGCCATGATTATCTGCCCGCCGCCTGCGCAGGATGCTCCCGGGCGGCGGCGTGCATGGGCGGATGCCGCGAGGCCGCGCGCGTCCTCTACGGCTCTCCCGTTTCCCCAGACCCGCTTTTCAGCGGGAGGGCCGCGCTTTAGCGCGGTTCTGCAGCCATCCCGTTGCCGGATGTTGCAAACGTCGTGAGCGAAAAATGCAAGTCGCAAAGAAAAATTTGAAAGTCTCGATATGTTGCTTATTGCGCTTGGAAGTGGTATAATAGTCCCGGAAATTTCAATGGAGGTATATTATGAAACATAAGATTCCCGGGATTGTCAATTCAATAGGG
>DFGB01000069.1:0-259 GCA_002371135.1 Verrucomicrobia bacterium UBA3761 | reverse complement strand
GGGGGGGGGGGTAATTCTCTTCCGTCCGGCGGACGCAACAGCGCTGACGGCGTTGCTGCTTTCGCTCGCGTCTTCTGCCGCATTCGGCGCATTGCGCTCGTGGGAGCCCTCTGATTACGTTCAGGAGAGCCTCGTTCTCCACTACGACGGCATACGCAACGACGGCCTCAACGCCGACCACAACAACGAGGCCACTACGTGGAAGGATCTCTCGCCGAGCGCCAAGGACGCGACGTTCAACACGGCGGAAGACGGCAGC
>DFGB01000072.1 GCA_002371135.1 Verrucomicrobia bacterium UBA3761 | reverse complement strand
AAGGCCAAGCAGCAGCGCAAGGCCCAGAAGGTGCAGAAGGTGAAGGAAATCAAGTTCCACCCTGGCACCGACACGAATGACTTCGAGTACAAGCTCAAGCAGATCCGCGGCTTTCTGGCCGAGAACTGCAAGGTCAAGCTCACTCTGCAATTCCGCGGACGCGAGAACGCGCACCGTGAAATCGG
This sequence comes from Verrucomicrobia bacterium UBA3761, assembly GCA_002371135.1. Classification (GTDB taxonomy): domain Bacteria; phylum Verrucomicrobiota; class Kiritimatiellia; order RFP12; family UBA1067; genus UBA1067. The sequence continues at coordinate 18,990 of DFGB01000072.1, read as the reverse complement.
CGAGGACGTCATCAGCCGCGTAATCGAGCAGCTTCAAGGAGAATGCTTTGTCGAGCAGGCGCCGAAGACGCTCGGCCGCGTCCACGGCGCCCTCATCGGCCCGCCGAGAAAAAAATAAGGGAGAAAGGCCGCGCTTCAAGCGCGGCACTCCCATCCTGCTTTTATTTTTATGCCTGATTTTTCGAACAAGGCTTATCTGTGCCCGCACATTAACCCTGAAGGGATCAAGTTCGGGGTGGTTGCACTCGTTTTGGCGTGTGCGGTGGCCGTAGCGGCGCATTGGTTGCCGTATCTCGGTTTCCTCGTGGTCCCGGCGTTTCTGCTCGCGTGGGGAGTGTTCCTCTTCTTCCGCGATCCGGAGCGTTATCCGCCGGAAGGGGAGGGGTTGATACTTTCCCCGGCCGACGGCCGCGTCTGCCTCATACAGGAGTGCGAACTGCCTGATGCGCTCGGCGAGATGGAGGAATACAAGGGCAGGAAGTTCTGGCGCGTGAGCGTGTTCATGAGCGTCTTCAACGTGCATGTAAACCGCATGCCGACGAAGGGTGAGATACTGAAGAAGCAGTATGTGGCGGCTGGAAAGTTCTTCAATGCGTCGCTGGACAAGGCGTCGAAGGAGAACGAACGCTGCAACTACCTCGTCAAGAGTGCGGCGGGCAGCGTGTATGGCGTGACACAGATCGCCGGACTCGTGGCGCGTCGCATCGTCCCGCAGGTGGTCGAGGGCGACAAGAAGGAGCAGGCCGAACGCTTCGGGCTCATCCGCTTCGGTTCGCGGCTCGACGTCTATCTGCCCGAGGGCGTCAAGCCGGAAGTCCGCGTCGGCCAGATCATGGTCGCCGGCGAGACGGTGCTGGGCAAAGAAAGGTTGAAAGGTTGAAAAGTCTAGGACATCTAGAATATCTAGAACTTCTAGAAATCCAGGACTGCCGCTTATGTCAAAGTTCAGATTCAGGGGGCGCAGGAGACGCCGCAAGGAGGGGGTGCGCGAGAGCGTTCCCCTGAGGACTATCGCGCCGAATCTCGTGACGAGCCTCGCGGCGTGCGCGGGCATTACGTCGATTTCGCTTTCCAGCGAGGGCAGATTCCTTCCGGCGCTGTGCGCGCTGCTCGTGGCGTGCGTGTGCGACGGGCTCGACGGCCGCGTGGCGCGTTTGCTCAAGGCCAGTTCCAAACTGGGCGCAGAACTCGATTCGCTCGCCGATTTTGTGAACTTCGGCGTGGCGCCGGCGATGTTCATGTTCTACTGGCTGACGGGCGGCCCGCAGCACATGGTCGACGGCGTTGCCGTTTCGCGGCCTCTCGTGCGGCTCGTGCTCGCAAGTTCGCTTTTCTACGCGCTTTGCGATTGCTTCCGCCTCGCACGGTTCAACACGATGCTCGAACAGCCGTCGCTGCCGTATTGGAAGCATTTCTTCACCGGCGTCCCCGCTCCCGGCGGCTGTTGGATGGTGCTCACGCCGGCGATCCTCGCGATAGCCCTCGACGCGAAGGGCAAGGCGCCCGCGCTTTCCAATTTGCTGCAGAATCCGTATTTCGGCATGGCGATGCTCCTCTTCGTCGGTGCGCTCATGGCTTCGCGCCTGCCCACGATTTCGCTCAAGGCGATCCACGTGCGCCGCGAATACATGCCGGGCGTCCTCGCGGCGCTGCTGCTCGTCGTTGCGCTGCTCGCCTCCAATTTCTGGCTGACCCTCGCCGTCGGCGGCATCGTCTACGTGCTCACGGTCCCCGTCACGTTTGTCGTCTTCGCCCGTCTTAGAAGTTCCTACGAACGGGGCTTGACGAACACCCCCGAGAAAAGGTAGAATATTCGACACTGGAAAATTTAAGAACCACGTAAAACATCTACAAGGAGAAACAAAACAAATGAAAAAGGCATACAAGTTCGCAGTCGCGGCGGCAGCGCTCGCATTTCTCGCGCCGGCATTCGCACAGGAAGAAGAGGTGGAATACGAAGGAACGGTCGGCTGGACCCCGGTCGCGATCGGCATCGCAACGCCCGTCCAGCTCCCCTGGGGGCTCAACCGCTGGGACGTCTACGGTCTCGACTTGAATCTTTTCTACTCCGACGCCCCCAAGATGGTCGGTCTCGATTTCGCTCTTCTTGCTGAAACGACCCGCAAGGAAGCCAAGGGCTTGATGGCCGGCGGCCTTCTCAACCTCGCGCTCGACAACGTCTACGGCGCGCGTCTCGGCGTCGGCTTCAACTACTGCACCGCCGACGTCTACGGCCTTGAGCTCGGCCTCATAGGCGCTCGCAACAACATCTACGGCGCCGACTTCGAATTGCTGGGCGCCACGCAGCGCAATGTCACGGGCTTCCAGTTCTCCGGCCTTGCCAACGTTTCCACCGAACGCAGCTATGGCGCGACTCTCGCCATCGGAACCAACATCGCCAAGACCGCCTACGGCCTCCAGCTCGCCGCGATCTTCAACATGACCGAAGAGCTCCACGGCTGCCAGATCGCTCTCGTGAACTACGCCAAGGAGTGCCCCGCAGGCTTCCAGATCGGCCTTGTCAACATCATCCGCGACAACCTCTGGCCCGTCCTTCCTTTCGTGAACGGATATTTCTGATGTCCTGAGTCCCAAGTACTAGGTCCTAAGTCCTGGAAGCCCTGGAAGTTCTGGATGCTCTCCGCGTCTGGGACTTGGGTTATGGGATTTAGGATTTGGGACTTGTGAAATTTCCACTACCTATGGCGCCCAAAAGTCCATTTTTGAAAAAGGCGAAGGGCGAGTCCAAGAGTGCGCCTGCGTTGCCTAAGAAGCGGCATGGGCTTGGCGGGCGCGGGCTTGATTCGCTCCTGACGCACAACGCGCCGCAAGTTCCCGAACCGATCGTCCGGGAACCTGCGGCTCCGCAACCCCCGCCGCCTCCGCCGCAACCTGCGGAGCCGGCGACTGGTTTCGTGGAACTGAACATACTTGACATCGAGCGCAGCCCCTACCAGCCGCGCCGCGATTTCAAGGAGGAGGAGCTGAACGAGCTCGCCGAGTCGTTCAAAAACAACGGCCTCGTCCAGCCTCCCACCGTCCGCAAGAACGCGGCAGGGAAGTACGAGCTCATCTCCGGCGAGCGCCGCCTGCGGGCCGCGCTCCTTGCGGGCTGGAAGAAAATCCGCGTCAATCTCATCGAAGCGGACGACCTCACCGCCGCCGCGATGACCACCACGGAGAACATCCAGCGCGAAGACCTCAACCCGATCGAAGAGGCCGAGAGCTACAAGACTCTTCAGGATACGTTCAACCTCACCCAGCAGGAAATAGCCGAGCGCATCGGCAAGGCGCGCGCCTCCGTCGCGAACTCGATCCGTCTGCTGGAACTCCCCGAGGAGGTCCGCGAACTCCTCCAGACGAACCTTCTCTCCGTCGGACACGCCAAGGTGCTCCTGGGCGTCGATGACGAGAAGTCGCGCATCATTCTCGCCCGCGAATGCGTCACCGAACAGCTGACCGTCCGCAATCTCGAGAAGCGCGTCCAGCGGCTCGTCGCGCCCGTCGCCGAGAAGAAGCACGGAACGCCCGACCTGCCCGAAAGCTTCGTCCGCAATCTCCAGGACCGCCTGCGCCGCCATTTCGGCTGCGCGGTGCGCATCCAGAGCGGCATGACCCATGCCAACGGCCGCCACATGAAGGGCGTGATGGAAATCGATTTCTTCGACAACGACGAACTCGACCGCATCATCCGCCTCATCGGCGTGACTGTGGAGTGATAGGCTACCCCTACGCGGGAGGGCGGCGATGTTTGGCGGCGTAGAGTGCGTACTGGCGGCTGCGCTGGCGTTTCTGCCGTCCGACGCGAGGAATGCGCATTCGCTTGTTTCCGACTTCGCCAGGAAGTGCCCCGTCCGCGATGCAGGTTCGCGAGGGGCGCATTCCGCCGCCGGGTACATCGCTTCGCATTTGAAAACGCTCGGAGTCGCGCCGGAGCTCGACAAGTTTGCCGCCCCTACGCCAAACGGCGTGCGGACGTTCATCAACGTGGGCGCCGAGTGGCGCTTCGAGACGTCCGGCGACGCGCCTTGGATTGTCCTCACCTCGCATTACGATACGAAATGCGGCTGCCCGGGCGCGAACGATGGCGCTTCCACATCCGCGCTCCTCCTCGCGTTCGCCTCCGCCCTCAACCGCTCGGAGAGCCCTGGTTTCAATATCCAGCTTTTGTGGCTCGACGGCGAAGAATGCATGAAGGCATACCTGCCGGGCGACGGCTTCTGGGGTTCTAAACGCGCCGCCGAAAAGCTGAAGGCGTCCGGACGCCGCGTAAAGGCCGTCATCTGCCTCGATATGCTCGGCGACGCAGATTTGAATATTTCCATTCCCCGCAACGTCACCCCGTCGCTCTCCCGCGTCGCGCTCGCCGCCGCCGCGCAACTTGAAAAGCGCGGCTTCAAGAACAAGGTCTCTACCATTCGCGAACTCGTCAAGGACGACCATCAGGCATTTCTCGAACAGGGCTTCCCCGCGATCGATCTCATCGATTTCGACTACGGCGGCAAGAAGGGCGAAAACCGCTATTGGCACACAACCGAGGATACGCCGGACAAGGTATCCGCCGAGTCCATCCTTTACTCCGCCCGCCTCGTCGTAGAGATGATAGAGCAGTTGGCAGTTAGTTCTGAGTCCTAGAGGTTTTAGATTATCATGCGAGGAGAATGGAAGATAATCGCTGTGGCGCTTGTGGTCACGCTGGCGATGCGCGCTCTGACGGCGTTGCTGCCGGAGAGCGTCGTGTTGCCGCTTTTTTGCATGCCGCCGGCGCGTTTCGCCGCTTTCTACTATGGCGTCGGGCTTGATGCCGAGGCTATCGCTTTCACGGCGCATGGCTTGACTGTAGCGGTGACGAGGGCGTGCGCGGCGACTGATTTCTTTTCGCTCGTCTGCGGGCTTTTGGCGGCGCGGTTCATGGTGGCGCGGCGCGCCCGGGTTCTCGCGTTCGCGGCGCTGGCGCCGTGCGCGTATCTCGTCACCATTGCCGCGAATTCGCTGCGGCTCGTCGCGCTTGTGCCGGTCGATGCCGCGTTTGGCGCGGATGCCGTTCCGCTCGTCCATCTCGTCGCCGGCGCATCGGTATTCCTCACCGTCTTCATCATTTTGTTCCACGCATTGAAATTCCCCAGACTGCCATGACAAACAAGACTAACGACAGGTTGTTCACGCATCCGCTCGTGATGCTGCTCACGCACGTAATTTTCCCGCTCGTCAATCTTGGCGGCGTCGGATACATATATTGGATTACGAAGGAGGCGCTCGGCCCAGCGCTTCACGCGAAGGCGTTGTGGATTCTCGGCGGGGCGGTGGCGATTCCCGTCCTCGGCGCGGTCGCATCCTTCTTCGCGTCAAAGCGCAAACCAGGGCTGTGGCAGATGTTCGCATTCGCGATGCTGGCGGCGGCGTATCTATACCTCTCCGTCTGCGCGCTACCCGGCATTACGAGTAAAGTCGACAGATGGCTCATTTCCGCCACGCCCGTCTTTTCGATGTTCGCGGGGCTCATGCCCATGATATTCTCCGGCGCGGCGGCGATCGCACTTGCCAAGCTCTCGATTTCCCGCATGAGCAACATCGTCGGCGCCGTAGGCCTCGTCGTCGCATGCCCGTTCATTCTATTCATCATTGCGCAACTTCCGTTTCGCGTGTGGATGTATCTTGCATCGAAGTCCGACACGCTTGCCGCCGTGTTGTCGCATATGCTGGTGATTCTTTTCCTGGCGCTCACGTTCTTCTTTTTTGTCGGCCTCATGCGCGGGCTCTTTGAAATAGCGAGGATTACGTTGATCCCGGCGTATAGGACGACGAGAATATTGATCGTGGCGCTGGCGCTGCCGCTCGGCGGCCTCGCGCTCAACCTGCACATACCGTTTCCGGCCGATTTCGCAAATCCGTGGCCGTGGGCGCTTTCCGCGTTCACGACGCTCGTGCTGCTGCTGAAGCCGCGCGCGGACCGTCTCGGCCTCGCGCTCTATTTCCTCCAGTCGGCGGCGGGCTCGTTCGTCCTCTACTTTTTCCTCCTCTTCGTACCGTTCCTGCCGCTTTCGATTCTCGCAATCCTCGCGATGGGTGCCGGGTTCCTGATTCTCGCGCCGACCATCCTTTTCATATGCTACACGCATGAGATGCACAACTATTTCACGAAATTGCGCGAGCGCTATTCCGCCCGGAGGATAATCGCCGTCGCCGCGGCCGGTTTCCTGCTGCTGCCGGCGTTGTTTGCAATCGACGTCGAGCGCGAACGCCGCGATTTCAAGACGCTTCTCGCGTGGCATACGCAGGAGGATTACGACGCACCCGCGCAGCCGCTGCCGTTCTCGCAATCTCGCGCGGAGTCGATAATGGCGAACGTCAACGACTACACATTCGGCGCGGAAATCCCGTTCCTTTCCGCATGGCGCACGTTCCGCGTCTACGACGGCATGTATCTCGCCGACAGGCTCCGCAACGAACTCAACGAGCGCGTTTTCGGCAAGACGTTCGGCGACGGGCGCGACGAGTGGCATGGGATGCGCAACGATTTCGCGGCCGGGCTTTTCGGCGGCAACAGCGCCCGCCGCTCGAATCACAGGGCAAGAAGCTGGATCGTGCGGCCGCAGCGCGCGTCCGGGTTCACCGCTTCCGCCGCGCAGGATGCCGGGGACGCCTCTCTCTTCATCGTGACGGTCGAGGCCGCGCCCGAGCACGGCCAGAAGGAACTCATCCTCAGGTTCCGCCTCCCCGCCGGCGCGTGGATCGCCGGCATGGACCTCCTCCTCGAAGACGGCACCTGGAAGAAAGCGCGCGTCTCGGAACGCAAGGCCGCCGAATGGGTCTATCGCAAGATCACCGAACAGCGTCTCGACCCATCCATCGTTACGCTCGATTCGCCCGTGGAAGGCGTGTTCAAAATCTTCCCCGTCGGCGAGAACGGCCGCAAGGCCCGGCTTGCAATCCGCCTCCCGGCCCCGGACGCCGCGAGGGAACTCGTCCGCTTCACTTCCATGCCGTACGTGCTGGCCGCCGAGTCGGATTGGACGATCGTGGCGAATCCCGCGTTTGCAGAGCATCCTGCCGTCTATCGCGCGAAAGACGCGGCGGTGAGCATCGTCGGCGCGGAATGGATGGAGGCGAATCTCGAGCGGCTCGTCCACCCCGAAACGGTCGAGGCGCATGTTGAAATCTCCGGCAAGAATGCGTGGAGCGATCTGCGGCGTGCGGTGCGCAAGGCCGCGCGCGAATTCCCGGAGACGGGCGTGTATACCGTTTTTTCGATTACAAACGAATACGATGAAGTCGTCCGGCGGCTCGGCAACGACAGACTCGACATCCTGGCGCGCGAATTGCCGGGCGAAAGCACGCTATGGGACGAAGCCGTGGAAGGGTGGTTCTTCCTGGAGAAGGCCGGCGGCGGAAGGGCGGCCGTGCCGTATCGCAAAGGCCGGGGCGCGGTCGTGTTCGCGCCGCTTGCAGAGGCCGTCGAAGTCGGCGGCAAGTGGGCCGAAGGAGCAAAGGCGTGGGAACTCGAAAACGAGGCCTTCCTCAAACCTGCGCTCGACGTCCGCGGCGAACTTCTGGCCGCCACGCGTTCTTCCGGCGCGCTTACGACCAAATCCGCCTACATCGCGGTCGAAACCGCCGCGCAGGAAAAGGGCCTGAGGCAGAAGGAGGCCGAGGCGCTCTACGGCAACCAGAATCTCGAGTTCGACGAGCCGGAGACGAAGTCCGGCGACGCGCCAGGCCTCTTGCTGTTGCTTGCCTGCCTCGCCGTCTTTTTCGCGTCGGGAAGAGGCTGGAGGCTTTTCAGATTTGCCGATTGTTGCAAGCCTTCCATTTTAACACAGAGGCACAGGGATTCACAAAGGTTAGAAACAATCGAAAATTCGAGAAATCGAAAAATCGAAAAATTCTTCACTTCCCCCCTTGTCAAAAACGCTTAGATATGGTAAACTTTACCGCGGCTAAAAAAAGGATATATTTACAGTCATGCCACTTTCTATGTTGGGAACGGGTAGCGTGCGCCGCATCTGCGCGGTGCATGGCGATGATTCGGTCAAAAAACATCTCCACGAACTCGGGTTCGTGGAAGGCGCCGAGGTGGAGGTCATATCCGACTCGAACGGCAATCTGATCGTCGGCCTCTATGGTTCGCGTCTGGCGCTCAATCGCGATCTCGCGCGCCGGATTCTCGTGTGATTTGAGCATTTCGAAACAAGCAAAGGGAAACCATCCTAATGACACTGAACGAAGTCAAGATCGGCGACAAGGCGACAATCGCCAAGTTGCTCGGGGACGGCGCGATCAAGCGCCGCATCATGGATATGGGGCTCGTCAAGGGCACTGAAGTCGAGGTCGTGAAAGTCGCTCCCGCGGGCGATCCCATCGAGCTCGCGGTGCGCGGCTATTCGCTTTCCATCCGCAAGGACGAGGCGGCGATGGTCGAGGTCAAGTAAAAATTTTTTGGCCTTGGGATTAGACAAGGCGAAGCAAATTAGCAAAGGATAATAGATTATGGCGACGAAGATAGCCCTTGCCGGCAACCCGAACTGCGGCAAGACGACGCTTTTCAACGAGCTGACCGGCTCCAACCAGTACGTCGGCAACTGGCCGGGCGTCACGGTCGAGGAGAAGAACGGCATCCTGAAGGGACGCAAGGACGTCGTGATCCAGGACCTCCCCGGCATCTACTCCCTCTCCCCGTATTCGCTCGAAGAGCGCGTTTCGCGCAACTTCCTCGTGAACGAGAAGCCTGACGCGATTCTCGATATCGTCGACGGCACGAACATCGAGCGCAATTTGTATCTGACGACGCAGCTTGCGGAGCTCGGCGTGCCGATGGTGGTAGCCGTCAACATGATGGACCTCATCGAAAAGGCCGGCGACAAGATCGACTTTGCGAAGCTCGGCAAGAGGCTCAACTGCAAGGTGGTCGGCATTTCCGCTCAGAAGGGCCAGGGATGCGCCGAGGCCGCCTCTCTCGCTCTCGAATACGCCTCCGAAGGGAAGCTCGGCGAAGTGCCGCACGTCTTCACGGGTTCGGTGGAGCATGCGCTCGCGCATATCGAGGAGTCGATCCAGGGCGCAGTCCCGAAGAATTCCATCCGTTGGTGCGCAATCAAGATTTTCGAGCGCGACAAGGATGCCATCGCCCAGATGAACATCAACTCCAAGACGCTCGAACACGTCGAGGGGCACATCAAGGATTGCGAAAAGGAGCTCGACGACGACGCGGAGTCGATCATCACCGCCCAGCGCTACGAGTTCATCCAGAAACTCGTCAAGGAGTGCGTCGTCAAGAACGAGAAGAACGCCAAGCGCACGAGCCTTTCGGACAAGATCGACCGCATCGTCACGAACCGCATCCTCGCGATTCCCGTGTTCGTCGTTTCGCTGCTCGCGATGTACTGGCTCGCCGTTTCCGACGGCGGACCCGGGACCGTTCTCACCGACTGGGCGAACGACGGTTTCCTTGGCGACGGCTGGTTCCTTCCATATACCCAGCATGAATACAAGAGCGGCGCGGATGTGAAGGACGAAGACAAGCCGTGGTTCGAAGGCATGGACTTCGAAACCGCCTCCGGCGAGTTCGAGCCCCACGGCGCCAACGTCGAAAAGTGGCAGGACGCCTACAAGGCCGCCTACGACGAAAAGCACGGCGAGGGCAAGTTCGACGAGGCGCTGGCCGCGTTCAACGAGAAAGCCGGGAAGGAGGTTGCAGAAGGCGAGGAGTTCGAGGAATCGGAATTCGAGGTCCTCGATGAGGAACTCGCCGCCGGCGTCAAGACCGATGTCTGGCTCGAAGACGAGGAGACGGGCGAAATCCGCTCCGGCAAGATCGAAGTCGCCGCCGACGGCAAGATATCCGTCGAGGAGTGCGAATGCGAGGAGTGCGGCTGCGAAGAAGGCTCTGAAGACGGCTGCGGCTGCAAGGAGCTCAAGTGGTCGTGCGACTACGCGATGTACAAAGCGTCCACGGCGTTCGACGAGCCCGATCCGGCCGCCGGCTTCGGCGTATGGATCCCTGGCGTCGCGGCGCTCTGCGGCGAATTCTGCGAGAAGGTCGGCATCGCGGAGGGCACTCTCGCCTACGCGCTTGTCAACGACGGCATCGTCGGCGGCGTCTGCACGGTCCTCGGCTTCGTGCCTGTGATCGCGATCGTGTTTCTGTTCCTCGCGTTCCTTGAAGACTGCGGCTACATGGCACGCGTCGCGTTCATCATGGACCGCATCTTCCGCTCGTTCGGCCTCTCCGGCAAGTCGTTCATCCCGATGCTCGTCGGCAAGGGTTGCGGAGTGCCGGCCGTTATGGCCGCAAGGACGATCGAGAACAAGCGCGACCAGCGCATGACCGTCATCCTCGCCACATTCATGCCTTGCGGCGCGAAGACCGTCATCATCGCCATGTTCGCGGCGATCTTTTTCCGCGAATACTGGTGGGTCGCGGCGGCGATGGACGTCCTCGGCGTCGCCATCATCGTCCTCGGCGGCATCGCCCTCAAGAAGACGAAGACTTTCGCCGGCGAAGCGGCTCCGTTCGTGATGGAGCTTCCCGCCTACCACCTCCCGACGTTCAAGGGCATCGTAATCCATACATGGGAGCGCGTGAAGGCGTATGCCGTCAAGGCCGGCGTCATCATCTTCCCGTGCTGCGTCGTGCTGACGCTCATGATGACGTTCGACTGGAAGTTCAACGTCGTCGAAGACCTCGACCAGTCGATCCTCGCCACGGTCGGCGGCTGGTTCAAGTGGATCACGGCTCCGCTTGGATTCGGCAACTGGCAGGGCGCGGCGGCGTCGATCTCCGCCGAAATCGCGAAGGAACAGGCGACGGCCACCCTCGCGATGGTCGCCGGCGGCGACGGCTCGGGCGCTGCGAACGTGCTCGCGATGTTCAAGGCGTGGGGCGGCGAGAACTACAAGGCGGTCGCGCTCTCCTTCATGCTCTTCAACCTCTTCATACCGCCGTGCATCGTCGCAATCGTCGCGACGTTCAAGGAGATGGGCACGAAGGCGTGGGGATGGTTCGCGCTCGCATTCCAGTTCTTCGTGGGCTACACGCTTGCGCTCAACGCCTACCAGATCGGTGCGCTTGTAACGTCCGGCGCGTTCGGCGTCGGCACTGCGGCCGCGATTCTCGTCGACCTCTTCATCCTCTGGGCCGTCTTCCGCCCGGCCCCCAAGAAGGTGGCGTGAGATGGCTGGCGCTGTTACCGTGACGGCTATAATCTCCCTCGCCGCCATTGCATGGTGGCGGGGGAGGAAGAAGGGAACTTGCGCCGTCTGCTCGTGCGGCGGCTGCAAGCATTCCGGCAATGGCGCGTGCCATTGCTCCAAGTCCTAAGTCCTAAGTCCTAAGTCCTAAGTCCTAAGTCCGAAGTCCCAAGTCCGAAGTCCTAAGTCCCCTAGCATCTCTAGTGCTTCTAGGACCCCTAGGACTTCGGACTTGGGATTTGGGACTTCGGACTTCGGACTTTACTCTTTTCACTTTCGCTTGGACGGCCGGAAAATGCGGAGTCTTTGCGTCCTTTGCGCCAGAAAATAAGGTAAATGCCGCCTTGCCTTTTCCGGCGAAAAATAGTATAATGCGCAATGTGAAAAAGATTGAAAAACAGGCCGCGCCGGCGAAAGCGCGAAAAATCAAGCATAAACGCATTCTCCTGAAACTTTCGGGGGAGGCGCTCGGTTCGCGCGAGACCGGCGAATGCCTCGACGCGAAGAAACTGTCCTACATGGCCGGCGAGGTCGCGAAGATCCGCAAGGCCGGGGTCGAGGTGGCCATAGTCTTGGGCGGCGGCAACATTTTCCGCGGCTTGAAGGGGATCGAAGGCGGCGTGGATCGCGTCACGGGCGATACGATGGGGATGCTCGCGACGATTATCAACGCGCTTGCGATGATGAACGCCCTGCGCGCTTCCGGCGTCCCGGCGCGTGTGATGACGGCGCGCGAAATGCCGAGCGTCGCCGAAGCGTTCGTCCAGGAAAAGGCCGTGAAACTGCTCGCGGCAGGCGAAGTGGTCATCATCGCCGGCGGAACGGGCAACCCCTACTTCTCCACCGACTCAGCCTCCGCGCTGCGCGCCTGCGAAATCCACGCCGACGCGCTCCTCAAGGCCACGAATGTCGACGGCATCTACACCGCCGACCCCAAGAAAGACCCGACCGCGACGAAGTTCGACTCCATCAAATACGAAACCGCGCTCGAAAAGCGCCTCAAGGTGATGGATGCGGCCGCGTTTGCGCTCTGCATGGAAAACTCGATCCCGATCGTCGTTTTCGATTTCTTCGAAAAAGACGCTCTCATGCGCGTCGTCAAAGGCGACAAAGTCGGCACCACGGTAGGCTAGCAATTTCAAAAACAAGGAATCACCATGGAAACAGTCAGTGAAGTATTGAACGACGCGACCTCGAAACTCCAGAAGAGCTTCGACGCGCTCAAGGGTCAGTTCTCCGGCCTCAGGACAGGCAAGGCGAATCCGGCGATGGTCGACCAGATCAAGGTCGAGTATTACGGCTGCCCCACCCCCATCAAGAACCTCGGCACTATTTCGACGCCCGAGCCTCGCCAGATCAAGATCACGCCGTTCGACCCGACCGTCCTTGCCGAAATGAACAAGGCCATACTCGCGGCGAACCTCGGCGTCACCCCGCAGACCGACGGCAAGGTTCTGCGCATCACCGTCCCCGAACTCAACGAGCAGCGCCGCAAGGAAATCGTCAAGCTCGCCAAGACCCAGGCCGAAGCTCAGAAGGTTGCCATGCGCAATGTCCGCCGCGACGCGAACGACGCCGTCAAGAAGCTTGAGAAGGACAAGAAGATTTCCGAGGACGACCTTAAGCAGGGCCTCGACAAGATCCAGAAGGCGACTGACGAATGGATCGCCAGGATCGACTCCGAACTCAAGGCGAAGGAAGCCGAGGTAATGGCGGTGTAGAAAAAGAAGTTGAAAGGTTGAAAAGTTGAAAGGTTGAAAAGTTCCTCTGCGACTCTGCGTCTCTGCGATAAAAACGAGAGGATTGAAATCAATCGAAGAATCGAAAATTCCCTTTTCACTTTTCAACCTTTCAACTTTTCAACCTTTCAACTTTTCAACCTTTCAACTTTTCAAAAGAAGGCAGGTGCTAAATGGCAGAGGAAAAGTCGAGTCCGATCAGCGCGGTAAAGCCGCCAGTATCCAATCCCCTGAAGCCGGCGGCGGAACACGCGTCCACGCTGAAGTTGAAGCCGGTGATCCGCAAGCCGACGCTTGGCGGCGGCACGGCGGGGGTAGGCGCAAAGCTTCCGGTGAAGCCCATTACGCGCTCCGGGGCTGAAGAAGCGCCTGCGCCTGCCGCGCCTGCGCCGGCCGCCGGAGCCGCGCCCAAGGCGATGGACCAGCTCAAGAGCGTCACGCAGCGTTTGAAGGATGTGACGCAGGAAATTCCGCAGCAGGCGATTCTGCGCAAGACCGGCATCATCGGCGAGCAGGAATTGACCGCCGCGCAGAAGCAGGCCGCCAAGGCCCGCACCGCGCGCATTTCGCTTTCCGACGCGATGGGCGTGGCGCCGGTGAAGGAAGCCGCGCCGATGAAGACGATCCGCATCAAGCGTCCGGTCGATCTTCCCGCGACCGCCCCCGCCGCCGCCGCATCCGAGCCGGCGACGCTCGCGCCGGTGGACGCCGCCCCGACCGCACCCACCGAGCCCGCCCAGAATCTCACCCAGCGCAAGACCCTCAAGATCTCGCGCCCGGGCTCCATGCGTCCTCCGTCGAAGCTCGGCATCAAGAAGCCCGGCGCCCCCGCCCCTGCCGAGCCCGCCGCGGAAGGCGACGTCGCCGACATCCCCGACATCCCGGAAATGCCGGTGAACGTGCCCGCATTCGCGACGCCGTCCGCGCCTGCCGCGTCCGACGTCCCGAAGGGCGTTTCAATCGTGAGTCTCGTCGTCCAGGTGGCCGCGTGCGCAGTCATGGGCGTCGCGCTCTACTGGCTCTTAAACGACTTGCAGTTGCCGAACTTCTGAGAAGTTGAAAGGTTGAAAGGTTGAAAAGTCCTCTGCGACTCTGCGTCTCTGCGATAAAAACGAGAGGATTGAAATCAATCGAAGAATCGAAAATTTCCTTTTCAACTTTTCAACCTTTCAACTTTTCATATTCCCCATGGTCCGCCCGATAATACGCGCCACGGCGCTTGAGATAGGTTGCGATGCGTTTGCATATCTGATCACCCTCGCATCGCTCGCCCTCTCCACGCTCGCTAGTGCATTGCATTACCATCAATTCGGCGAACCTGGGGCGATGGCGCGCGAAGCGGGGCTTTCTGCGATTTTCGCAGGCGGCCTCGCTTTCTCTATCTTCTCGTGCGTGCGCTCGATACGCAGGGAGATGGAGTCCGGCACGCTGGAAATGGTGCTGGCGCATTCCGTCTCGCGCACCGGGTTCTTTCTTTCGAAGCTGGCCGGCGTATTCTGGGCGTATCTCAAATTTTTCGCGATACTCGCGTGCAATTCGCTTATATTGATACGCGGCGCGGAATTGGGCGCGGCCGCGGCGCAGGGCGACATTGCGCGAATGTGGGGGCCCAGCCTCGCGTGCGCCGTTGCGATAATACTCGCCCCGCTCGTGCTCGCCGCCGTCGCGAACAGGTTTTTCTCGCTGCGCTTCGTGCGCACGGCCAACATCCTTACTCTGGTCGTCGCCCTCGCGGCCGTCTTCTACGCAATCGATTTTTCGCTCGCTGGGCGATTCCTCGCATGCGCGGCGCTGCTCCTGCCTCCCACGGCGTTCTTCATCGCGCTCGCAGGGGCGGCGGCGACGCGCCTCGGCGAGAACGGCGCAGCCGCGTTCGCGTTCACGTCGGCACTTGTCGCCCTGCCGCTCCTCGGCAACTACTACCTGCCGCGCGTCCTCGCAAAGGGCGGTTCGCTCGATTGGACGTATCTCGCCCTCGCCTTTGTCGCCACTCTGCCCGCCATCTTCTGCGCCGCCTACGCCGGTGCGAAGTTGATGGAACGCGTCCGGTGAGAGAATTTTTCGATTTTCGATTTTCGATTGAAACTCCTCAACTCTCTGCGTTAGATAAAATCGCAAATCGCAAATCGAAGAATCTTCCCACTCATGAAATTTGCTTTATCCATATTGTGCGCCGCGGCGGTGTTTTGGCTCTCCGCCGCGCCCGGCGTCAACGACAATCCGGATGTCGCCGAGCGCTACATACAGGCCTACAACGGTGAAATACAAATCCTGCCCGCGCTCACGGTCGAAGAAATGCCGCGCGGGAGCGTCCAGAACGTCAAGGCGCCCGGCGGCTTCGTGTTCAATATCGAGTGGGTGGAGAACAAGATGACCGTCATGCGCGTTCTCTCGACGCAAGGCGGCGTATGCCGAATACGCTCCTACGCCGGCATATACAGCCCGATTCTGCGCAAGGCCGTCAAGGATTGCCCCAACCGCGCCATTGCCGCGACGAAAACCCGCAAGCGCCGCCCCACGACGCCGGAAAGCTGCTTCGACCGCGCCAAGAATCCGCTCTTCTCCGTATGCTTCGATTTCGACACCGCCAAGGGCGAAATCGTCGAACTGCGCGGCGTCACCGGCAATCAGGACTGGACCGATTACTCCGCCAGCCTCGACGATCGCTTCCTCGCCACGCCCGACGCCGCGCGCATCGCCCGCAACGTCCTCGACTACCAGCTCGTCACGGGCGGCTGGCCGAAAAACGTTCCCATGCAGAACAAGCTTTCCGCCCGCGAACGCAAGGCCCTCCTGGAGCAGAAGAAGGACGTCAAACTCGGCACGATCGACAATTACGCCACGTTCGCCGAACTGCGCTTCCTCTCGCGGATGTACAAAATCAACAGCAAACCCGAATACCTCGACGGCGTGAAGAAGGGGATAGGCTTTCTCCTCTACCTTCAATATCCAAACGGCGGCTGGCCGCAGTGCGACCCGGCGAAAGTCGGCTACTGGCACCAGATCACATACAACGACAACGCGATGGTCAACGTCATGAACACCCTGCGCGACGTGTACGAGGGGCGCGGCGTGTTCGAAGATCTGCCGCTCGGCGACGACTTGCGCAAGCGCTGCCGCGCCGCATTCATGAAAGGCGTCGACTGCATCCTCAAGACGCAGATCGTCCAGGACGGCAAGTATGCGCTGTGGTGCCAGCAGCACTACCGCGACACGCTCAAGCCGTGCATCGGCCGCGCCTTCGAGCTGCCGGCGATCACCACGCTCGAATCGGCGGACATACTCGTCCTTTTGATGAACCTCGACTACGGCGAATTCCCCGAGGCGACCGTCAAGCGCATATGCGAAGGCATCGACGGTGCGATGGCGTGGTATCGCGCGAACGCTCTCAATGGGATCAAAATCGAACACAACTGGCGGCGTCCGGATGGCATAGTCACGAGCCGCCTGGTGCGCGTCCCCGTCGATTCCACGCCGCCGATGTGGTGCCGCTACTACACGCTCGATACAAACCGCCCGTTTACCGGTACGCGCCAGAGCACGATGAACTTCGATTTTTCGGAGATGGAGCGCGGCGAGAACATGAGTTACATGTGGTTCAACGACCGCGGCACGTGGCTTGAGAAGCAATACAAGGCTTGGCAGGAGAAAATGGCCGCCCCTGTTCCCTCTTCCCCCTCCCCTGTTCCCTCCACCACCACCTGGAAGGGCGGCAAGGGCTCTGGCGGCGTCGAATACATCCCGCAGAACAAGGATACGTGGGAGAACCCGCGCAACTGGTCGAACGGCGTCCCGGGCGAATACGATACCGCCGTATTCGCGAAGAGCGCCACGATCTGGTCCGCGCAGAGCAATCCATACAAGGTCGGGAAAATCATCCTAAAGAACAACGCCCGCGTGGCACTCAGATCGAATTACGAGAATAAGTCGCACATCAGTCCCAAATTCTGCACGGGCGAGATCGAAGGCGCCGGGACGCTGCTCTTCAGCTGCGCCGGGCTTGAAGCGGCGAAGGGCAAGACCCTGCGCGTCCCGGCGACGGTCAAAATCGTCTCCGACGGCCGCGGCGGCGAGGGCGCCGTGCTCTCCGGCGGCCACGGCGGGAGATTGGTCGTCGAGGGCGACGTCAAATGCCCCGGCAAGGCGCTCTCGCTCGTCGGCGCCGTGACGCTACTGAAGTCCCCCTCGCCTGCCGACATGAAGAAAATCTCCCTCTCGCCGCAATCGCGCATCGGCGACGGTGCGGCCGTCTCGCGGCCTGTGCGCGAAATCCGCGTCGGCCCCGGCAAGGAGTTTACGTCCCTCCAGGCCGCGTACGATTCCATCCCCGAACATGCCGACGTCAAGACCGTCATCCGCCTCGCGCCAGGCAAGTATCGCGAAAAGCTGAAATTCGGCGGCGACCGCGCCAACGTCGTCATTATCGGCGACGAACGCGCTCCCGCGAAAACCGTCCTCTCGTGGAACGACCCCCCGGACACCCCCGGCCCGGACGGCAGGCCGCTCGGCACTTCCGGCAGTGCCACGCTTTCGATCCGCGTCAACGACGTCGAAATGCGCGGCGTCACGATCGAGAACACCGGCACGCCCGAGCGCCTCGCCGCCACGCACGGCAAGGAACAGGCGGGCCAGTGCGTCGCGATGAAAGTGGAGGGCGACCGCTGCGCGTTCTTCAAATGCCGCTTCCTCGGCTGGCAGGATACCTTGTATGCCGCAGGCCGCGTCGGCGATTCGCTCGCCCGCCAGTATTTCGAGGATTGCTACATCGAAGGCTCGGTGGATTTCATCTTTGGCAGCTCCATCGCGCTTTTCAACGGCTGCCACATCCACACGCTTTCGCGCGGCTGGGTCACCGCCGCCGCGCACCCTGACGGCGAGGAATTCGGCTACGTGTTCGTCAAGTGCCGCCTTACGGCCGAGAAGGGCGTCACTACGCGCCTCGGCCGCCCGTGGCGGCCATACGCCAATGTCATCTTCGCCGCATGCGATTTCGGCGATATTCTCATGCCCGAGGCGTGGGACCATTGGTGGAAGGAGTTCGACCGCGACGTCTGGCGCTCGGCAGAATACGGCTGTCGCGGCGGCGGCAAGACCGCGCACAAGGAGAACGTCACGCTCGGCACGCTCGCCGATTTCCAGGCCCGCTTGAAAAACGCAGGCCTCGAAAAAGTCGTGGACATCGTCGCCGGAGCCGACGGTTGGCGTCCCGGCGTCAAGTGACCGCGCTTGCTGCCGGAACGCCAATTCCATCGCCCGCACGCCTCTCTGCGTTTCTGCGTGAGCCCCCCTGCATGCAATATTAAAAATACGGCAGCTACGACAGGAAGGGCAACAAGCAGTATGTGAAATACACATGCAAGTCTGTGCTCGTTCCCACGAGCGTCGATGAAGAAGACTTTGCAGGGGTCGTCTACCTGTACATCGCTCCGGACGCGAAAACCGGCTTCGCCGGTTGGCAGTGCAGTCTGGAATACCCGTGGGACCTCGACTAAGCGCTCGTCTTCGACGTCCAAAAGCCCGCCGCGCATACCCGTGGCGGGCTTTTTTGCGCTCCAGGGGGAGCGGCTTTGGAGTGCCCCCTAGGCAATCGTCGAGTGCCCCCGAAGCAATCGCGAAGACTGCACCAGACGAGCGCTTCGCTTGCGGCAGTCTCGCCCGCCCCTTACGGCAAGAAGGCGCGGCTCTTCCCTCTTCCCTCTTCCCTCTTCCCTTTTTAACACAGAGGCACTCAAGTCGCAGAGGAACACAGAGGATTTCAGCTTTTCAGTTCCTTCTCTCTGTGAATCTCTGTGCCTCTGTGTTGAAAACAAGTCGAATTGTCATTGGCAATATTCCTTCATCTCTCAAAACCTCAAAAATTTTTTAATTTTCCCCCTTGCGCACTGCCCGCAAGTTATGATATAATATGCACCCGTTCGCCCGATACGGCGCGGACGTCGTTCTTTGAAAACCGGGAGTTGGATTGTAAAGAGAATTGCAACGTATCGAGATTAGCGTAGAGCGAGTTTCAACAACGAAAATTTCTTGCTAAGCGTATACGGGCGCACGATGGATGCCTTGGCAT
>DFGB01000020.1 GCA_002371135.1 Verrucomicrobia bacterium UBA3761 | reverse complement strand
CGATCTTGCGCGCGACGGCGACGGGATCCGCATCGCTCTCGCAGCCCCATAGAGGCCTTGCGCCTTGATAGTCGCCCGGCGTGCGCTTTACGCTTTCATAGAGGTTCTGCCACTCGCCCTTGCCGTCCGCGAAAATGCCAAGCTCCGCCCAGCGCGGCTCCGGCTGATACGCCGGCCATACGTAAGCCGCTACATCGTATTCCGCCGCGCCGGCGCGCAAGATCGAGCCAGACAGCGCCATCGCCGCGAACGGCAAATGCCGGCGAACCCATATTTTCACTTTATGACAATATCGCGATTTCATGCCGCACACGTCCTTTTCATGCTATTTCGCCAGTATTATAGCAAAAATTCAGAAGCAATTTCAATATGAAAAATTGACATGACTTTCACTATTTGACAGTCTTTGCCGCATTGTGATATAATATCGCGCGTGAACGACAACAAGATTTTCTACTGCCCCATAAGCCCGATCCAGCGGAAATTCGGGCTGTATCTCACCGGCGCCGGGTGCGAAATCACGCGTCCAGGCGAGCCCTATCCCCATGAATACCACTCTTCGGAGTACTATTTCACTTGGGAGAACGGCCGCGTACTGGCCGATTGGGAATACCAGCTTCTCTACATACGCGAGGGGCGCGGGGTGATAGAATTCCAGCGCGGCAAGTCGATCGCCGTCGGCGGCGGAGACGCAATCATCCTGCGCCCGGGAGAATGGCACCGGTATCGCCCGGATCCGGAGACCGGATGGAACGAAGCGTATATCGGGATCGGCGGGGAATATCTGGAGAGAATCGTCGCTCCGCCTTTCTTCTCTCCGGCGGGGACGATAGTGAAAGTCGCCGCCGAAACGATGTTCGACGGCGACCTCGTGAGCCTGGTCGAGCAGATTCAATCTGCAGGGGCGGAGCATCCTTACAGCCTCGCACTGAAAGCCGCCTCGCTCATTGCATCTCTTTTCGAAACACCGGTCGCGCAATCCGGGAAACCGGCCCGCAACGTCGCAATGCGCAAGGCCAATTTATTCATCGCCCACAATCTGGGCGGCGTCATAGATTTCCCGGCGCTCGCCGGGAGATACGGCATGGGATATACGCTCTTCAGACGGAGCTTCCGCGAATACAACGGCATGGCGCCGCTCGAATACCAGAACGCGCTTCGCTTCAGACGGGCGATGCATCTGTTGGGAAACTCGAATGTTCCCATCGCACAAATCGCCAAGGAGACAGGCTTCAAGTCCCCCGCCTATTTTTCAAAGTTCTTCCACGACCGGACCGGCCTCTCGCCCATTCGCTACAGGCTCGAACGAAGCGGAAAGTAGAACGCTCGAAAGGCCGCGAGAAGAGCAAAGAGGCTCGGCTCGCATCCGCGCCACGCACTCGTGCAAGCGCTCAGAACACCGGCCTTTCCCTGATTGAAACGACCTTGACGGCGCAGGGGGCGGAGGCGGAAGGCTTGCGGACGAACACCATCGCGCAACCTTTTTCGGGGAGTATGACCTGGGCGGCGTTCAGGCCGTCGGCCCTGATGTCGAGCCGGCCGTCGGCCGGGCGCTTCAGGCGGGCGACGTAGACGCGCTTGGGGAGAGCCGCCCAGCAGCGCGTATCGGCGCCCTTGCTCGCGAAGGCGTAGGCGGCGACGGCGTATTGCGAAAGCTGCAGTGCGAGACGCGTTTTGGAGTCGCTCGTATTTTCCGCGACAATGCCGAGCGCGGCCTGCACGCCGACGTTCACGACGGTGCGCGTTATTTCGCGCTTTATCGCCCCGCGCATGTAGACGTCGTATTCAATCTTCGCGAGCGCGTCGACATCGGCGAGTTCTTCCAGCCTGACTCCGTTCGCATGCCAGTTCGACGCCGCAGCCGGGCATTCGCGGAGGCGCGGCAGGCTCATACCCGCATACTTCACATACTTCTCTGCATACGGTATGAGCAGGACCGGCAGATCGATACGCCAGGCCTCGCGCCACGGGCACAGGCCGTCCTCGACGTACACCCAGACGTCGTCCTCCGGCTTCCTGCCGGCGTCGCAGTCGGCGAAGTCGGCGCGCACGGTGGCGTTGCGCGGCATTAGCGCCTTGGCGTTTGCGAGATGGCTTCTGCCGCCATCGCCGTTGAGCCAGCGGAAAACGCCGATGGCGTGGGCGATATAGGAATTCTGGTAATCGGCGGGTTTGAGCTTGTCGAGGACGCCGGAAGTGAAAATATCGAACCCGAACATCTCCTTGAGAGTCGCGCCGAAGGAGCCGTCGTTCATCGCATTGGAGACGGCGATGCTGCTCTTGCCGGCGGAGTCGTCTCCCGTCCCTTCGCTTTTTTCCTTGGAATAGGCGGCAGCGTCTTTTTCAAGCCGCTCGCCGGCGGCGGCGATATCCTTTTCGCGCTGGACGAGCCAGAGGCGCTGGTGTTCGTCGGCGCGGTTGAATTCGGTGCGCGCGGAATCGGTGCGGCCGAGAGAAGCGTAGTTTACGCCCTTGTAGAAGCAGGTGAAGATGCGATCTTGTCCGCCGCCGTCGTATGGGAAGTAGCGATCGTTGAGCATCATCGCATAGGCGGAACCTGCGGCCTGCGAAAATACGCTCTGCGAGTCGTTCGCCGCCATTGCAGATTCGGCGAGGTCGTACCAATCGAGCGCGGAGGCGGCGTCGCCGGAGAGGTCGAGCGCGGAGGCTGTCATGAGCTGCCAGAGGAGAAGCGTCCCGCCGCCTTCCTCCGCGCGCTTGCGCGGCTCGTCGACCGCCCCGGCGTAGTCGCCGGCGGCGAGGCGGGCGCGGTAGTCGCGTATGACCGCGTCTTCGGTGCGGCATCCCGCCGCGACGAGCGCCGCGGCGGCGAGAGCAAACATCGCTCCGCGCATCTTCATGCAAGTCACCACGCGATGTTTATGAGCGGCAACGTCCACTGCGTCGCGGCGAAATTGAGGATGCCGATCTGCACGCCTTCAAGCCGGTCTGCATAGTTGACGAACCCGATCTGCAAGCCCTTTGCGGTGCCCTCGACGACGTTCGCAAGCCCCATCTGGATGCCGGCGGCGTCGCGCTCGGTATAGTTGCCGAAGACGTCGGCGGAGATACCGGCGAAATCGCCGCTGCGGCCGAACACGCCCAAATCAAGGCCATACACGCCTGCGTGGCGTCCCCAGCCGAAATTGAAGCGTATGCCCTTGACGGTCGATTCGAAATTCGGCGCCGCCCACGGCAGGAACGTGAGCCCGAGCGGCATTTCATAGCCGCGGTAGCCGTATTCCGCGCCGCCGCCGCGCTGGACGAACTCGACATTCTGCACGGTGCGGTTGTCGGCGGTCGTGTTGGCAATGCCTTCGCCGGCGCGGATCTGCGCCAGGCCGGTCAGCGCCGCACACGCGGCAAGAGAAAAGACAAGTGTTTTCATTGCAGGCAATAGTTGAAAAGTAAACTGATCAGAACGGCAGCACGACGCCTCCGGAGGGGAGCACTTGCATCGGCGTGGGGGTGGTGGCCGGCGGGGGTGGAGGCGCGGGGACGGTCTCGGGACGGCGAAGCCGCGAGCCTACGGCCATGCGGGCGATATCGCCG
This sequence comes from Verrucomicrobia bacterium UBA3761, assembly GCA_002371135.1. Lineage (GTDB taxonomy): Bacteria > Verrucomicrobiota > Kiritimatiellia > RFP12 > UBA1067 > UBA1067. The sequence continues at coordinate 1,236 of DFGB01000020.1, read as the reverse complement.
TCGATGACGCGAGCGTAGCTGAGTTTCGGGCTCACGGCCGTGACTTCGACGGCGCCGACGCTCTCTTCGATCTGGTCGATGATTTCACCCGTGCGCGTATCGGCGACTTCCTCGCCGAGCGCATAGACGACGAGCACTTCGCCCTTCTCGAGCGAGCGTCCGCCCTCGCCGATGACGATAGTCCCGGCGGGAGTTATGGAAACGATTTCGAACGGGAGGATGTTCGCCATCATGCCGTCGACTATCGCCTGCGCGGCGGCCTCGGCGGTCTGGGAAACGAATTCTGCAAGCGTCCCGGCGCTGAACTGCGCAGAATCGATCCTCACGACGTCGCTCCACTTGAGCTGGCCGGTCGGCGCCAGGAGCACGCGGTAGCGGACTTCGGCGAAGGGAGCCGAAATCGGCGCGAGCGCCTGGCCGGTGATCGGATTGACGGCGGGCGCGGTGACATCGGAAAGCGCGACTTCGCCCACGACGAGGTAGTCGGTGCCGAGTTTCTGCGAGAGGCGGACGGAGTCGGCCTTGGAGGCGTTCGCGTCGGCGAGGCGGGCGAGTTCGTCGTTTACCTCGGCGTCGAACTTGCGGTCGACCATCGAGAACTTGCGCGTCTGCGTGAGAAGTTCGTTGAGGCAGTCGGCGAGGGTCATAGACCACTCGGCCGTGCCGGCGCTCTGGCCGTGCCACGAGTACGTATTCGACTTCACGCGGAACGGCGAGACGGCCATGCGGCGCAGGTTGGCAGGGTCGCGCCCGACCACGTAGGGCCCGGGGAAGACGGCCTCGACAACGACGCGGTAGCGGCGCGTGTGTTCGTCGTAGGAATCAGAGAGGACGCGGTAGGACGAAATCTTTCCCTGCGCCCACTTCTTCATCTCGCGCGAAATGGCGTCGTTGAGTTCGAGTTTCGTCGTCTCGTCGAGCGCGCCGGACGCGGAAACGCTCGTGGAACTATCCGAGTTGACGATCGAACTGCGGGCGCTGGAGCTGATGGCGACGCCGTCGTGCTGCTCGAGCGCGAAGACGAGCGCTTCGTTGACGGCGGCGCCGTATGTGGCGCCGACGCCGGCGGCCTGGACGGTTTCATCCGCCGCGCGGAGATGCGCCGCGCAGGCGGCGGCCAGCATGAACATCAAGAACTTTTTCATATTTTTCGATTTACGATTTACGATAGAAAGATTTTCGATTTTTCGATTTTCGATTTATTTCAAGCCTCTCGTTTTTAATCGCAGAGACGCA
>DFGB01000009.1 GCA_002371135.1 Verrucomicrobia bacterium UBA3761 | reverse complement strand
CCAAGTTTACTTCCGGACGCGGCGGGCTCTTCCGCCCCTCTTCCCTCTTCCCTTTTCCCTCGTTATATGATATAATCAACGCGTATGCAAGAGAAGAACAATATTACGCGGCGCGGTTTTCTGAAAGGTGCGCTCGCCGCGTGCGCATCGGTCTGGACGCCTAGCGTTTTCGCGGGCGGCGCCGCCACGTTCCAGCGGTGGAAGCAAGGCGAACTCGAACTGCATTTCATCTACACGGGATGCGGCGAGAACTGCTTCTACATTCTGCCCGACGGCACATCCATACTCAACGACACGGGAGACTTCTACCGCCCCTGCCATATCGAAGACGTGCCGCTCCTGCCCTCGCCCGGCCGCCTGGGCGGCGAGTGGGTGGCGCGCTACATCTCGCGCGTCTATCATGAAAAGACGATCGACTACCTGATATTCAGCCATTGGCACACGGACCATATCGGCGCGGCAGACCTCGGCCAGAAACCTTCGCCGAAATGCGGCTGGCGCTTCAAGGAATTCGCCGACGGGACGAGAGGCAATGGCTTCAGATGCGTCGCAGAGGAATTTTCGTTCAAGCGCTACCTCGACCACCAATATCCGCGGTGGGGCGCTTACAACACACACGACAAACCGTCGCTCGCACTCGTCGAGCCGTGGCTTGAAGCCCAAAAGAAGCGCGGCCTCGCCGTCGAGCCGTTCAAACCCGGCGCGCTGGACCAGATCGCGCTCTTGCGCAAGGCTGAAAAATACAAAGGCGTCTTTTCAATCCGCAACCTCTGCGCAAACGGCGTGGCCTGGGACGGCGCGGCCGGAGTTCGCGACTACGCCTCGGAACATGTCCAAGCCACCGGAAAAGACAAAATCAACCAGAACACTCTTTCCTCCGCGTTTGTGATACGATACGGCAAATTCAGCTACTACGCAGGCGGTGACGTCAGCGGACGTTTGACGCGCGCGGACGGGACGGAGTTCGACTACGAAGCGGAGATCGGGCGGCTCGCGGGGCCGGTCACGCTGTGCAAAATGAACCACCACGGCTGCCCGGACGCGATGAGCGAGGGCTTCGTCCGCGCCGTCCGCGCAAAGGCGTATGTGGCATGCATCTGGGATCCATGGCAAATGTCTTCTGAAAAGACACTCGCACGGCTGACAAGTGCGCAAATCCACGAAGGCCGCGAACCGCTCGTCGTTCCCAATCTCTTGATAAAGAAGAACGCAGAAAAATTCGCCTCCCGCGCATTCATGAAGAACATCCCGCAAGAAACGCAAACCGGCGTGCATATAGCGGTAAAAGTCTCCCCGGGCGGCGAAGATTGCATGATTTATCTGCTCGACGCCCGCGACGAAGAAATGCGCGTCGTGCGCAAAGAAAAGTTGGAAATGTTGCCAATGTGAAAATGTTGCCAATACCAATACCCAATAACCAATTGGGAATTGGCAACATTGGAATTGGCAACATTTTCACATTGGCAACATTTTCAACTTCTCCCTGCGCCATTCGCCCATCGACATGCCGTATGTGCGCTTGAAAAGCGTCATCAAGTGCTTGGACGAGGCAAAGCCGCATTCATAGGCGATTTCCTGCAAAGTCTTGCCTGTTTCGCAGACGAGGCGGCGCGCGCAGTCGAGACGCAATCGCCTGAGCGCGTCCGCGACGCCTTCGCCGCGCACCTCGGCAAACCGCTTTTCCAGCGTACGGCGTGAAACGTTGAGCGCCGCGGCGACATCGGCTATATTTATGCGCCGCGCGAAATTGAGGCGCATGAACTCCATGGCCCGGGTCGTAAGCCGCGCGCCGCCTTTGAGGTCCTGGGTGGACGCGCGTTCGACGAGCGTCTTGATGCCGTATGTGCGCGTCACCGGCTTTTCTGGCAGGCCTTTTGCAAGCATCTCATCGAGAAGCTGCGCGGCGAGATAGCCGCCGCCCTCGAAGTCTGGCTGTATGCTCGTGAGCGTCGGCGAAGTGTTCTCGCAGATCATTTCGTCGTTGTCGACGCCTATTATCTGTATCTGCTCCGGAATGTCGAGCCTGGCAAGGTAGCAGGCGTCGATCACGCACTGCGCCCTGCTGTCGTTGTAGGCCAGAATGCCGCATGGAAGCGGCAGGCGCGAGAGCCACCCGGCAAGCGCCGAGACTTCATCGTCGCAACCGCCGCGGGGGAGTTTGAATTCGTCGAATGTCGCGCCCGCCTCGGACGCGGTGGTGCGAAACGCTTCGAGGCGGCGCGTCTGGTGGGAGTCTTCGAACGAGTCTATATTGTCGACGAACGCAAGATTTGCGAGCCCCCTCCGCAGGAAGTACCGCGCCGCTTCGCGCCCGAGGGTCTCGTCGTCGATCATCACATTGGCGTTGCAAAACGGCGAGGCGCCAGACTCGAGATCAGGGTCGTCGACGTTTACTATCGGTATCCTCCGGCGAGCGGGCAGGATTCCCCGGATGCCGTCGGCCCAGAATTTCTTCGAAGCGCAGATAAGGCCGTCTATCTTCGAGTCCGGCATTATATCGCTCCCCGTGCGGAATCCTAGCCGCAGCCTTTGCGGAGTGAAGAACCTCACGACCCAGTTGCGATGCGAGGCGGCGTAGCGCATCGCGCCCGAGAACCGGTCGCGGCCGGCCTTGGTGCCGCGCGACGTCGCAAGGCAGATGATGAACGTATCCGGCTTTTTCCTTAGCATGGTATGCATATTATACCAAATCGACGCACTTCAAGTCCACCATCAAATTCGCAAACAGGAACCGTGTTTTGCGCAAAGAAGAACCTTGCAAAGCGCTTGAATTTGGTATAATATGCAATAGCATAATGCTCTATGGAGAAACAAAGCATGAACATGAAAAGAATCGTATTGCTTGCATCCATGACCACGCTTTGCACGGCTTCGTTCGCAGAGGTCGTCTACAGGAACGACTTCTCGTCGCGCACGAGCGAGTCGCCCGTTCCATGCGACGCCTGGCGCGAAGTCCCGTATCAGACCGGAGCGTTCGTAAACGATTCCTACAACGACCCGTTCAGCGGCACCGCGTTCCAGGACTGCTGGATTCGCGGCAGGAACAACTGCTCCTGCCCTGTGCACATCGTCTCCGACGGCGGCAATCCCGAAATCGCGATGCACAACGCCGCCGACAACAACAAGCATGTCATCGTCAAACACCGCCTCGGCAACACGTTCACGAACGGCATAGTGACGGCGCAGTGCGACCTCAGAGCGCCGTCCACATGGAACGCCGGCTATGCGTTCGTGCAAGAATTCATGCTGGGCGACGAAAACTTTTTCTCGCCCGAGACGGAGACGGCGGATGACGGCGGACTCTACCTGAACTACCGCGCCGCGCAGGCGGGCGTCGGGCGAAAGAGCGCGACAGGGACGCGCCAGTTCACATATCTGGACGGCAACGCCGCCAGGCAGTTCATCGGTCAGGGGAGCGCGGCTACGTGGTATCGCGTCGTCGTCACGGTCGATCTAGGCAAGCGCGAATACGGCATCTCGCTCTATGACATGGGAGATACCCATCCCGCGCTCGACGCCGCCACGCCGTCCAATGCGGCCTTCGCCATAGCGAACGTCGCCTTGCCGTATTCCGCCGTGACTTCGATTTCCGCGCTGGGCCTTAGCTGCTACTGCCCGCACGGCGGGGCGGACGCCGACAACCTCGACCTGTCGCTAGCGGGGCAGTTCGACAACATCCGCGTCGCGCACAACGGCGTGGAGTGCTACGTGAACGACTTCTCCTCGCGCCGTTCGCGCGCCATCGGCGGCACGACCGCCGGTTCCTACGAGGCGACGAGCCCCGTCTCGAACACCGTCGGCACCGAGACTTACGTCGGCGGCGAAGCGCTCTATGCGGCATCCACGGGCGACAAGACTGTCAGCCAGCCCGTCGGCACAGACGGCTGGCGGCGCCTCAACAGCGATCTTAAAGCCACGCCTGCGGTCTATTCCGACAGCGGCAACCTGGCAATGCGTTTCAGCCCGCTGCCGGCGACAGGCATCGCGGCGGCGACGATCGGGCAGACTCTCACGACGGGCAAGGTGCGCATCTCCGCCGACGTCCGCGCTACGGGCATAGGCGGCGAAACCACCAACCAGGGCGTTTACCTGTATGCCGGATCGGACGCGCTCTACAACGCCAACCACAGCCAGTTCGGCGCACTGGCAGGGCTTTTCGCGCGCATCGGCATCGTCGGCACGAAGACGACCGTAGACAACTCAACCTACCGCCGCCCGTACTGGCGCGATGCTTCCGGCGTGCACACCGGCACCGGCGACGAGTGGGTGAAGCAGGCGCCGTGGCTGCGCTTCACCATCGAAGCAGACCTCGACGCCGGCACCTACTCCTGCACCATACGCGACCAGGGGACGACGCACCCCGGCGGCGACACCGAAGACGGCGAGACTGTATACTTCACCAAGTCCGGCATAGGGCGCATCAACACTTCCGTCTCCGGGATTTCGTGCATCGCGTTCAGCGCGTACAACGCCGAGGTCATGTTCGACAACATCAAGGTCTGGCACACGCCGGCAGGGGCCTCCGCAGCGGCGCTCGTCTATGACAACCGCTTCAGCTCCCGCAAGATCAACTACGAGAGTTTCCATGAAGGCGCCCTCGTCGGCGACTCCATCGCGAAGAGCCCGGCCGGGCAGGACGGATGGACGCGTATAAACAACGGCTCGCTGAAAGCCGTTGTCAGGGAGTGCGGCGGCAACCCTGCGCTCACCTTCGCCCAGGGCGGCGGCAACGTCCTCTACGCCGTGCACGACATCGGCGAGATGTGCAAATACGGGAGGTTGAAGACGCAGGTCGACGCCTGCCCCCCGGCCGGATGGCAGGGAGGAACGCGCGGCTCGCTCTTTTGGCTGGCAGGCGACGCCTTCCACGAAGGCAACCTCAAGAGCGGCAGCGAGTTCTACAAGGCCGCCGCGTTCGCTTTCGGTTTCCACGGCACATCCAACAATGAGGTGAAGCTGTGCGTCTTCAATGGCAGCTACACCTATGACGCTCTGGCGCTCGACCCGTCGCACTGGTATCGTTTCATCGCCACTACACGACTGAACGAAGGCTTGAGCGACATAGCGGTCTACGACCTTGGCACGGAGCACCCGACGTTCGATACGCCGACACCGGCTGCGAGCGTGGCGACGTTCAGTTCGATTCCCTTCCGCTGCGTCCCTGCGGTCCTCGGAGGAATCTCCTCCATTGGATTCTCCGCGATGGGCACCATTGACAACACGCTAGACAGTAAGGCGGGCGTGTTCTGGGACAACATCCTTCTCGACTACCGCAACAATGGTCTTTTAATCATCGTCAAGTAACGCCATGACCTGCACGAAATGGATAACGCCGCCGCGGCGCCTCGCGCTCGCAATATGCGCCGTCGCGGCGATGCGCGGTCCGCTGGACGCCGCAGAACCGATGTCCACCGCCGAAATCGTCGTGGACTGCCGGGCGGAGCACGGCCCGGTAAAGCCGATGAACGCCGTCAACAACGGCCCGTCCGTGAAAACGCCCGCAGGCGACCAGAAGCGAGGCAACTTCGACGACTACACGGCCGCGCGCATTCCGTTCGCACGGACGCACGACTCCAACCTGTGCACGGACTACGGCGCACCGCACACGGTCGACATAAGCGCCGTGTTCCCCGACTTCGATGCCGACGAGACCGACCCCGCGAGCTACGACTTCGTCTGCACCGACCGCTATCTCGACTCCATCCGCCGCGCCGGGACGGAAGTGTTCTTCCGTCTTGGGCAGTCGATCGAACACGGCCCAAAGAAATACGGCGCGCTGCCGCCCAAGGATTTCGCAAAGTGGGCGCGCATCGCAGAGCATGTGATACGCCACTACAACGAAGGCTGGGGCTGGGGCGCGGACGACACCATCGCCACTGCATCGACGGCGTGGTCCAACCAGTTCTCCATAGCCTACTGGGAACTGTGGAACGAGCCGGATCTCGACCCGTCCGACGATAAACCGCCGCGGAACCCGCGCTGCTGGGGTGGCACGGTTACGAATTTCTTCCAATTCTACTCCATCGCCGCCAAGCACCTCAAGGCGCGGTTCCCGGCGCTCAAAATCGGCGGGCCCGCGATTTGCGGGCGCGAAGCCTGGGCCAAGCGCTTCCTCGCCTACTGCCGGGACAACGACGTCCCTCTCGACTTCTTTTCGTGGCACATCTACACCACCGACCCTCGCAAGATGGCTGAAAAGGCCCGGCGCATCCGCAAGATGCTGGACGACGCCGGATACGGGAAAACGGAATCGATCCTGAACGAGTGGAACTATGTAAAGGGATGGGGCGACGACTGGGTCCATTCCGTCGAGGTCGAATCCGGGCGGTTCAATCAAAAGGGCGCGGCGTTCATCGCCGCCGCGATGGCCGACTGCCAATACGCGCCGGTCGACATGCTCATGTACTACGACGCGCGGATCGGCACCATCATGAACGGAATGTTCGACGCGACTACGCTCTGGCCGCAAAAAGGATACTACCCGTTCTATGCATGGTCGAAACTCGCGGACCTCGGGACGCTCGCAGAGTGCAGCGTACGGGAGGGTCGCGGCGCGAAAAGCGATGCGGCGACAGGCGTGGTGCTGCCGGACGACTCTCTCAAGACCAGGCCGGACGGACAGTTCCGGGCGGTCGCGGCCAAGAGCGCTGACGGCCGCTTTGCAGTGTTCATCGTGCGCTATGCTCCGTCCAACGACGTCACCGACACCGGCATCGTGGTCTTGCGCGTCCCGGGGAAGTCGCTCGCCGGCGCGAGATGCCACGTCACCGACGCCGCGCGCACATATACGGAAACGCCGCTTCGCCTGCGCCCCGACGGCTCGGCCGTCCTTCGAATGATGCCAGATTCCTTCGCGCTCGTCGAGTTTTAGGCCGCGCAAGTAGGAAGTAGGATGTAGGAGAGTCGCTCTGGCGCCAAGGAGGCGCGGCTTTAGCCGCGCACGGGAGGGTCGAGACTGCACTGGCTCTAGCGCATCTCCTGCTTCCTACTCTCTACTTCCTACTTCGCTTCTCAAGCGAGGCGAGGCGGGCGAATTCGTCCGGAGCGAGGGAGGCGAGGAACTTCTCGCCGGAAGAGACGACGACGTCGGCCTCGCCCTGCTTGCGCTCGAGGATGCGGTCGACGCGGTCCTCGATGGTGCCGCTTGCGATCATGAGATGGACGAAGACGACTTGCGTCTGTCCGATGCGGTGGGCGCGGTCGGTAGCCTGGGCTTCTACGGCCGGGTTCCACCAGCGGTCGAAATGGATTATATGCGTGGCCTTGACGAGATTGAGGCCGAGCCCGCCGGTCCTGAGCGAGAGGACGAAAACCTTCGGCCCCGGCTCGTTGAACGCGGCGATTTCACGCTCGCGCGCCTTTGGCGAAAGTTTGCCTTCGAGAAACGGCACTTGACAGGAGAAACGCTTTTCGAGTTCGGTGCGCAGGCGCTCGCCTACTTTCGCATACTGGGTGAAGACGAGCGCGCTCTCGCCGGCGACGAAAATCGCCTCCAGCAAATCGCACAGGCGAAGGAACTTGCCGCTGGAGGCGAAATCGGCCGTCATGCCGTCGCAGACGAGTTTGAGCGCGTTTATGAGGCCGAAGACGTCGCCTCGCGTGCGTTCGCCCGCCATGTAGCCCTCGTAGGCGACTTCGTAGTCGAGGCGCTCGGACTGCGTAAGTTCGCAATACTCGCGTATTTCGCGCTTCTCGCCGAGTTCGGAGGCGACCTCTCCCTTGAGACGGCGGAGCATAAACGGCTCGAGCGCGTTTCTCAGGCGTTTGGCGGCGGAGGAAACGCGCGAGGCGGCGATGGGCTTGGCGAAATATTCCATGAACTCCTGACGCCCGGGAAGGAAGCCGGGGTTCAGGAAGCGCTCGATGCTCCAGAGATCGGCGACGGAATTCTCGACAGGCGTGCCGGTGAGGGCGATGCGGCCGGGAGCGCGAAGCGCGAAGAGGGCGCGGGCGAGTTGAGTGTCCGGGTTCTTTATCGCCTGCGCTTCGTCGACCACCACGGCGTCCCATGCCACGGCGGCGAAGCACTGCGAATCCTTGACGACGAGGTTGTAGCTGGTCAAAACCGCGTCCGACGCGGCGGCCTCGCGGGCGAAATCGCCTTCCAGCACATGGCGGAAGTCGCCGTGGTGGATGTAGATTTTCGCATTGGGCAGGAATTTCGCGAATTCGTTGCGCCAGTTTGCGACGAGCGAGAGGAGGGCGACGATGAGCACGGGCCCCGCGCCCTTCTTGCGCAGCGCGAGCCAGGCGAGAGTCTGGGCGGTCTTGCCGAGGCCCATGTCGTCCGCGAGGAGCGCGCCGAAGCCGTTCGCGACAAGGAACGCCATCCACGCGACGCCACGCGCCTGGTAGGGTCTCAGCGGCAGCGCGAACGAGCAATCGGCGAGACGGCGCGCGATGACGTCGGTATTGAACATCGAGCCATCGAATTCGCCCTTGGCGCGAAGTTCGTTCACGAGGCCGCGCAGCCAGCCGTGGGCGCGGAAGGAAGCGATTTCGAGGCCGCTGAACGCCCCCATGCCCTGCGCGAGGGAGACAGCCTCGATGCGGTCCATCTCGCGGCCGTTCTCGCGCTCCAAAACGCGCAGCGCCTGGCGGAGGATGTTGCGGTCGACTTCTATCCAGCGGTTGCGGAAGAAGACGAGGTTGGACTTCTGCTCCAGGAGGAAACGTATTTCGCGGGCCGTGACCACCTCTCCAGCGACGCGTATCGTCACCTTGGCGCGAGCCTTTGAAGCGGACGAGTGGGCGGCGGGGGCGGAGATTTCGACATCGGCGGCGACGGCGGCGCGAAGCGGCGTGCCGTCGAACAAAAACCCTTCGCGCTGCAACGCGCCGACTTCGATGCGCAGAAACCGCTCGGCGGCCTCGTCGTCGAGGACTGTGCGCATGAGTTCGCCGGAAACGAGAGCGAGAGAACGGAGCGTGGGCGAGAGCGCGAGCGCTTCGCCAAGCGCACGGTATGCGGCGCGGCCGTGCGGCCGCGGGCATTCGATGTAAAAAGCGCCGTCGCGCGTGCCGAGAGTGAAACGCAGCGCCTCGCGCGCCGCGTCCGCGCCGGCGGCGTCCTGCGACCATTCTCGCAGCGCCGCGGCGAACGCCGCGAGCTCCGCCTCGTCGTCCCATTCGATAAGCCCCGTGCGCGTCCTGAGCGCCGCCACCCACGCATCATGCAGAGTCTCGTATTCGATGCGCCGGCCGGTCAAGCTCGACGGCGGCTTGAACAAATCGCGCATGCCGCCGTCTACAACGGGGTTGAACGTGCCGTCGGAGACTAGCCACCGCGCGTGCCAGCCGTCGCGCTCCTCTACGAGAGCCGGGAGAAACGCCCCCCTCGCCAGGATGCGCAACGCTTCAAGCTTGCTTTGGGCCGTCGCCATTTGTCGTTCTGGCTTCCTGGCTTGCCTGCTCCCTGCTTTCCACTTCCGCCTCGGCGGCGGAGACTTCGCCGAACGTCTTGGTGCCGGAGAGGAGCGCCACGACCTGCTGCTGGACCTCGGCGAGGTTCTCAAGACGCAGGCGGGGATCGAGGATAATGAACGTGTCGCCGTTCTTCCTGTCTTCGTAGACGCGGCGGATCGAACCGTCGTCGAGGGTCTTCGCGTCGCGCTCGACGAGTATCTTCGAGCGCTCGAGCATGACGGCGAGGACGTAGACGACGTTCTTCATCGCCGGGTCTTCGAGCGCCACGAGTTTGCGGAGAATCTCGCCCGCGTCCTCCTTCTTGAGAGGCTCCTTCTTCTCCTCCTTGACCGGCGCGAGGTATACGCCGTCCCACTGCGAGAACGGCTGCCAGTCGCGCTCCATCGCCTTCCAGCACTCTGGATGCGCATCGTAGCGTTCGTAGCCCTCGGGCGTCTCCTTGAGGGCGCTGACGACCGGGGCGCGGTCGACAAGCGGCTTCGCGCATACGCTGCAGAAGTGCGAACGCGACTTGATGTTCCAATCCTGCGCCATCGTCTAGTTGCGCGGGGCGACGCAGATGCGGGTTTCGTGGCCGTTGAGCGATACGCTCGCGGAGTCGAGGCTATCTACGAAATCGAGCTCGACGCAGAGAGTCTCGTTCTTCACGTAATCGCCGTGCGCCTCGAGCGCGGCCTTGAGTTCGGCATCGCCCGCGACGGCGACGACAATGCGCTGGGTGACTTCGAAGTCCGCCTCCTTGCGCATCGCCTGGACGTGCGACACGAATTCGCGTGCGAGGCCTTCTGAAACGAGCGCCGGCGTGAGGAGAGTATCGAGCGCGACGACGACTGCGCCTTGCGACGCGACGACGAGCCCTTCCTTCGCCTTGCGCGTGACGATTACATCATCCTCGCCGATTGCGACGCCTTCGAGCTCCATCGCACCCGTGAACGATTCGAGCCGGGCGATCGCGGCAGCGACGGCCTTCATCTTCGCGCCGCACTTCGGGCCGAGCGTCTTGAAGTTCGCCTTGTAGGAGACTTCGCACAGTTCGCGTTCGTCGGCGGCGTATTCGACGCTCTTGACGTTGAGTTCGTCCTCGATGAGGTCTTCGAGACCCTTGACGTCGGCGCCCGAAATCCTGATTGCGGCAAGAGGCTGGCGGACTTTGAGGTCGCTGTCGGCGCGGAGGCGGCGGCCGAGTTCGACCACCGCCTGCACGGCGGCCATGCGGCGCTCGAGGTCGAGATCGCGCGCGTTGGCGTTCGACTGTGGGAAGTCGCAGAGGTGCACGCTACCAGGGTCGCTCTCGCCCTTCAGGTTCAAGTAAATCTCATCGGCGATGAACGGCGTGAATGGAGCGGCGACTTTCGCGAGCTGGACGAGCACGTAGCGGAGCGTCCTGTAGGCGCTCAGCTTGTCGCCGTCGTTCGTCGATTTCCAGAACCGCCTCCTGGAGCGGCGGATGTACCAGTTGGTGAGGTCTTCGATGAACTTCACGAACGGGCGCACGGCCTTCTGGAGATCGTAGTCGTCCATCGCGGCGGTGACATCGGCGACAAGCGTCTCCATCGAGGAGATGATCCAGCGGTCGAGGACGTTTTCGCTTTCAGGGTAGACGACCTCGGCGTCGTGGAACTTGTCGACGTTGGCATACGTGACGAAGAACGAATACGCGTTCCACCACGGGATGAGCAAGTCGCGCATAAGCTGCTTGACGCCGCTCTCGGAGAACTTCAGGTTCTCGGCCTTGACGACGGGCGAGTAGATCATGTAGAGCCTGATCGCGTCCGCGCCGTAGGTATCGAGCATCTTCGTCGGGTCGGGGTAGTTCTTGAGGCGCTTGGACATCTTCTTGCCGTCCTCGGCGAGAACGAGGCCGTTGACGACGACGTTCTTGTAAGGGGACTTGCCGAAGAGCATCGTGCCAAGGAGCATGAGAGTATAGAACCAGCCGCGCGTCTGGTCGAGGCCCTCGGCGATGAAGTCGGCCGGGAAGAAGTCGTCGACGCCGCCCTCGCCCATGTAGTGCTGCTGGGCGTATGGCATGGAGCCGGATTCGAACCAGCAGTCGAGCACCTCGGGCGTGCGGCGATAGACCTTGCCATCCTTGCGAATGAGGATCTTATCGACAAAATGCTTGTGGAGGTCGGTGACGCGCACGCCGGAAAGATCTTCGAGCTCCTTGACCGAACCGACGCAAATCATGTCCGTGGGGTCGGCCTCGTTGATCCACACGGGGATGCACGAACCCCAGAAGCGGTTGCGGGAAATGTTCCAGTCGCGCGCGTCCTTGAGCCAGTTGCCGAAGCGCTTGTCGCCGACGTAGGAAGGGGTCCAGTGGACGGTGTCGTTGTTGGCGGCGAGGCGCTCGTGGAGATCCTCGACACGGACGTACCACGCGTCGATTGCGCGGTAGATGAGAGGGGTGTCGGTCCTGTCGCAGAAAGGATAGGAGTGGACGATCGTCGACTGGTGGACGAGCTTGCCCTCCGTCTTGAGGCGCTTGATGATGTCCTTGTCGCAATCCTTGCAGAAGCGGCCGGCGTATTCAGGCAGTTCGGCGGTGAAGCGGCAGGCGTCGTCGAGGGGGTCGGCGAAGGCGTTCATGTCGTTCGCCTTGCAGACGCGGAAGTCGTCCTCGCCGTAGGCCGGCGCGATGTGGACGAGGCCGGTGCCGTCGCTCGTGGTGACGTAGTCGTCGTTGAACACGTGGAACGCGCCCTCGGCGGCCTTGTCGGCGAAATAGGGGAAGATTGGCTCGTAGGTCCATCCCTTGAGGGCAGAGCCCTTGAATACCGCGACGCGTTCATACTGCTCGGGCTTCTTGAAGATCGTCGCGAGGCGAGCCTCGGCCATCACGTAGACGGGGCGTGCGTCGTCGGTGAGGTCTCGCACGGCCACGTAGTCGATCTCGGCACCAGCGCAGATGGCGAGGTTCTCAGGGAGCGTCCACGGCGTCGTCGTCCAGATGAGGAGATAGACGGCCGCGGGGGCGGCCTCGGCCAACGCGGGAATGGAGTCGACGCCGGAGGTCGCCTTGACGCGGACCGTCACGGTCGGGTCCTGGACGTCCTTGTAGTTCGAGCCGGCCTCGAAGTTGGAAAGCGGCGTCGAGAGCTTCCAGGAATACGGCATGATGCGGTGGGAGCGGTAGACGCGCCCCTGGTCCCAAAGCTGCTTGAACACCCACCAGATGGTCTCCATGAACTCGGGGTTCATGGTCTTGTAATCGTTGTCGAAGTCGACCCAGCGACCCATGCGCGTGACGGTCTTGCGCCATTCGGAGACGTATTTGAGGACCATCGAGCGGCACTGCTCGTTGAACTTATCTACGCCGAGCGCCTTGATTTCCGGCGCACCGGCGACGCCCAGCGCCTCCTGCGCGAGCGCCTCGATCGGCAACCCGTGCGTATCCCAGCCGAAGCGGCGCTCTACATACTTGCCGCGCATCGTCTGGTAGCGCGGCACGATATCCTTGATCGTCCCCGCGAGCAGATGCCCGTAGTGCGGCAGACCCGTCGCAAACGGAGGTCCGTCGTAGAATTTATACCGCCCGGCGCCTTTGTTCTTCTCAAGGGATTTTTTGAACGTGCCGTCTTTTTCCCAGAATTCCAGAATCCCCTTTTCCATTTCGGGGAACGCGACCTTGTTTGATACCGCTTTGAACATTGTTTTATTTTTCGATTTTCGATTCTTCGATTTTTCGATTTATTTATCGCAGAGACGCAGAGTGCGCAGAGAGAAGGCGTTGAAATGTTGAAAAGTTCTCTGCGCACTCTGCGTCTCTGCGATTAAAAAAAGGAATGCATGAGCGCAAACCGAAAAATCCTTTACAGTTTTTCGAGCGTGGCGAGCCAGCCCTTGGCGTTGTCGAGTTCCTTTGCCTTCATGGGGGCGATTTCCACGGGCGCGTCTTCGGCTTCGAACTTCTCGATGGCCTTGCAGCATTTCTCGATGAAGCCCGGCAGGGCTTCACTCTTGATTTTCGCTTCGATGGCCGCATCGTCAAGTCCGGCCACCTGGCCTTCTTTGTATATCTTCTCGATGACGGCGCGATTTTCATCGCCGAGCTTGCGCATTTCATCGCGGAACGGCGCGACCACCTTCGCAAAAGCCGCCTCGCGGCGGGCAATCGCGGGGCCCTCCTTGCGCACCATGGCCAGATACTCCGCATACTTCGCAGGCCCGCCGCGGCGGTAGCCGGTCTTGGCGAGTTTCCTGCCTTCGCCGTCGAGGACAAGCGCGGTCGGGAAGCCCTCTATCCCATACTTGTCCACGAGCTTCGGGTTCTCGACTTTCGCCCTCTCGCTCAGCAGATCCGTATCATTGGGGGAGTCGATAAAGACGAGGTGGTAGTCGTTGGTGACGGCTGAAAGGAATTCCTCCTTGGAGAAGACCTCCTCCTCGAGTTTGATGCACCAGCCGCACCAGTCGCTGCCGGAAAAGCAGGCGTAGACGAACTTGCCGTCGGACTTGGCGGCGGCGAGAGCCGCGTCGAGGTCGTCGGTGAACCCGGCGGGCGTGGATGTCTTGGCGAACGTGGAGGCCGCGCACGCGACCGCAATGGCGAAAACGAGATTTTTCATTTGTTGCATTTCCATTTTCCGATTTTCGATTTTCGATTTTTCAATTTACGATTTATGATTTTTATCTCCCGCAGAGAGCTATCGCAAATCGTAAATCGTAAATCGTAAATCGAAAAATTGTCAGTGTTCCAGCACGTCGGTGACGAGTTCGCGGGCGACGCGGTGCATGAGAGCTTCGTTCGCGAGAGCGTGAAGAATGACGAGGCCGAAGAGCATGGCCGCGCCTGGCGCCTGGCCTGTAATGACATTGCCGTCTGCGACGACGGGGACGCTCGCGGCCTTGCGGTCGAGGTCCATTATGCAGGTCGGGTAGCACGTGACGTGCTGGTCGGGGTCGAGGACGCCCGCGTAGGAAAGGATGGTCGGGGCTGCGCAAATCGCGCAAATGAGCCGGCCTTCCTCCTTTTGCCGGCGCAGACGCTCTATCACGGCGTCGCTCGCCTTCAGGTTCGCGGTGCCCTCTCCGCCGCCGGGTAATACAAGCGCGTCGAACTCCTCTTCCTCGACGTCTTCGAAAGGCACGTCCGCCTTGACGCAGATGCCGTGCGCACCGACGATTTCAAGCGTCGGCGCCACGGCCGCCATTACGGTGGTCACGCCACCGCGTCTCAGAATGTCCACCACGCTCAACGCTTCGATTTCTTCAAAGCCCGGCGCCAGCAATACCAATGCACGTGACATGGGTTGAAAGGTTGAAAGGTTGAAAGGTTGAAAAGTTGAAAGGTTGAGAAGTTGAAAAGTTGAAAAGTCGAAAGGTGGCGCCAACCGGAATGGTTTGGCTTTTCAACTTTTCAACCTTTCAACTTTTCAACGTCTTACCCGACGTTTTTGGCCACGTTGCACTTGATGCGGCGGCCGAGGATTTCCTTGTCGTTGAGAGCCTCGAGGGCCTTGTCGACTTCGGCATGGTTGGGCATGTGGACGAACCCGAAGCCCTTGGACTTGTTGTTGTAGCGGTTGGTGACGACGCGGGCGTAGTTCACCGTGCCGAACGCCTCGAACTCCTTGCGCAGGTCATCGTCGGTGACGTCGTAGCTGAGGTTGCCGACGTAGATTTCGATGGAGCCGTCCGCGGGGGCGGGATGCTTCTTTTCGAAGCGAGGGGTCGCGGCGTTGGCGGCGGAACGCTTCTGGTCGCGCTTGACGCCGCCGGACTTGGCGGAACGCTCCTGCGAAGAGCCGCCATCCTTCGAGCAACGGCAGCACGCCTTGAGGATGATTGCCGCGACGATGGCGCCAGCGGCGAATGCGACGGCCGCGAGCGTCCATGCCGCCTGCGCCGTCTCACCGGTGAAAAGACTTGTAATATCCATTTTCTGTTGTTCCTTGGTTGTTTTCCCACCCATTCTCTTACTGCGGCTGGTAGTCGCGCAGAGTCTTGATTCTGCTGGGGTGGCGCAGCTTGCGCAACGCCTTCGCCTCGATCTGGCGGATGCGTTCGCGCGTCACGTTGAAGAGGCGGCCCACCTCTTCGAGAGTTCTCGAATAGCCGTCCGAAAGCCCGTAGCGGTAGTCGATCACCTGCCGCTCGCGCTCTGTCAGCGTATCGAGGATGTCGCGCAGCCTGTCTCGCAGCAAATGCCCTTCCGTGACTTCAAAGGGATTCTCGCTGGAGAGATCCGGGATGAAGTCGCCATAGTGGGCGTCGTCGTTGTCGCCGACTTTCGACTGCAGGGAAATCGGCTGCTGGGCCATGCGCTTTACGGCGCGGACCTGCTCCGGCGGCATCTCCATCTCTTCAGAAAGCTCCTCTTCGTTCGGTTCGCGACCGAGCTTCTGGATGAGACGCTTCTGCACGCGCATGAGCTTGTTGATCGTCTCGATCATGTGCACCGGGATGCGGATCGTGCGCGCCTGGTCGGCGATCGCGCGCGTCGCGGCCTGCCGTATCCACCACGTGGCGTAGGTGGAAAACTTGTAGCCGCGCGTGTACTCGAACTTCTCGACCGCCTTCATGAGCCCGGTGTTGCCTTCCTGGATGAGGTCCAGGAAGCTCAGCCCGCGGTTCATGTATTTTTTGACGATCGAAATGACGAGCCTCAAGTTCGCCTCCACCATCTTGGTGCGCGCGACCTGCCCCTTCTTGAGGATGACGCGCATCTCCTGGAACGTAGAAAGAAACTCCTCCGGCGGCATGCCGAAGAGGACTTCCAGTTTCTCCATGCGTTCCTTGAGATCCGCCATCTCTCGGGCGCGCTTCTTGGACGCCTTCTGCGTCGCGAGCTTGCCGTACTCCGAGACGAGGCGTTTGTAGGGCAGGTATATGCGTTCGTCGGCGTCGGCGCAGAGGTGTTCGAGGACCTTCTGCTTGAAGCTGAGCTCCTCGAAGCACTCGCGCATCTTCTGGCGCGCCTTGGCGAGCTGACGCTCGGACGTGCGCAGCGCCTGCGGCGACGCATCGCCCTTCTTGAGCAAAGCGAGATGCTTTGCGCTCGATTCGACGAGCACCTTCTCGCTCGACTTGATCAGCTGGCGGAACGACGGCACGAGCTCCATGTAGGCGTCGCGCTTGTCGTCGAACTTGTCGGTGACGATCCTGTCGAACCGCTCTCCCTGGCCCTCGAGCTTGTCGAGAAGCCGCGAGTACATCGGCGGCGCGAAAAGGAAGCGGTTGAACAAGTCGCGCGTCCTGTTCTCGGCCACCTCGATGGTCTTGCAGATCTCGATTTCCTCGTCCTTGGAAAGAAGCTGCACCTGCCCCATCTGGTGCAGATACATGCGGATCGGGTCGTCGATCATCTCCTGGGCTCGCGCCTTGAGATCGGTCGAACGCTCCTCCTTGGCCTCCATGAATTCGCGGACGGCGTCCTCGCTGATTACCTGCACCCCGAGCGCTTCGAGAATCTTCAAGTAGCGTTCGGACTGGATTTCGTCGACGATGCTCTGCGGGAGGATCTGGTTGAGCTCCTCGTAGGTGATATAACCGCCGTTGGCCTCGCTGCGGCGCTTGACGTCGTTCAGGACGTCGTTGAGCTCCTTTTCGCGGAGGATCGAAATCCCCTCCATCGAAGTCGGCAGCGGCGTATCGAAGTCGTCGTCGCCGGCGAGGGCGGCATCCGCCCCGGGGATGTTCAACTGCGGGGGGAGGTCGTCGATTATATCGTCGCCCGGATCCTCGCCCTCGGACTTGTGAACCTCGGCAATCAGCTTTTCATCGTCGAAATCGGTGGAAACCTCCGGCTCCGGCGGGAGATCGTCGTCGAGGCCGCCTTCGAAATCGTTTGAAAGCGCCTCCAAATCCTGCGCGGAGGGCTCGGCTTTGTCGCCAAGCCCTTCGTCCAGTTCATTCAGACCGGGACTTGCCGCCCCGTTTTCCTTTTTCTTGGATGTCTTGGCCTTTTTGGTCGAAACGTCAGAATTGGTTTGGGACGGCTTTTTTGTCTTTGCCATATAGCTCCAGAGTATAATCCACCCATTCGCACTTTGTCAAGGGTGTAGAATATTGTATCATATCCCGCCGCAACCCGCAAGGGGGGTATTTGCGTTTATTTAAGGGAAGAGGGAAG
>DFGB01000053.1 GCA_002371135.1 Verrucomicrobia bacterium UBA3761 | reverse complement strand
CAAGTTTACTTTTAGAAGCGGCACAAAAATCGAAAATCGAAAATTTCTCCAATTCCCCTATTGTCAGCGAGGGAGAAATATGATACAATACTAACCACTTCCATGAGGTGGGATGGCCGAGCGGTTAGGTTACGGACTGCAAATCCGTCTACAGCGGTTCAACTCCGCTTCCCACCTCCATTTTTTTTAGTTGGCAGTTGGTAGCTAGCAGTTATATCTCCCGATGCGCAAGATTGGTCTCTCAAATAGCTCTTCCACGTTCGTGGCCTCTGGCTCCTGAAATTGCCAACTGCCAAATCCTAACTACTAACTATTCCCGATGATAGCATGGGGTTTGATACTTTCCGTTCCGCTTTTGGCATACGGGATTTTGCTTGCAGGCTCGCCCGCCAAGGCAAGGGCGTTCAATCAATGGTTTGAAACATCGCGCCATGTGGCGGCCGTGCTTACTGTCATCGCGTGGTTCTGGACGGCATATGAGCTTGATACGATCGGCATAGACGTTTTCGACGCGATTCTCAAGCGCTTTACAGGCGAGGTGTGGTTTCTTGCGGCGCTGCTTTCGTATTTGACGTATATATGGATGCCGAAAAACCTGAGCGTGAGGGCGCTGACGGCGCTGTTGATGCTTTTCCCTGCGTCGCTCTTCAGGACGACGCGCCTGCTGCTGCCAGAGTCTGGCGCCGGCATCGTGCACGTATTCATCGTCTTTGCATACATCGCCGCAGTTGTCGGGATGTATGGCATGTTCTATCCGTGGCGGCTTGAGAAGGGGCTTGCCATTTTCGAAAAGACCGACGCTCGCGCGCGCACTTTCGCCGCCGTCCTCCTCGCCGCCGGTGCGGCGCTCTTCGTCTCCGGATTCCTTGTATGATGCTTCCCCTATGTTCAGTGCAAAACAGATAATCGACAAAAAACGTGAAGGACTCGCGCTCTCGACAACCGAGATACGCGAGTTCATGTCGTATTACATGACAGGCGAAGTGCCTGACTATCAGATGAGCGCGCTCGCGATGGCGATATGCTGCCGCGGCATGACAGAACGCGAAACGGCCGACCTGACCGAGGCCATGCGCTGCTCCGGCGAGGCGGTGTGGGAATTCGACCCCAAGCGCGGCGATGAACCGCTCCCCGGCCTGCCCTGCCCCGCCGCGCTCGTTGCCGACAAGCATTCCACCGGGGGCGTCGGCGACAAGCTTTCTCTTATCATCCAGCCCCTAGCCGCCGCGTGCGGGCTCTACGTCCCTTCGCTTACCGGACGCGGCCTCGGCCTCACGGGCGGCACGGCCGACAAACTTGAAACCATCCCCGGCTACGTCGCCGGCGTTTCGCTGGATAGATTCCGCGCCATCGTGGCCGAGACCGGTGTCTCGATGGCGATGCAGACGCCGGAGATTTGCCCGGCCGACAAGCGTCTCTATGCGCTGCGCGATGTCACCGGCACTGTCGCTTCCATTCCTCTCATCACAGCCTCGATCTTGTCGAAGAAATTCGCCGAAGGCGCCCCGACGCTCGTTTTCGACGTCAAGTGCGGACTTGGCGCATTCATGCATACGCGGGACGAAGCAAGGGCGCTCGCGTCGTCGCTCGTCGGCTCCACAAAGGCGTCCGGCAGAAAATCGCTCGCGCTTGTCACCGATATGGATGCTCCGCTAGGGCGCACCGTCGGCAATGCGAACGAGGTCGAAGAAGCTCTCGACATCCTCGAGAACAAGGCATCCGGCCCTTCGCTCCCGGCGGCCGCTCTGTGCATCGAATTCGCGGCGGCGATGGTTTCGCTCGCGAAAGACATTGGACGCGGCGAAGCGCGGGAAATGTGCAAGGCGCGTCTCGCCGATGGCTCCGCGCTCGCGAAATTCAAGGCGATGGTTGCCGCCCACGGGGGCGATCTCGATGAATTCCGCCGCACCCGTCGCGAAGCCAAAATGCACCGTTTCCGCATTTCCGCGATGCGCTCCGGCTACGTGACCGGCATCGACGCGAAGAAAGTCGCGCAGATTTCGCTGCGCCTCGGCGCCGGGCGCCAGGTCCAGACCGACACCATCGATCCGCACGCCGGCGTCGACTTTGCAGTCGCCCGAGGCGATCGTGTCGCCGTCGGCGCACCGCTTGCGACGCTCTTCACCTCTACCGTCCCGGACGCGCTGGAAGAGTGCGCCGCCGAGCTCCTCTCAGCTTTCACCATCGCCCCCGCCGCCTTCACCCCGCCGCCGCTCGTGATTGAAGAAGTTGGCTGATTTTCGATTCTTCGATTTTTCGATTGTTTCAAGTCTCTGTTTCAAGCCTCTCGTTTTTAACACAGAGGCACAGAGGCACAGAGGAGCACAGAGAATTTTCAACTTTTCACCTTTTTCACTCTGTGCACCTCTGAGACTTGAGTGCCTCTGTGTTAAAATGGAATGCTTGAAGCAATCGAAAAATCGAACAATCGAAAATCGAAAAATCGAAAATCCACCATGGTCGACTACAACGAATTGCGCAAGAAGTTCCCCGCCAAAGGCAAGGGGAGAAAGTCGAATTCGGCGGCGATCAAGCGTATCGCGCGCGAATACGAAATGAAGAAGGCCGAACTCGGCGCTCTCAAGGCGCCCGTCCTCAAGAAGGGGATCGTCTTCTACGCCGTCGTCATAATCGGCTTGTTGATGCTCGGCTCGCTCGTCCTTTCCGCGACAGGCAAGGGCGGACGCCCCCGCGTCTCGCGCGCCAATATCGATGCGCGTAAATCCGTCGAGGCCCTTGCAATCGCCCTCGGACGCTTCCGCTACCATACCGGCGCGTATCCTGCCGACCTTGAAGACCTCGCTTCCACGAGAATCATCAAGGCGGGTTGGAACGGGCCGTACGTCAAGAAGATCGTACCCGATCCCTGGGGCTCGGCGTACGTCTGGGACCCGGCCGCGCCGGCGCTGTATTCAAAAGGACCAGACGGCGTGGGCGGCACATCGGACGACATTGTCGCCGCGCAGGAACTTTTCAATCAGCCGTTCGTGGATACGTCATGGACGCGGACATGGGTGCCATATCGCCTGCGTGGAATCGTCGTGGCGCCGGATGAAGAGACGAAGCGTGTCGTATCGAATCAGGTCTCGAACTATCTTTCAGCGACGGCGCTCGCGGCCGAGGAAGTCGCCGCCGCCCATGACGCTTTTCTCGCAAAGGGCGTCGATGATGATGAAATCGCCGCCGCGAGGCGCGCAATCCTCGCCGTCGATTCCAAGCCTGTGCATATCCTCACGCATTGGACTTGGAATGAAGAGACGACGGGAGAGGTCGACGTCGTTGCACGCGTCCAAGGCGACGGCGCAGAACTTTTTGTGAACAATGAATCGCAGGGAAGAGGGAAGAGGGAAGAGGGAAGAGGGATGAGTGAAGAGGTGGCGGAGTTCGCGTGGCGCGTTCCTTACGAGCCCGGCGAAATCAAGGTAATCGGTTGGCGCAACGCCTCGCCCATCGGCGAGGATGCGGTCGTCACGGCGTTCGCGCCGGAGGCTGTCAAGTTGCGCATCCTCAAAGAGAGGCTTGGCGACGATGAAACGGGTTTCGCGCTGGCCGAGGTCGTAGACGAGCGCGGCGTCGCAGTGCCGCTTGAGTCGCCCGCTTTCGAGTTCGCGATCGAGGGGCCGGGCGAGATTGTGCGCGTCGCAGGCGACATGGTTGCGTTTCGCCGCAACAAGTCGAGCGGCGAAGAGCTTGTTCTTGCTGCCGCTTCCGGCAAGCTTCGCCCCGCCCGCGCAGCCGTCCCGTGGCGAAGGTAGAGAGGGAAATTCGGAAATTCCGCATTCCCCTCCCTCTCAGGGTCTGAGAATGCCTAGTTCGTAGGCGCGGCTGACGGCGGAGGTCGTATTGGGGCAGTCGAGGTGTTCGATATTTTGTTGTAGGAAGCGGAGGCCGCGCTCCTCGCGTTCCTCCCGCGGCCCTTGACCCGGCGGGGTTGGGTTT
>DFGB01000080.1:5746-25033 GCA_002371135.1 Verrucomicrobia bacterium UBA3761 | reverse complement strand
GTGCACTGTATTTGACGAACGGGCATGGTCGGAAAAGATCATCTTCTTCGACCGGGTGCACACTATTCTAACGAATCGCGCACCCCGACACATGGTGCGGCCGTGCTTGCGCGGCTGTACTGAATATGGTATAATATTGCGACTTACAATCTAAGGAGCATAGAGATGAAGATAGCAATTGGTTCCGACCATGGAGCGTTCGAACTGAAGAACACCCTTGTCGCGGGCCTCGCGGGCCGCGCGACGGTTATTGACGTCGGGACGAATACCAAGGATTCGTGCGACTATCCAGATTTCGCAATCCGGGTCGCGCTCGCAGTGGCGAAGGGCGAGGTGGACTACGGCATTCTGTGCTGCACGACGGGCATTGGCGTGTCAATGGTCGCAGGGCGCTTCCAGAACGTGCGTGCGGCGCTCTGCCAGACCGTGGACGCGGCCATAGTTTCGCGCCAGCACAACGGCGCGAACGTGCTCTGCATGGGAGAGAAGGCGGTTTCGTGCGAGTATGCGCTCAAGATGGCGCTCGCATTCATAGATACGCCGGTCGACATGGATGTTCGCCACGCGCGCCGCCGCTGGAAACTCGAGCGCGGCGGCAGGTTGAGCGACGTCTCCGGCCTTGCCGCCGACGACCCCGAGGTTTTCGCCTCGATCGTCGCGCAGACCGAGCAGGAGGATACGGAAATCAACCTCATCGCGTCGGAGAACACGTCGAGCCGCGCTTGCCGCGAGGCCGCTGGTTCCGTATTGATGAACAAATACGCCGAGGGCTATCCCGGCAAGCGCTGGTATTCTGGATGCCTGCCCGTCGACGCGGCCGAGGAACTCGCGCGCAAGAGGGCGTGCGAACTTTTCGGCGCGGACCACGCGAACGTCCAGCCGCATTGCGGCAGCGCCGCGAATATGGCGGCGTATTTCGCGACGATCAAGCCGGGCGATACGATTCTTTCGATGTCTCTCGACCAGGGCGGACACCTTTCCCACGGCTCGCCGGTGAACTTCTCCGGCAAGCTCTACAACATCGTCCCCTATACGGTCGACAAGACTACCGAGCGCCTCGACTACGACGCGCTCGAGAAGCAGGCGCTCGAAGTCAAGCCGAAAATCCTCCTCACCGGCGCGAGCGCCTATCCGCGCGCACTCGATTTCAAGCGCATCCGCGAGATTTGCGACAAGGTCGGCTGCTTGATGATGGTCGACATGGCCCACATCGCCGGACTCGTCGCGGGCGGCGTCCACGCCTCGCCCGTGCCGTATGCCGACATCGTGACCACGACGACGCACAAGACCCTGCGCGGACCGCGCGGCGGCCTCATCCTCTGCAAGGAACAGTACGCCAAGGCCATCGATTCGGCTGTGTTCCCTGGTATGCAGGGCGGTCCGCTTGAGAACATCATCGCCGCCAAGGCGGTATGCTTCCGCGAAGCGATGCAGCCGGCGTTCAAGGAATATGCCGCGCAGCTAGTCAAGAATTGCGCCGTCCTCTGCAAGACCGTCCAGGACCGCGGCTACCGCATCGTCTCCGGCGGCACGGACAATCATCTCTTCCTCGTCGACGTCAAGTCTCGCGGCATGACCGGCAAAGAAGCCGCAGCCGCCCTCGACGCCGCCGGCATCGTCGTCAACAAGAACACGATCCCCTACGATACCGAGTCGCCTTTCCGCACCTCCGGCATTCGCGTGGGCACGGCGTCCGTCACGACGCGCGGAATGAAGGAGCCGGAGATGATCAAGATCGGCACATGGATAGCCGACGTCCTCGACAACCTGGCCGATACTTCCATCCAGGAGCGCGTCAAGCGCGAAGCGCGCGAACTCGCCCTCCAGTTCCCCGTCCCTTGAGCCAATGCTCTCAGCGGTCATAGCGATTGTCGGGAGAACGAACGCCGGCAAATCGACGCTCGTGAACCGGCTCGTCGGCGAGAAGGTGTCTATCGTCTCGCCGGTTGAGCAGACTACGCGCAACACGGTGCGCGGAATTGTCGCGGACCCTCGCGGCCAGCTCGTCCTCCTCGACACCCCCGGCCTGCACAAGGCCGTGGGCGAACTCGGGCGGCTCTTGAACCGCATGGCGCGCCGCAGCGCCGCCGGCGCAGACATCCTCTGCGTCGTTTTCGATGCGTCGTGCGAGCCGCAGATGGAGGACGTCGGCTGGATGAGCCGCGTCGCCAAGGAGCGCCCGGAAAAGACGGTGTTCGTCCTGAACAAGGCCGATAAATCGCCATTCTTCGAGGACCTTTTCCGCGAGGCGTGGAAGGAGGAAAGCGCCAAGGTCGGCTTCGACGGCGCCGAACCCGTGTGGGTGAAGTCGATCGCGACCGACGACTCCGGCGCGACCAAGGTCCTCGATGCGCTTTTCTCCCTCGCCGAGGAAGGCGATGCGCTCTTCCCGGAGGATATCGTCACCGACTACCCGCGGCGACTCGCGATTGCCGACATCATACGCGAGAAATTCTTGCGCCATTTGCACCAGGAGCTGCCGCATGAAATGGGCGTCGCGGTCAAGCGCATCGACGAGCATGGCCCGTTGTGGGAGATAACGGCGGACATCCTCGTCAACCGCCCGTCGCAAAAGCCGATCGTCATCGGCCGCGGCGGCGAGACGATAAAGAAGTCTCGCCACGCTGCACAGCGCGAGATTTCCGCGACCTTCGACGTCAAAGCCAAACTCGAGCTCTGGGTGCGCGTGGAGCCTAATTGGATGAAGAACCCCCGCCTCCTCGCCGAAATGGGCTACCTGGGCGCGGAAATATAAATTTAAGTAGGAAGCAGAAAGCAGGAAGTAGGAGATAGTGCCTCTAGAATATCTAGAACATCTAGGTCTTCTAGAACCTCTAGATCGTCTAGGGCTTGGAAACCGCAGTGAAAATGCCAATTGCCAAATTTCAGATGCCGGCGGTCTGCGCACTCGCGTTTGCCGCGCTTTGCTCCCTGGCGGACGAATTGGAGACGGCGCGCGAAGCGTTGCGCGACGGCCTCTGGGAGGTCGCCCGCGAACATGCGCGCCTCGCGGACGGCGACGAGGCGAGGAAGATCGTCCTTGAGAGCTATGCGCGCGAGGAGAAGTGGGACGCCATCCTCGGCGAAATCGGCGGCGAAACGCCGCCCAAAGGAATTTTCGCATATTGGAAGGCGCTCGCGCTCGTCGAGAAGGGCGACAAGGAGGCGGCGGGCGAAGTGCTGGAGAGCGCGGATTTCGGCGAGGGCGAGGGTGCGCGGCTCGCGGCCGGGCTCAAGGCGCGTCTCGCCGTGGAGGCGGGCGACAACGCCCGCGCCCTGAAACTCCTCAAGGAGAGCACGTTCGAGACTGCCGACGCGCCGTCGCGCATGGCCGCAGCCGACATCCTGTTCGCGGCAGGCGATGAAAAAGGCGCGGCGAAAATCTGGCGCGAGGTGGCCGCGATGAAGGACGCCCCGCCTTCCGCCGTCGCCCTCGCGGCCGCGAATCTGAAGGACGCCAAACTCCTGCGCATCGCCCTCGCCGCGACCAAGGATTCCCAGTCACGCCGTTTCGCCGGTCTCAAGCTTGGCACGCTCCTCATCCGCGACGCTTCCACGTTCGACGAAGGCGCGCGCATGATCCGCTCGATCGTCAAGGATGCGCCGGACGCGGATGGCGCCAAGGAGGGCGCACTGGCGCTCGCCGACGCGCTCGTCGAACGCAAAGACTGGACGGCCGCCGCCGAGGCATACGGCAACGCGATGGAGATTTGGCCGGAGGCCGCGCGTTCCGCCGCCGTGCAGGAATCATACGCCTGGGCGCTCAGGAAGCTCGGCAAGAACGAGAAGGCGCTGGAAGCGTTCGCCCGGGCCGAGGAACTTGCCGGGACCGACGAAGACCGCGCGCGCCTCGCTCTCGAGCAGGGCGACGCGCTTTCCGACTGCGGACGCGGCGAAGAGGCGATGGCGAAGTACAGGATGGTGCTCGACAGCTACCCCTCCACCGCCGCGGCCGACAAGCTGAAGATCGTCGTCAAGCGCCGCGAGACTGAAGCGCGCGGACGCGAACTCTACAAGGAATACCGCTTTGCCGAAGCCCAGGAGGTGTTTGCGCAACTGGCGAAGGACGATCCCGGCGCGGCTTCGCGCGCCGCGTTTTTCGAGGTCCTCTGTCTCTACGGCCAGGGCCGCGACAACGAGGCGTGCGAACGCGCAAAGGCCCTCTCGACCGGCGCGGGCGACGTCGCGATCAAAGCCGAGGCGACGCTGTGGCTCGCGAAATACGCATACAACGCGCGCCGCTGGGGCGAGAGCGGCAGGCTCTTCCGCGACTACGCCGAAATGAAGAAAGGTTCGCAGCGCGCCGTCGACGCACTCGTCTGGAGCGCACGCGCCGCCTTCGCCGAGAACGATTTCAGCCAGGCCATCCGCATCGTCACTTCGTTGCTGGAGGAAAACCCGCAGGGTGCCCACAAGTCGCGCGCGCTCATCGTCCAGGCCGAGGCGCTCATGGAGCTCGGCCGCTACGACGAGGCCATCCTCGTCCTGGAGCGCGCATTGCTCGAAAGCGATATCTCCTCCGCCGACCGCCTCAAGTCGGAGGTGCTCAAGGCCGATTCTCTCTTTGCGCTGGGGGCGGACAACGCAGAGCGGTACATCGAGGCGCTCGATGCATATCGCGCGGTCCGGCTGGGCGAATCGCTGCCGCCCGGCCTGCGCCTTGCCGTTTCGTTCAAGATGGGCCGCACTCTCGAAAAACTCAAGCGCACCGACGAGGCGATCGACCAGTACTACACCGGCGTCGTGCTCGCATACCGCGAAGGCCGCCAGAAAGGCGTGCAGTTCGACGACGAAGCCCGCGCCGCCTTCTCCCGCGCCGCATTCCGCCTCGCGGACGAATATGAATCGCGCGGCAAGGATTTCCAGGCCATGCACATTCTCGAGCTCGTCGTCGCCTCCGACGTCCCCGCTGCGGACGAAGCGGAGAAGAGGCTCGATAGAATCCAAACGAAAGGAAAGTTCCTATGACGATATCCGGCGGTCCCGTATTCTGGATTCTCCTAGCCCTCGGCCTCGCGTCGCTTGTAGTCTTTTTCGAGCGGCTGTTCGAACTGCGCCGCGCGCAGATCGACTGGCAGGATTTCATCAAGGGCGTCGTGAACGTCTATTCCCGCGGCAACGTGGACGAGGCGCTTGCGATTTGCGAGGATACGGCCGTCCCGGTCGCCAACGTGGTGGCGACGGCCATACGGCACAGGACGGGCGGAGCGCGGGCGCTGCGCGAGGCGGTCGATGCGCAAGGCCGCGCCGAAGTCGGGCGGCTTGAGCGCCGCCTCGCTTCGCTCGCCATCATGGGCCAGGTGGCGCCGCTCCTTGGACTCTTGGGCTCGGTGATCGGTCTCATTAAAACAGTCATGCTCGCCAATTCCGCTGAAATCGTCACGCGCCCGATGATGATGAACGCCGCCATGGAGGCGCTCATCGCCGCGGCGCTCGGTCTCGCGGTGGCGATCCCGGTGACGGTGATGTACGGCTCGCTCAGGATCAGGATGGACCGGTTGATCGTCGAACTCGAGGCCGCCGCAACGAGCATCGTCGGCTATGTCGCATCTATGAAGGAGGGTGCGAAATGACGTCCCAGTGGGGATGGAACATCCGCAGCGCCAGGAACGAAAAGCGTTCGCGCAGCGACTGGGTGGCGCCGTTCGTGGCCGCCGCCCCGTGGGTGACGCTGCTCGTTTTGCTGCTGATGCTGCATCTCATGGGAGGGGTTTTCACGATCTCGCGGGGGACGCTTTTCGATTTGCCGGCCGCCGCGGCCGGCGACTCGGAGCGCACCGACCTCGCCATGCTCGTCCTGCCCACCGCGCACGATACTCTCGTCTTCTTCGACGACGCGCGTTACGTCATGTCGGATCCGCAATCGATGCACGTCTTTTCGACGCAGCTGGAGGAAGTCGCCGCCAGAAAGGGCGAACATACCATCCTCGTCCTCGCCGACCGGCGCGTCGCCTGCGGCGAACTCATGCGAATCGCCGATATCGTCCGGACCGCCGGAATAGGCAGGGTGCTCTTCGCCGCCAAGACGCAGGGGGAACTCGAAGAATGAGCGCGGCTTCCACATACAAGCCCAAACGGCGCTTCCGCCACGAGCTCTGCTCGCTCGCGGCCGTGCTTGCCGTGCCGCTTGCCGTGTCGCTCGTATTCCCGTATTCGGCTCTCTCGTGGCGCGCCGCGGAGGAGACGCGCGTCGAGCGCGCCCCTTGCGCGTTTGCATCCCTTTCCGCCGAAGCGCGCGACGCGGCCATCGCCGCCGCCCGCTCCGCCATCCGCACCACGACCGACGAGATGCGCAGTCTGAGAACGGACCTTTCCATCGCCGCCATCCCGGACGAGGACCTTGGCGCCATCTCCGATATCTCGTGGCGTCCGCGCGTCGGTACGTCGCCTATCGAGCGCTTGGCGGAGCCGCTCCTGCCGGCCTCCTCCGCCGCGCCCGCCCCCCGGCGCATCTCGCGCGACGGCGATGATTCCCTCCCGCTGCAGTTCTCGCGCGAAGAACTGCTCGAAACCGGTTTCTGAACATCCAAACATCAAACATCGAAACAATGACAAACGAAGAAGTTCTCCAGATATTCAAGGATACGGGCGCGTTGCTCGAAGGGCATTTCGAACTTCGCTCGAAGCTCCATTCCAACCGCTATTTCCAATGCGCGAACGTGCTGCGCTATCCCCGCATCGCCGGCAGGTTGTGCGATGCGCTCGTCGGAAATATGAAGGCCGCCGGCGTCCTCGGCAAGGTGGATGGCGTGATCTCGCCCGCCGTGGGCGGCATCCTCGTCGGCCATGAAGTCGCCCGCGCGCTCGATGTGAAGTGCATCTTCGCCGAGAAGGTCCAGGGCGAAGGCGTGGACGCCGCCGGCAAACCCAATACGGTCCTTGCCATGCGCCGCTTCGAGATGAAGCCCGGCGAGAGATACGTCGTCGCCGAAGACGTCGTCACCAAGGGCGGACGCGTCCAGGAGACGATAGACCTCGTCAAGGCCGCCGGCGCCGAAGTCGCCGCCGTCGCGCTCCTCGTCGACCGCTCCGCCGGCAAGGTGGCGTTTGGCGACATCCCCATGTTCTCGCTCATGCAAATGACGCCCGAGACCTGGACCGCCGCCGACTGCCCCATGTGCAAGGCAGGCTCCCGCCCCGTCCACCCCGGTTCTTAAAGAAGGATTTCCCAATAAATCCCAAACAATCCCAACAATCCCAAACCCTCTTATGAACATAACACAAGACATCCGTTACATCGGCGTGAACGACCATGACATCGACCTCTTCGAGGGTCAGTACGTCGTTCCGCAAGGCATGGCATACAACTCCTACCTCGTCAAGGACGAGAAGACGCTCGTTTTCGATACCGTCGACCAGCGTTTCGGCGAGGAGTGGCTCGGCAACATCAAGAAGGAAATCGGCGACGCGCCGGTCGACTATCTCGTCGTCCAGCACATGGAGCCCGACCATTCCGCCAACATAGCGGTGTTCATGGAGAAGTATCCCGCCGCGCAGGTCGTGGCGAGCGCGCAGGCGTTCAACATGATGAAGAACTTCTTCGGCACCGACTACGCGGAGCGCCGCATCGTCGTCAAGGAAGGCGACACGCTCTCGACCGGCCGCCACACGTTCGCTTTCGTCGCCGCCCCCATGGTCCACTGGCCCGAGGTGATGGTGACGTATGATACGACCGAGAAGATTCTCTTCTCCGCTGACGGCTTTGGCAAGTTCGGCGCGAACGACGTCGTCGATCCAGAAGGCTGGGATTGCGAGGCGAGGCGCTACTACATCGGCATCGTCGGCAAGTATGGCGTGAATACTCAGATGCTGCTCAAGAAGGCGGCCGGGCTCGAGATCAAGCAGATTTGCCCTCTCCACGGCCCTGTCCTTTCGACGCCCGGGGAAATCGCGCACGCGGTCAAGCAGTATGACACGTGGTCGAGCTACGCAGTCGAGTCGCCCGGCCTCTTGATCGCCTACACATCCGTCTACGGGCACACCAAGGCGGCGGCGCTCAAGCTCAAGGAGATGCTGCTCGAGCGCGGCTGCCCGAAGGTCGCCACGGCCGATCTCGCCCGCGACGATCAGCCAGAGGCCGTCGAGGATGCCTTCCGCTACGGCAAGCTCGTCCTCGCCACGACCACCTACAACATGGACATCTTCCCGTGGATGAGGCACTTCATCGACCATCTCACTGAGCGCAATTACCAGAACCGCACCGTCGCTTTCATCGAGAACGGCTCGTGGGCGCCCAATGCGATCAAGGTGATGAAGGGCATGTTCGCAAATTCGAAGAACATCGTGTTCTGCGAGAACAACGTCACCATCAAAGGTGCGCTCAACGCCGAATCCGAGGCGCGCCTCGCGGCCCTCGCCGACGAGCTCGTGAAGTAGACTTGCCGCAATGGACGCCCAGTCCGTCATGATCGCCTCGCGCCTCGCCCGCATCGCGGAGATGCGCGGCGAGATTGCGCGCCTTCGCGAGGAGAACTCGCGTCTCCAGGCCGAGAATGCGGCGTTGCGCTCGCACGCGGCGCTGGGGGTTCTGGCGCTGGGCGATCTCGCCTCTCTTGCGCCCGGCGCTCGCATGGTGCTCGTCGACGGCTGGAATCTCATCCTTGGCGCGGGCGGCGGCGAGACCGTGCTTGGCGGACGCGTCCACAGCCCCGCGGCGTTGATTGCCCAGGCCGGGACGTATCTCGCCGCGCACGAAAACGATTTCGTGTGGCTCGTGTTCGACGGCAGGGAAGAGAATGCGCAAGAGACGGCGCGGCTTCGCGTGTCGTATACAGGCGGCGAAGGCGCCCAGCGCGCCGACCGCTTCATCGTCGATTTCGTGCGGGCCGCGTTTTTCCGCTCGCTTTCAAGCAGGATCGCCGTCCTCACGCATGATAAAAAACTTCTCAAGGAGGCGAGGCGGCTGGGCGCCGCATTGTTGTCATGAAAGTACTCGTCAGCGGAGCCTCAGGCGGCATAGGAAGGGCCGTATGCGCGCTTCTGGAGCAGCGCGGCGACGCGGTCGCGCGCATCGACCGCGCCGACTTCGCCCGCCCTGACGGAGAGTTGATCGCGCCCGGCGGAGCGTTCGACGCGTTTGTGTTCGCGACCGGCTTCTGCCCTGTTGCGACGCTGCGCAAGACGACGCCGGAGCTCTTCCGCGAAGCGTTCGAAGTCAACTGCGGCTTCTTCCTACGGCTGATGCGCGAGATCGTCGCGAAGAAACTTTATTCGCCGCATGGCATGAAGGCGCTCGCCGTCTCCAGCATATCGGCGCGCGAAGGCTGGCCGGGCGGCGCGGCGTATTGCGCCTCCAAGGGGGCTCTCTCCGCCTTGTGCCGCGCCCTCGACGCGGAACTCGCGCCTCGCGGGATCTCCGTCGCAGCGCTCGAGCCGCGCCATGTCGATACGCGCATGTTCCGCGAATGCGCCGCTCGCATGGGACGAGACCCCTCCATCGCGATTTCGCCCGTGGATTTTGCGAAATCCGTCCTGGAGGAATTGGAGAAATTCGGAAATAATGAAAACGTTTGAAGAGATACGCAGTCTTTACGACGCCTACGTCGATACATACCGCGACGCGGACGGACGGCTCCCTTCCATGATGGAGCTTAAGCGCGTCCACACCGCGTTCGTCGTGAAGAACGCCCGCCTGATCGCGGAAGGGGAGGCGTTCTCGCCCGCCCTTGCCGGGGATGCCGCCATCGCCGCGCTCTTGCACGACACGGGCCGCTACGAGCAGCTTCGCGTCTACAATACATTCCGCGATTCCGACTCCGTCGACCACGCCGTGTTTTCGCACGATATCGTAGTCGAGCGCGGCTGGATCGACGACAAGGGCATCCTCGACGCCGTCCTTTTCCACAACCGCCGCGAAATCCCGGACGGCCTCGACGACCGCACGCGCCTTCTTTCCCACACAGTCCGCGATGCGGACAAGCTGGATATCTTCCGAGTCCTCGAATCGCAGCTCGGGCGCAGCGACTGGCGCTCGGACAGCCGCGCTTTCTGGAACCTCGCAGTCGACGCCGCGCCAAATCCCGCCGTCATGACCGCGATCGCGGAGCGACGCCCTGTCGATTACCAGTATATCGCCTCGCTTTCCGATTTTGTCCTCATACAAGTCGGCTGGATGGTCTCCGGACTCTATTTCGCCACGTCCCGCCGCCTCTGCCGCGAACGGGGCCACCTCGCATTTCGCAGAAAGTTTCTCCTCGAAATCGCCCCCGCCTCTTCCCATTCCGGTATTTCCCGGATTTGCGATATTGCGGAAAACATGATATAACGATACGGGAGGGAAGAGGACTGGAGGGACTGGGGGGCATCACGCCCCTGCAATAGATTTTTATCGCAGAGACCCGAGAGTCGCAGAGATTATCGATTTTGCCGGTGTTATTTCATATGCATAGCGCATGGATCTGCCAGTTTGGCTGAAGAGTGTGTTGATTTGACATCTCGTGCAAAATGCGAAAATGCGAGAAAACTCTCGGGTCTCCCGGGATAAAAATCCATTGCACGGTAGTGAATCGCAAAATATGCTGAAGATCTTTTTGCGCCGTTTCCTGAAAGTGCATGGTGATTGTGCCGGAAAATCAGACATGCGGTGCTATAATTGCCCGTGGTCGGCAGTCCAGAAGTCAATGGACGCGAACGTGGAAGAGCGGTTTAGAGAGATTCATCACGTCGCACACCCCTCTAGCGACATTGCTTCGCTCTTGCTCACTTCGTCCGGGGGATACGGGCGACAAGGACCCAGAGGAGGAAACAGAATGAAGAACATATTGCTTGCGGTGTTGATGTCTGCTGCGTGGTGGGCCTGTGCCCATCCGTTGGAAGCGGAGTTTGCGCACATAAAGGCTCTTTCCGACGCCACGTGCACCATCGATGAAGTTTCGCTTCGGCTGAAGTCCGGCCCGAAAGGCAAGGATCCGCTCGAGGCGTGGCGGGCGGAGGCGAAGGAAGACGTCTGCGCGACCGATGCGTTCGTGCGCGTCGACTTCACGCTGTCGCCGGAACGCGGCAGCGATATAAAGTGCCGCGCCGTCCTGCCGCTTCCCGGCAGATGGGACGGCCGGTTCTGGGGGCAGGGCAACAGCGGACGCGCGGGCTCGCTCCCAGACCTCGATGCATACATCGCGATGGATACCGCCGCCGCGACGACCGACCTCGGCACTCCGGCCGCGAGCGCGAAATATCTCGATAAATCGCTTCCGTGGTCTGACGCCGCCCTGCGCGATTTCCACTGGCGCGCGACGCATTTGATGACGCTTTACTCTAAGCGCATCGTCGAAGCGTTCTACGGCAAGCCCGCCCGCCGCGCCTATTTCAACGGCGGCTCCACGGGCGGCCGCCAGGGCATGTGCGAGGCGCTTCGCTTCCCCGGCGACTACGACGGCGTGATAGCCGTCCTCCCCGACAACAGCGCGTCCGCGAACGAGATCGCCCTGTGGCATCTCTGGCGGCAGACGCACGATGCCGAAGGGAACGCTCTCTTCTCGAAGGAAGACCTCGCGGCGCTTGCCGACGCCGCTATAGAGTTCAAAGCGAAGACCGACCCTGCACCATACGCAGGCCATGCCATCGCGGACGGACGTTTCACAGAGGAAGAGATAGACGGCTTCATCGCCCTCGCGGCGGCGAAGCGTCCGGCGCTCGCAGGCGGCGACCGTCTCGCCCGCCTCAAGGCCCTGTATATGCCGCTCGTCCACGACGGGCGATGCTACTTCACCGGCTTCGCGCCAGGTACCGACCACGGCGTCAATTTCCACTGGGGGAGTCTCCTTTCCATGCCGCACTTCCTCGCGGGCAAGGGCTACACGCAATCGCGCTGGAAGGAAGTCGGCTTCGAACAGATCGATCTCTATCTCAAGGAAGTCGCGCCGGAGATAAACGCCTGTTCGACGGATTTGACTGCGTTCGCCTCTCGCGGCGGCAAGATAATCATGACGGCCGGATGGGAAGACCAGACGATTCTGCCCGGGCCGATAGTCGATTACTACGAGCGCGTATGCAGAGACAACGGCGGACTTGACGAAGTTTCAAAGTTCATGCGTCTCTTTTGCATACCGGGCTGTGCGCACGGCGGCGGGCGTGGGCGGATCGCGACCGGTTCGCCGGCGGGCCGCCAGGTGAAGGATATGCTCGTAGACTGGTGCGAGAAGGGCGTCGCGCCGGAGAGGTTGAGTTTCAAGTGGCGCGGTGTCGACATGCCTGTCGCGCCGTATCCGTGGCTATACCGTCAGGACGCATGCGGCCGCTGGATTCGCGAGGAGCGCCCCCGCAGCGAGCCGATGCTCCATCCCTCGTGCCTCGCCTCTGCCGTCGCCGCTTCGACTTCCATAACCGGCCTTGCCGTCGACCATCTCGTCGAGCCGGGCGACAGGGGGAAGGCGCCGTCGTTCGCGTGGCGGATGGAGACGCCGCGCCCGGGCGCCGCGCAGAAGGCATACCGCATCCGCGTCTTCGAGGGCGCTCCCGGCGGACGCGTGGTCTGGGATTCCGGCGAAACGGCCGACGGCAGGTCCGTCGGCATCCGCTATGGCGGAGAGCCGCTCAAGCCGGCATCGCGGTATTCTTGGCTCGTCTCCGTGGAGGACGAATGCGGAGACTGGACGACCTCCCCTGCCGCCGCATTCACGACGGCCCTCTTCGACGACCGCGAGTGGGAACGGACGCCGTGGATCTCCGCCGTCGATTCCAAGGTGAGCGCATATCCGTCCGGCAAGCACGATCGCGTCGCTAAGCAGGAGGCGGAGGACGGCACGAGTTGTTTCGTGAAGAGCGTGCGCAACGAGAGCGAAGTCGTTGAAGCGTGGCTGGCCGTCTCCGGGCTTGGCGTTTTCGAGGCGTACGTCAACGGCAAACCTGTCTCGCGCAAACTCGCGGACGGTACGCTCGAGCGCGACTTCCTCAAGCCGGGCTTCACGCATTGCGCAAAGACGAAGCACTTTTTCACCTACGACGTCACCCATCTCGTCAACCGCGGCGCGGGAGAAGAGAACACCATCGCCGCGCAAGTCTCCGCCGGATGGTGGCGCGACAAGATAGTCAACTTCGCAGGCAAGAAGTCCGCCTTCCGCGCCATGCTCATCCTCCGCCACGCAGACGGCGGCGAGACGCGCGTCGCGACGGACGGGACGTGGCTCTCCGCCGTCGCGGGTCCCGTCCTGCGCGCGGCGATCCACGACGGCGAGGACTACGATGCGCGAGTTTCGCTCTCATGGATGACCGGCGCGGGGCTGGATGGCTTCAAGCCATCCGAGGTGAACTGCGAGTTCGCCGGGGTGTGCGTGCCGATGGAAGGCGCGGGCGTGTGCCTCCGGCGCGATCTCGCGCTCTCTCCGGTCGGCGCATACGTGTGGGAGGGCGTCGAAGGCGCGTCGGAGGAAGCGTTCGGGAAGGTCGCCGTCAAGCGGCGCTACGGGCCGGGCGAGCGTTTCACAATCGAGCCGGGCGAGACGCTCATCGTCGATTTCGGCCAGAACGCGGCGATGGTCCCCGAGTTCGCGTTCTCGGCGGCGGCGGGAACGGTCCTTTCCATGCGTCCGGCGGAGATGCTGAACGACGGCAACGGCGCCAAAAGCCGCGGTTGCGACGGCCCCGAGGGTTCTATCTACCGCGAGAGCTACCGCCGGGCGCGCTCGATGTTGAACTACACCTTCGCCGGAAACGGCATGGAAACCTACCATCCCGAATTCACGTTCTTCGGCGGACGCTACGCTTCCATCACCGCTACGGGGAAAGTCGAAATCCACTCCGTTCGCGCCATCCCCGTCACTTCCGTCTGGAAGTCGATGGAGACGGGCACGCTTTCTACCGGCGACGCCGACGTGAACAAGCTCGTTTCCAATGCGCTGTGGGGGGAGTATTCGAACTACCTCTCCGTCCCCACCGACTGTCCTCAGCGCAACGAACGCATCGGCTGGACCGCCGACGCGCAGGTTTTCGCTCTTGCCGGGGCGTACAACGCCGATACATACGGCTTTTTCATGAAGTGGATGCGCGACATGCGCGATACTCAGCACGCCGACGGTTCGTATCCGGGCGTCGCGCCGCTCGCGCAGTATGGCGACGACGGCCATCGCCTGGGCTGGGCCGACGCCGGCGTGATCGTGCCATACGTCATGTGGCGCCAGTTTGGCGATACCGCCATTATTGACGAAAATTGGCAGTCCATGAAACGCTATATGGCGCTTGTGGACGAGATGAAATACGAGTCGCCCCAAGCCCGTCATTACCAGTGGGCCGATTGGCTGTCCTTCGAGAAACTCGAATCCCGCAGCCGCGCCGCGTTCATCGTCGCGCCGGACGGCAAGAAGACCCCGCGCCCAGAGGCTCTCGTCTACTGGCAGTACCTCGGCTGCTGCTATTGGCTGTGGGATGCACGCATGATGGCCGAGATGGCTGCGGCCTGCGGACGCGACGCCGAGGCGAAGGAATACCGTGAGATGGCCGACCGGGCGCTCGCGTTCATCCGCGCCAAGTTTGTCGACAAGGCGGACGGCATGCTCGTCGGGCTTTTCCGCGATATGCAGACCCCGGCGCTTTTCGCGCTCAAGCTCGGCATTCTCGACACTCCTTCGGCTATTGCGGCGACGAAGTCCGCTCTCTTTAAGAATATAAAGGACCATAACGAATGTCTGCAAACCGGCTTCCTCGGCACTTCCATCATCATGGACGTGCTGACTTATGACGCCGGCGCGCCAGAAACTGCGTATTCGCTCTTGCTGCAGCACGGCCACCCCAGCTGGCTTTACACCGTCGACCAGGGCGCGACGACGTTCTGGGAAAGGTGGAACTCCTACACGAAGGAGCGCGGGTTCGGCCCGTCCGACATGAATTCTTTCAACCACTACGCCTACGGCGCGGTCGTCGCGTGGATGTATGGCACGATGGCGGGGATACAGGCAGGCCCGGAGGGCGGATACAGGCATTTCGTCCTTGCACCAATGCCGGACCGCCGCATGGGCAAGGTCGACGCCGTATTCCTGTCGCCCTACGGCGCGATCAAGTCGGCGTGGGAATACGGCGCCGATGGCAAGTGCACCTGGTGCTTCACCATACCCGCCAACACCTCGGCCACAGTGAAACTCCCCGGCGGCAAGGAAGAGACGCTGGAGGCCGGGACATACGTCCGCTATCCCTTTTCGAACCCGCAACTGTGACTTTCCAAGCGACAGCTGTGACTTTTGGGAGTGACAACTGTGACTTTTGGGAGTGACAGCTGTGACTTTTGGAGATAGAGCGCGGCTGAAGCCGCGTACCCCTGCCAGAGCATCTCCTCCTTCCTCCTTTCTGCTTGTGCGAAGCGCGGAATGGCACTTGACGCCTGTTTGCAAATCATGATATAATATCGGTAAGTTAAAAACAATACTCTATGAAAAAGATCGCGCTAGTCACATTCGCGCTCGCCATGGCGGGCTGTTGTTGCGTACCATCGTCGGACTTCGGCACGACGAAATACGGCGAGAAGGCCCGCCTGTTCACGCTTCGCGGCAAAGGCGGCCTCGTGATGCAGGTCACCGACGCTGGCGGGAAGGTCGTTCGCTTGCTCGTCCCCGACGCCGCCGGCGAACTCAAGGACGTGACGATCGGGTTCGACGACATCTCCGGCTGGGAGAAGACCGACCCCTACTTCGGCGCGATCATCGGTCGCGTCGGCAACCGC
Source organism: Verrucomicrobia bacterium UBA3761 (assembly GCA_002371135.1). Taxonomy (GTDB): domain Bacteria; phylum Verrucomicrobiota; class Kiritimatiellia; order RFP12; family UBA1067; genus UBA1067. Next base: position 9,387 of record DFGB01000080.1, on the reverse strand, counting down.
ATCGCCAACGGCAGGTTCTCGCTCGACGGCGTCGATTACGTCCTCGACCAGAATGACGCCGACCACCATGCCAACCTCCACGGCGGCAAGCGCGGCTGGGATGCGTACGTCTGGGACTACGAGCAGTTCGAGGATGGCGACAACGTGGGCGCCGTGTTCACGAAGACCTTTCCGGACGGCGAAGGCGGCTTCCCCGGCAAGGTCGACGCGAAGGTCGTTTATACGATCACCCCCGAAAACGTCTGGCGCATCGAGTATAGCGCCACGACCGACAAGACAACCCCGCTCAACATGACCCAGCACGTCTACTTCAACATGAACGGCGAGGGGACGATTCTCGACCAGGAACTCATGATCGACGCCGACAAGTATCTCGTCGTCGATTCCGACCTCGCGCCGGTCGGCGAGCCTGCGAGCGTAGAGGGGACGCCCTTCGACTTCCGCACATTCCACAAGGTGGGCGAGCGCATCAACGACCCCGATCCCGTCCTCCAGTACGGCCCCGGCTACGACCACAACTGGTGCCTCAACGGCGAGGGATTCCGGAAGGTCGCCGAGTTCCGCGGCGACAAGCGCGCGGTGGAAGTCTGGACCGACCAGCCGGGCCTCCAGTTCTACGCCGGCAACTTCATCAAGGACGAGTGGAAGATGAAGGGCGGCCGTCCGATGCACTATCGCGGCTGGCTCGCGCTCGAGACGCAGCACTATCCCAACACCCCCAACCGCCCCGACTTCGCCACCATCAACCTCAAGCCCGGCGAGACCTACTCCACCGTCACCGAGTACAGGTTCAAAGCGAGGTAGGGATTCGGAGATGCGCACGCGCAGGGGACAGGCAATGATCGAGTACGTCATCGTCCTCGCGATGATGATGGTTGCGGTCGCCGCGATGACGTTCCTTGTGCGCGCCGCCCGTAATTCTTCCAACAGGACCGCGAGGCTGGTCGCCTCCGATTCACCTTGACAAAGAAAGGATACCTGACATGCTGAAGAGAAAAAGAAAAGGCCAGACGATGGTCGAGTATATCATCATCGTGTGTCTGATCGCGGTGTCGCTTATCGCGGTGTTCACTTATCTCAGCCGGGCGATCGGCAAGAAAGCGAGCGGCGCGGCAGGAGCGCTGTCGTCCGAGGAAGGCGAGAACGCGAGACAGGCGGTGGAACAGATTTCCGAGGAGTCTCTCAAGGACCTCGGGGAGAACTGACGCTTGTCCCCGGCGGTCGAGAATCGCTTGATGCAATCATGCTCTCGCGGCCAGGCGATGGTGGAGAGCGTGATTGCCGTCGTCTTTATAGCCTTTCTGATGACAATATCGCTCATGCTCGTCAGGATGGTGACGGCGCGGGCGATTCTCAGCCATGCAGCGGCGCGAGCGGCCAGGGCGAAGGCGGTGGGCTTCAACGATTTCATGTGCTTCAAAACAGCCCGGGCGGCGATGATCCCCGTCTCGGGCCGCCGTACATGGCCGCAAGGCGGCACGGATGAACTTTATCGCGTTCCGCTCTATCTTGAAAGCGAAAACGCCGCCATTGCACGTGCTATCCTCGACTACGAATATTGGGATTCGACCGATTTCGATTTCAAGACGGCGTACGGTCTCTCTCCCGTCGCCTCGGCGTCTCTTCGCATGCAGACCGACGATTTCACGATGGACGGCGACTGGGAAGTGGAATCCCACGCGCCGTACTATATGGACATGACGGAATGAGCGGGAAAAGAAAATCTTTCAACTTTCGATTCCACGATTTTCGATTTTCGATTTTTCGATCTTCGATTGGTTCCACGCATTCCTTTTTCAGCATGGAGAACAGGAGAGACAGGAGAAGGAAATCGAAAATCGAAAAATTTCACGGGGGGCAGGTGGCGCTGCTACTCATTCTCGCGCTTGTCGCGATCGCCATCGCGGCGTTCGCGGCGGTAGACGCCTTTCTGTCCATGCGCGCCAAATACCGCCTCCAGAACGGCGGCGACGCGGCCGCCATCGCCGCCGCCAAAACACAGGGCGACCTCATTGCGGAAATCGGCCGCCTGAATATCGAGCGTCTCCTCGCCGCGTTTGAAGACGACAAGCGCACGATGGATGAATTGGAGCTCGACCAGCGTCGCCTCGCGCTCCTAGGTCCCGTCCGCGCACTGGAGGACGCCGACTTTGCCGCACGGGAGAACGGCCTTGAAAAGCGCGATGAATTTTCCACGCTTCTCCTTGAACACGTCGAAGACATCCGCATGATGTACGCCGGCGGCGAGGGAGCGGACGACGCCGCATACCCGGAGTCGTATCCCGGCGCCTGGACCGAATACGCCACCGAGATTCGCCGCATCGCCGAAGCCGGCATCGCCGCCGGGCCGGACAATATGGAGTTCTACTACTCCACCGGCGACCATTTCCTCTCCAACCGCGATTTCTACAACGCCATCGCCGCAGAGGACTGGTGCTGGTTCCTTTTCCATTGCGAGAACCTCCTCCACAACTACGTTTCGTGGAAAGACTGGGGCGGCGCGGACGTAGTCCGCCGCAACACGATGGAAAACTCCGAAATTTTCTCTCTCCACCTCCACGCCCGCAAGTGCGCGCTTCTCGATGTATTCACCAAGAACGAGATTGTCTCCATCGTGCGCAAATACGCCGGGCGCACCATTTCAGAGGAGGACTTCGAGGCCGCCCATTCGCTCGCCAACGCCGCGACGACGTGGTTCTTCTTCGATACGCATTACTGGCGAACGTGGTTCACCGGCAAGCGGCTTTTGACCGATGACGAGAACATGCCCGAGTTCCCGCTCTCGGGAGAAGTCAAGCCCGTCCACAACATCCTAGGCTGCTCTGCGGTCGTGCGCGTCGACGACGAAGTGCCGCAGACTGCGACGGGCGGCGACAGGATGAGCGAGTGGACCGCCGCCGCAAAGCCCTTTGGCGTGATGGAAGGCTTGAAGGGCGAAGAGGTGAATCTTGCCGGGGTCAAGTCTTTCGTGCTGCCGTTCTCGCCTGTCGTGCGGCTCATTCCCGTCGATGCGGCGGAGGGCGGCAATCTTTCGACGAGCGATGTTTTCTGGGTGGAGCATCTTCGCCGCCACGTCCCTGCGTATCTCGCCACGGGAGGGTTTTCGGCCGGATGCTTCTATTGCACGCAGCTCAAGCGGTGGGAACAGCCGTCGTTCCGCCAGCGCGGGATAACGTGGCTCAAGTTCCACTCCGGGGAGTGTTTCCGTCCGGTGGGCGGCCGCGGCGGAACGGGAGGGACGCGCCGTGCGCACTGAGCGCAGCCATATGCGGCGCGGCCAGGCGATGATGGAAATGGCCGCCGGGATGTTCACCCTTGCGCTGGTCCTCGGCGCCATAGTCGCGTTTGCGCTCTATATTTCGCGCGCCATGGAACTTGGCAAATCCGCGCGCAGCGATGCCGGGCGCGCCGCCCTGAACGGCACAGGCCCCGGCGGCGTCACGCTCGACCGCTCCGGCAAGATCGAAGTCGACTCCCTCGCCGCTGAATACATCTTCGGTTCCGATGAAGTCCCCGTCAAAGAAAAAGTCTATATTCCAAACATGAGATAAATCTCAATTTTCGATTTTTAGATTCACTACCATGCAATAGATTTTTATCGCAGAGACGCAGAGATGCAGAGTTTCCAAGGGTTTTTCGCA
>DFGB01000080.1:0-5690 GCA_002371135.1 Verrucomicrobia bacterium UBA3761 | reverse complement strand
ATTTTTCATGAGACGTCAAATCAACACACTCTTTAGCCAAAATGAAAGAACTATGCGCTGTGCATATGAAATAACACCAACAAAATCCATAATCTCTGCGACTCTGCGTCTCTGCGATAAAAACCTATTGCATGGTAGTGATCTCAATTTTCGATTCGTGAAAAATGCGAAAATCCAAGAAAACTCTGCGACTCTCAAGTCTCTGCGATAAAAATCTATTGCATGCCATTGAATCGGAAAATCGAATAAATCGAAAATTCTCTATGTAAACTTATGAAAACAAATCCATTTGCAGAGCGTCTCGACGCGATGAAGAAAACCCTCTCGCGCAAAAAACTCGACGCCATCGAAATCCGCGGCGAGGCGAATATCCGTGCGCTCACCGGCATCGAGTGCGACAACGCGATTTTGCTCGTCACGCCTTCGGGAGTTCTCTTCCACACGGACTTCCGCTACATCCCCATGGTGCACCGCGAGGCGCCGTGGCTCAAGGTGAAGGACATCAAGAAGATTTCCTACAAGGCGGAGAAAATCGGCTACGAAACTTCGCTCACCGTCGCCCAGTTCAAAAAGATGCAGAAGCGCCACCCGCGCGCCAAGTTCGTCGACATCCTTGCGGACGTCGACAAACTCCGCATGGTCAAGACGCCGGAGGAGATTGCCGCGCTCAAAGCCGCAGAAGAGTTGAACGATGAGATATGGTGCCGTGCGAGGGCGATGTTCGCGCCTGGAATGACGGAGCGCGAAATGGCGCGCAAGATCCAGCATCTGATGATTGACATGGGCGAAGGCGAGGCGTTCGACACGATCGTCTGCGTCGGCAGGAACGCCGCCGAATGCCACCACGTCCCGGACGACACCGTATGGCACGGCACCGAGCCCGTCCTCGTCGACATGGGCGTGAAGTTGAACGGCTATTGCTCCGATATGACGCGCAACATCGTCCCGGCGGAAGCCGGCGCCAAATACCGTCAAGTCTACGAAGACGTCCTTGGCGCGAACATGGCGGCGATAGCGGCTGCGAAGCCCGGCATCAAGGCGTTCGAACTCGACAAAGTCGCGCGCGATTACCTGAAGGAGCGCGGCTGGGGCAAGGAGTTCGGGCATTCGCTCGGCCACGGCGTGGGCGTCCAGATCCACGAGATGCCGTTCGTGGCGGAAAAGCGCAAGGACGTTCTCAAGCCCGGCATGGTGCATACGATCGAGCCCGGCGTCTATATCGAGAACGAACTCGGCGTGCGCATCGAGGACATGGTAGTCATCACCGAGGACGGCTGCGAAGTCCTTTCGCACAGCGAAAAATGAGCGGATACAAGCGATTCAAGCGGGCGGTGCGTTTGCCGTTCGAGTGGGCCGGCATATGGCTGGCGCTGGCGATCTTCGGTTCGATGCCGAGGCGCGTGGTGCTCGCCGTGGCCGATTTCGCCTCTGCCGTGATGTATTTGTTCGATGCTAAGGGCCGCGCCCACGCGCTCAAGAACCTTCGCACGATCGAGGCGTCCGGCAGTGCGCGCCGCATCGAGCGTCCGGCCGTCGCCACGCGCGGCGAAAGGCTGATCATCCGCCGCGCCTACAGGAACATGGCGCGCACCATCGCCCACGCGTTCTGGACGTTCCGCGATGCAAAGAGGCGCGTGGCCGTCGCGGGCGAAATGTCGGAAGAAGGCAAGGCTTTCCTCGCCCGCAACAAGACCGCCGTCACCGTCTCGGGCCATATTGGCTGCTGGGAGATTCTTTCCCAGCTCGCATATTTGGAAGGGCATCGGATGATGTCCGTCGCCAAGGATATCGGCACGGGCGCGATGACAAGGCTGCTCATGAAGTCGCGTCGCTCGATCGGCCAGGAGATCGTCCACGCCGAAGGCGCGTTCCGTCCGCTCATGAAGGGCGTCAAGGATGGCAAGTCGCTTGGACTGCTCGTCGACCAGGCCGTGCGGCCCTCGGACGGCGGCATATGGGTGAGTTTCTTTGGCCGGCCCGTGCCGGTCTCGGCCGCGCCGGCGTTCTTCTCCGCGAAGGGCAAGGCGCCCATTGCCGTGGCGTGGTCGCGGCCGCTCAAGGATGGACGCTACCGCTGCGAAGTCGTCGCCGAATATTCCCCGTCCGAGGCCCGCGACGTGTGGGGCATGACGCAGCGCTGCATCTGGGACCTCGAGCGCGTCATCCGCCGCCATCCCTCGTGCTGGGCGCTCAACTACAACGCGTTCCGCAAGCATCCGGCGCCCGAGGAACTCGCCGCATTGCGCTCTCGTCTCGCCGGCATTGGCGGGGGGGCGCATCTCCTCTTGCCGTTCGACCGCCCCCTCAAGACTTTGCAGCTTGTGCCGGCGATGGAGCAGGGCGGCGTCGAGCGCGGCGTCGTCGAGATGAACCGCGCGCTCGTCGCGGCCGGATGGGAGAACGTGGTCGTATCTTCAGGCGGCAGGCTCGCCGCGAGACTCGTCGCCGACGGCGCGCGCCACATCACGCTCGACGTGAAATCCAAGAATCCTCTCACGTATTTCTCCCGCGCCGCGAAACTCCGCAGGGTGCTCGTCGAAGAGAACCCCGACGTCGTCTGCGCCCACTCCCGCGTCCCCGCATGGCTTTTTCTGCGCGCGGCCAAGGGGCTTGACATGCCGTGGATAACATTCGCCCACGGCGCGAATTCCATTTCGCCGTATTCGCGCGTGATGACCCGCGGCGATTTGACCGTAGCGCCGTCGCGCTACATCGCCGATTACCTGAAAGCTGCATACGGAGTAAAGGAGGCGCGTCTGCGCGTAATCCCGCGTGCGATCGACCGCGACCGCTTCGACGTCGCCAAGGTCGACCCCGCCCAGACCGCCGCGCTGCGCGAGGAATGGGGCGTCGCCGGACGCAAGGTCGTCATGGGCGTCGGACGCATCACGCAGCTCAAGGGCTACGACATTCTCATCCGCGCTGTCGCGTCGCTGCCGGAGCGTTTCATGCTCGTTCTCGTCGGCGAGGCGGAAGCGCTCAGGAAGGACGTGGAGGAGGCTCTTCGCGCGCTCGTCAAGGAGCTCGGCGCGGGCGCCCGCGTCGTATTCGCAGGCAACCGCCAGAATATCGCCGAATGCCTCTCGGTCGCGGATGTCGTCGTTTCCTCGAATGTCCGCAAGGCCGAGGCGTTCGGCCGCTCTATGGCGGAAGCGCTCGCGATGGACAGGCCGGTCGTCGCCAAGGCGTTCGGCGGCGCGCTGGACATCGTCGAGCCCGGCAGGAACGGCGAACTCGTCGAAAACGGTACGCCGGAGGAATTCGCCGCCGCAATCGCCAAGGCTGTCGACTCAGACTATGGCGACATACGTTCCGCCGCCCTCGAAAAATTCTCCTTCGAACGCATGATCGCCTCTTCCCTCGCCGTCTACAGGGAAGTGGTGGAAAAAAGTTGAAAACCAGCGGGTATTCCAGGTTTCTAGACCATCTAGATCTTCTAGACCTTATAGCCGCGCCCAACCCCCGACCGCCAACCCCTAACTGCCAACTCCTATGAAACATTCAATAGTCCTTGCCGTCCTGCTTTCGCTCAGCCTCTCGGCCCGCGCAGAGAAAGAATACATCTGGCCCGAGGCGCAGATGCCCGACGCCCAGCCGCACCAGATCGCCGCGATGACCGACGTCTCGCGGAGAAAAGATTTCGTCGCCGGTGAATGGCGCCGCCCGTATATCGACTGGGCTCCGGCGCCGGAAAACCCCAACGGCGTCTGCATGATTCTTATATCAGGCGGTTCGTACAAGGATTGCTGCGATGTGGGGCTCGTGCGGACATGGTGCGAGAAGCTGACCGCGCTCGGGTGCCAGTGCGTCAATTTCGTCTATCGCACGCCGTGGCCGGAGAATATGCCGATTTGGCAGACGGCGTGGGAGGATGGCCAGCGCGCCGTGCGCATGGTGCGCTCGCAGGCCGCACAGCGCGGATTCGATCCAAACCGCATCGGCGTCATGTCGATGTCCGCAGGCTCCCACCTCGCGACGCTCCTCGCGACAAGTTCGCTCACTCCCGCCTATGAAAAGATCGACGCGCTCGATGAAATCCCCTGCAACGTGAATTGGGCGTGCGCGTTCGCCCCGGCGTTCGTCCTCACCGACGGCTACGGGCGGCCGAACACGCGTTGCGGCGAGGGGGTCGACGTTCGCTTGGACGAGTGTTTCAAGTTTGACGAGGCCACAGCCCCCATGTGCCTCATGCACGGCGGCGCCGATAAATACTCCCCCAACGCCTCGACGATGATTTACCGCGAACTGCGTAAGCGCCGCATCCCCGCCGAAGTGCACATCGCCCCCGGGAAAGGGCATGGCGCGTACGGCTTCGACCGCGCCGTCGAATTCATGCGCCAGATGGGCTGGCTCGGCGAGCTGGAGCCCGAGATGGCGCTCATGTCGCGCTGGGCGTCCGACGAAGCGCGCGGCGATTATGCCAAAATTCCCCTTTGGCCCGAAGGCAAGATACCGGACTTCCAGCCGTCGCAGTCCATCCCGTATCTCGAATGGCACATTCCTACGAACCTGACGACGAAGGCGATCCAGGTGATTTGGTCCGGCGGCTCTTACAGGGGCTCCGTCCCCGATGGATTCGAGGTTGCGCCGTTCCGCCGCTACCTCAACGAGAAGGGCATGGCCGTCGTCACCGTCAACTACCGCCACCCGCGCCCTTCCGCGCCTCTCGCCAAGCATACGACGGCATGGCAGGACGCGCAGCGCGCCATACGCCTCGTCAGGGCTGGCGCTAAAGAGCGCGGCCTCGACCCGGACCGCATCGGCATCATGGGCTCGTCCGCGGGCGGCCACCTCGCCCTCATGTGCGCCACCACGTCGAAGACGAATTCCTACTGGCCCGTCGACGATGTCGACAAGCTCCCCTGCAACGTCGCGTGGGCCGTTTGCATATACCCCGCCTATGTCCTGACCGACGGCCTCGACGGCGGCAACAAGCATGGCGGCAACGAGCCGGAAGACGTTCTTGCGCCCGAGTTCGCGTTCGATTTGGATACATGCCCCATTCTCTTCCTTCATGGTGACAGCGACGGCTACGCCGCGATGGGTTCCGTCAAGGCGTGGGAGAAACTGCGCTTCATGGGCATCCAGGGCGAACTCCACACGCTCGTCAAACGCCCCCACTGCTTTCAGCGCACCGCCTCCCCCGGCACCGCCTCATACAACTGGATGGACCGCATCTGGGAGTTTTTGCAATAGCGCTTGGGTCGTTCGAGGGGTGCGCGGCACGGGAGGGCCGCGCCTCAGCGCGGCCTAAGTAGGAAGTAGGAGGTAGGAAGTAGGCGCGGCTATAGTGCGATGTGCGCCATAGCGCCAAGGAGACGCGGCTTCAGCCGCGCTAGGTCGAATGCGGGGGTGCGCGGCACGGGAGGGCCGCGCCTCAGCGCGGCCTAAGTAGGAAGTAGGAGGTAGGAAGTAGGCGCGGCTATAGTGCGATGTGCGCCATAGCGCCAAGGAATATCCCCCAGCCGAAGGCTGTCCGCGAAGCGGATGCCCTAGCAGGGGTGTGCGGCTTCAGCCGCGCTCGAACCAAAAAAGGGTGCGCGGCTTCAGTCGCGCTAGTTTTTCTAGATTTTCTAGAACTTCTAGATTCTCTAGACCTTCTAGAACTCCCAGCATCGCCTCCCTGCCTCCCCCCTCCCACCCGCCCACCCGCCCACTAAAAATCTTTGTCGCGGTGAAAGCAAAAGCGG
>DFGB01000073.1:9042-9513 GCA_002371135.1 Verrucomicrobia bacterium UBA3761 | reverse complement strand
ACGGGGATGTACGTCGAGCCGAGGTCGCTGATCGTTATGCCCTCGAAGGCGAGCGCGGGGGCGTCGACCGGGACGAAGCCGCCAGTCTTTGCAAGCGACTCGGCGCGGGCGATGCCGGCAAAGGCGACGAGCACGGTCGCCAATGCGAGCGCACGAAGGTATTTGGACATGTGAACGCCTCCTTTCAAATTGTTTACTTTAATATTTTACCAAATCTCCCGCTCGAACGCAAGGGCGGGCATGGGAAGGTTGAAAAGTTGAAAAGTTGAAAGGTTGAGAAGTTGAAAAGTTGCTGGTGGCAATAGCGCCAAGGAATATCCCCCAGCCGAAGGCTGTCCGCGAAGCGGATGCCCTAGCAGGGGTGTGCGGCTTTAGCCGCGCTCGAACTCAAAGGGGGGTGCGCGGCTTGTACGCCAAGGAGGCGCGGCTTTAGCCGCGCCACGTTGAATGCGGGGGTGCGCGGCTTGTACG
>DFGB01000073.1:4263-8937 GCA_002371135.1 Verrucomicrobia bacterium UBA3761 | reverse complement strand
CTAAAGCCGCGCCTCCTTGGCGTTAGGGGGTGGCGCTAGGGTCGTGAAGCGTGGCGCGATGGATGTGGCACGGCCCTCGCACAGGGGCAGAAAAAGCCTGCCCGAAAGCAAGGGCGCGACTGCCCGAAAGAAAGGCCGAGTCTGCCCGAAGGAAAGGCCGAGTCTGCCCGAAAGAATTGAATTGCTTAGGGGGCACTCTGAAAGAGGTCCCGGAGGGTATGCAAAACGCGCCGGAGGTGGTGCCTCCGGCGCGTTTGTTTGCGTGTTCCATATTCCCGGCTTACATGCCGCCCCTGCCGCGGAGCGAGCCGTGGGAGAGGAAGCCGTCGTATTTCCTCACGAGGAGGTGCGACTCCATGACGCGCAGCGTATCGAGCGCGACGCCGACGATAATGAGAAGCGAGGTGCCGCCAAAGAAGGACGCGATCACCCACGGGACCTGAAGCCAGCCCATGAGAAGCATCGGGATGAGCGCGATAAGGAGAAGCCCCGTGCCGCCGATGAGGGTGATCTTCGTCATCAGGTCATCTAGATACTCGGCGGTCGCCCTTCCCGGACGGATGCCGGGGATGTAGGAGTTCGACTTCTTGAGGTTCTCGGATATGTCGATCGCGTTGAACTGGGTGGCGACCCAGAAGAACGTGAAGAACATGATGAGAATCGCATACACGCAGAGGTGGAGCGTTCCCGGCTCAGAGAGGGTCTTGGCGAACTCGTGGAGGCGGGAGCCGGAGGCCGTCACCTTCATGAGAAGCGCGCTCGGGATCTGGATGAGCGGCTGGGCGAAGATGATCGGCATGACGCCCGTGTAGTTGACGCGCAGCGGCATGAACTCCTGCTGCATGCCGAACGAATATCCACCGACTGCGGAACGACGGGCGGAATGGATCGGCACTTTCCTGAGGCCCTGCGTGAGCATGACGGTGAACATCACGACGCCGAGGAAGAAGAGCACGAGGATGCAGAGTTCCGCATAGCCGGCCTGCGCGCTCGCGGCATCGCCCGAGACGCCGAAGTAGCGTTCCCACGCGGCGAAGAGCGCCTGCGGGAGGCGGGAGGTGATGTTGATCATGATGATCAGCGAAGCGCCGTTGCCGATGCCGAACGTGGTGATCTGGTCGGCAATCCACATCACAAAGAGCGACGCGGTGGTCATGCCGATCACGGTCATCAGATTGAAGGCGAGGCCTGGATTGACGACGATCGACTTGCCGGCGGGAAGCGCGATGCCGAGCGCCCCCGGGTGCGAGAGCGCGGTCGCGATGCCCCACGCCTGCACGACGCAGAGGACGATCGTCAGATAGCGCGTGATCTGGGCGAGCTGCTGGCGACCGGATTCGCCTTCCTTCTTGAGCTTCTCAAGCGCCGGAATGACGGAGCCGAGGAGCTGGATCACGATTTGGGCCGAGATGTAGGGCCAAATCGAGAGGAAGCCGATTGCGCACTGGCCGAGCGCGCCGCCGGTGAACACTTCGAACCAATCGAGAAGACCGCCCTGCGAGTTCTGCTTGAAATCGTTGACAATCTCGGAGAGAACCGTCCAGTCGACACCCGGCGTGGGTATCTGAGAGATAAGACGGCATACGAACACGAGACCGAGCGTGATCAGTATTTTCTTGCGTAGTTCTGGAATGCGCAAGGCATTCGAGAAACCCTTCATCATCGACATTTTATGTATACTCCTTTGAAAAGATTTGGCACATTATACCATTTATAGGTGCGCCGGTCAAGGGGGAGCGCGGGCGAAGTAGGAAGTAGGAAGTAGGAAGTAGGAGGTTTAGCGGCAAGGAGGCGCGGCTTCAGCCGCGCAAAATCTCCTACTTCCTACTTTCTCCTTCCTACTTTCTCCATCCTACTTCCTACTTAGGGTGCGCGAGAGCGCACCCGGAGCGCACCCTCACGCCTTGAAGCCGAAATACTCGTTGGCGTTGTTGAACGAAATATCGCTCACGATTTGGCCGAGCCACTTGATGTCGTTCGGCAATTCCCCCTTCTCGATTTCCTCGCCGAACTTCTGGCACAGTAGGCGGCGGAAGTATTCGTGGCGGGTGTAGGAAAGGAACGAGCGCGAATCGGTGAGCATGCCGACGAAGTTGCCGAGCGAGCCGAGCGCGGCGAGCGCTTCGATCTGCTTGCGCATGCCGTCCTTCTGGTCGAGGAACCACCACGCCGCGCCGAGCTGGATCTTGCCGCGATACGGCGCCTTCTGGAAGCATCCCATGACGGTCGCGAGCATCTCGTTGTCCTTCGGGTTGAGGGAGTAGAGAATGGTGCGCGGGAGGGAGTCTTCACGTTCGAGGCGGTCGAAGAGCCGGGCGAGGTTTTCGGTGACGGACCAGTCGCCGATGCAGTCGAAGCCGGTGTCGGGTCCCATGACGTCGTACATGGACGAATTGAGGTCGCGAAGACAGTTGTAGTGGAGTTGCGCGGTCCAGTTCGCCTTGGCGTCGGCCTTGAGTCCCTCGTAGAGCCACGCGCTCTTGAACTTGAGCGCTTCCCCGGGCGTGAGGGCGGACTTGCCGGAACGCGCCTTCTTGAAGATGGCCTTGACTTCGGCCTCGGTGTACGGGGCGGCGAAAATCTCCGTGATGCCGTAGTCGGAGACGACGCAGCCGGCGGAAGCGAAGAACTCGTGGCGCGCGGCCATGGCGGAGAGGAAATCGTCCCACGTCTTCACCGTGACACCGGAGGCGGCGGCGAGTTTGTCGATCCACTCGTTCCAGGTCTTGAGGTTTTCGACCTTGGAGGCCTTGTCGCTGCGCCAGGCGGGGCGGATTTGCGTGGCGAAGGGATCCTTGGCGATAGCGAGGTGGTATTCAAGGGAGTCGACCGGGTCGTCGGTGGTGCAGACGACGGCGACGTTCGACTTCTTCATGAGGCCGCGGGCGGAGAACCACTTGGCCTTGAGCTGGCGGTTGCACTTGTCGTAGATGCGCTTGGCGCTTTCTCCGCAAAGGCGTTCGGTGACGCCGAAGTAGCGGGCGAGTTCGAGGTGGGACCAATCGAAGAGAGGGTTCTTGACGAGGCGCTCCATCGTCTTGGCAAACGCCTCGAACTTCTCCCAGCCCGTCGCCGAGCCGTCCTTGCCGCGGCCGGAGCAGAGGCGCTCCTCGAAACCGTTGGAGCGCATCTGGCGCCACTTGTAGTGGTCGCCGCCGAGCCAGACGTCCGCGATGTCGTCCCAACGCTTGTCCCCGGCGATTTCCGCGGGCGGGAGGTGGCAGTGGTAGTCGATGATCGGCATCTTCTCGGCATAGCCGTGGTAGAGCTCGCGCGCCGCCTTGGTGTTGAGAAGGAAGTCGGGATTGATGAAAGGCTTTTGTGTCTTCTTTGTCATAACGGCTTGACTGTAAGTTGAAAAGTTGAAAAGTTGAAAAGTTCCATTGCAACTTATCCACATTTACATCCCAGGACGCGGTCCGGGCAAGGCTACTTCATGTTGTCGTAGTGGCGGGCGATGGCTTCATAGCCCTGGATCATCGCCTCGGGGAGACGACCGAAGAGCTTGTAGTAGTCGCAGACGACGGGCAGGCAGCGCGTCTTCCATTTCGCGACCGTGTTGAGCGCGATGGACGAGAGCTGGTGGTGCGCGAAGGGATTGGCGAAGCGTTCGAGGACGCTCGCGGCGTATTCCATCTTCTCCGCCTCGGGAAGCGCGACGGTCGGGAAAATCTCCTCGAAGACGACTTTGCGCACGAACTTGTTGAAGTCCGGGTCGGCAATGCACTGCGCGACTTCCGTAAAGCCCTTCTCGAGGCCGAGATAGACCATGGTCGTATGAGTGGCGTTGAGGAAGCGCACCTTGCGCGTGCGGTAGGGCTGCATGTCAGGCGTGTAGACGACGTTGACGCCGGCCTTCTTGAGCGGGAGTTCCGCTTCGAGATCGAACCCGGCGGGCGTCTCGACGACGAAGAAGTGGAACGGCTCGCCGCAGACGAGGACATCGTCCTTCTCGCCCAGCTGCTTTGCGTAGCGCTCGGCGGATTCAGGGTCGGGACGACCGGCGACGATGCGGTCGACGAGCGTCGAGCAGAACACGCACTTTGTGTTCACATAGTCCGCGAGCGCCGCGTCGCCCCAGTCGGCCGCGTACTGGAGGACGCACTTCTTGAGATTGTCTCCGTTGTGCTCGATGAGTTCGCAGGGGATGAAGACGAGGCCGGGGAGTCCTGCGGCCATGCGCGCCTTGAGAAACTTCGCGACCTTCGAGGGGAACGTGACCTGGTCCTTGACGTACTGGATGCCGGCTTCGGTCGTGTTGGAAAAGACGAAACGGAGCGAGGGCAGAACGGCGTACGCATCGAGATTCTGCCACATGTCGACGCCCTTGACGCAGGTGATTTCCTCGATTTCCTCGACCGTCTTGCCGCCGATGACACCGCGCAGGCAGGTGTGGTACTTGCCGCCGCGCTCGTTCAAAATCTTCGCCGGGACGCAAAGTTCGTCGCCGATGGGCTGGATGATCTGCACCGCGCCGTCGAAGGCCGCGTTGTCGTTCATCTTCTGGACCATCCAGTCGATGAAGCACCTCAGGAAGTTGCCTTCGCCGAACTGCAGGATCTTTGTTTCGCTCATTGCTGATTTTCTCCTTTTTTATGATTGAAATTCACTACCATGCAATAGATTTTTATCGCAGAGACTTGAGAGTAGCAGAGATTATCGATTTTGTCGGTG
>DFGB01000073.1:0-4156 GCA_002371135.1 Verrucomicrobia bacterium UBA3761 | reverse complement strand
GTTGATTTGACATCTCGTGAAAAAAATGCGAAAATCCGAGAAAACTCTGCGACTCTGCGTCTCTGCGATAAAAATCTATTGCATGCCATTGTAAAAAGGCATACCCCTGGCGCAAATCGAAAATCTAAAATCTAAAAATTCCCCTCCACTATTTCCTCTTCGGGCAGGTATAGACTTTCACGGGGCCGAGGAGGCCGCATTCGCGGACGGGCCAGCCGGACGCGTCGAATTTCTTGTAGTCGATGTCGACCATGTTCGTATCCGCGAAATACTTCCAATAGACGTTGTTGCGGTCGTTCCAGCGGATGCGGTTCGCGCCAAGGCTGGTGGCCTCGATTTCGAGCCTGTTGCCCTTCTCTCGGAGGAGGCCTGCAGGGATGCCAAATGCGTATGGCTTCATGAAGCGGACGCCAAGGTCGATGCCGTTGAGTTTGACGCGGGCGATTTCGCGCACGTCGCCGAGGTCGAGGATGCGGTGGTCGGCCGCGGGGACAGCGCTCGCACCGGGGGCGTCGAAGGAAGTCGAATACTTCATCGTGCCGGAGAACGCGTCGTCCCACGCCTGCCAGCCGGAGAGTTCCTTCACCGTGCGCGGCTCGGGCATGGCAGGGCCTCCGCAGAGCGGCTCGACCTTCCATTCGCCGTCGACGTCCGCGAGCGGCTTCTTGGCAAGCTCCGGCGCTTGCGCGACGGAGAAACCCTCGCCTATGACGAACACGGAATGGCCCGGCATCAAGCGCCAGTGCGTGGCCTTCTCTACGATTGTGCCGGTGAGCGGCGCCATGGCGGCGAATTCGCCCGCGGCCCTGATCTCCTTCGCCGCCTCGCCCTGGTTCACGACGAAATACATCGTCTTGCCGTCCTTCTTCCAACGCGTTGCCATCAGCCCGTTCGAGGCGTTGAACGGCATTTTGCGAGCGCCCTCCGGGGCGACGGGGCGCTCGGGGTCGATAATCTCGGCATAGCGCGTTTTGTCGATCGCGGGATCGGCGAGCATGCGCGGCGAAATGTAGTCGAACGCGTAGCCCTGGTCGAAGAGCGATTTCGCGAGCGGACCTATTTTCTCGCCGTAGAACCAATCGAGACCGTGGACCGACATCTGCTTGAATTCGTTGCCGGGCTTCTTGCGGAACGAATCAGGATCCCAGACGATGAGAAGGTCGTTGTCGCTCGTCCATGTCTGGAACATCGACTGGCAGCGCGTGACGTAGGCGTTCAACGCGCCGACTTCATGCCAGATCGGGTTGCGCGGGTTCATTTCGAGCGACGCGTAGAAGCACCATCCCGGCCACGCCACGTCGACGGGCGAATAGCAGAGGCCGTGGTAGAAGACGTGGTTGACGCCGGAGAGGAAGAGACGGTCGAGGAAGACCTTGATTTCGCCCGGCCTCTCGCAGAAGTGCTCGTCGATCCACGTGCACGATTCGGCGCTGACGAGCGTCGTGCCCTTGACGTGGGCGGCCGAAGAGGCGAATTTGGAAATGAGGATGTCGCGGTCTTTCTTTGCGAACATTTCCGTCTCGGGGATGTCGGCGATCGCATAGAAATCGAGCCAGTTGGCGGTGGAACCGTGGGCCTCGTTGCGGGTAATGTAGCCGTTCTCACGGCACCAATCGGTCCAGACCTTGAACGTAGAGAGGACCGCGTCGTCGATGTCGCCGGGCTTGCGCATTTTGGCGCCGTAATATTCCCAGGAATCGTGGTAGAAGGCGCGCGGGCGCTCGGCCTTGCCGTCCTTGCCGAAGATCGGGTCGAAGACGGAGATGTGCGCCTTCATCGCTTCGGGGTTGTAGGGGTCGAGCATGGGGCCTGCGCCGCCGGGGCACGCCCTTTTCACCTTCTGGCCGCTCGACGCGCCGAGCTCCGGTGTGATCCACGGTCCGCCGAAGCACCATCCCGAACCCATCGTCAGGTCGATGCCGAGGTTGTGTTCGCGGGCCTTGGCGGCGGCCATGTTCCACGCCTCGATCCACTCCGGCGAGAGAAGCTGCCTCCACTTCTTGCGGAAACAGTTGTCGGGGCCGTTCGCGCCGTAGATGGGGATGACGTGGAAGCCGCCGAACCCCCTGGCCGCCATTTCGGAGCACTGATATTCGATGCCCGTCTCGTCGACCGCGCTCGCCATCCACCAGTTGTACGCCCACGGCTTCATTTCGCGCGTCGGCTCGGGCCAGGAAAGCGCTCCCGCCCGCACCGCGAGAGTGACAAGAAAACATGATGCCGCAAAGAACGTCTTCATGTCGGGAAAAGTTGAACGGTTGAAAAGTTGAAAGGTTGAAAAGTTAAAAGGTTGAAAAGTTGAAAAGTTGAAAAGCGAGATTCGACGGCCGTCAACCTTTCAACTTTTCAACTTTTCGACTGGCCAAGCGCCTGGCGGATGGCGTCGAGCGCGGCCTCGGGCGCGACGATGCGCGTTTTCGTCTTGTCCTCGTCGCGGCGCTTTATTTCCACTCCGCCGGACTTCAACCCCTTCGCGCCGACTACGACGCGCACCGGGAAGCCGATGAGGTCGGCGTCTTTGAACTTCACGCCGGGACGCTCTTCGCGGTCGTCGACGAGCGTATCGATGCCGGCCGCCTCGAGCGCCGCTTCGAGATCGGACGCGACCTGCGCCACCTCCGCCTCCTGCGGGTCGAGGAGGTCGATGACGACCTGGAAAGGCGCCACGGACGCGGGCCAGACGATGCCGTCCTTGTCGTGGCTCTGTTCGATGATCGCCTGGAGCGTGCGGCTCACGCCGACGCCGTAGCAGCCCATGATCATCACCTTCTCTTCGAGCGCGTCGTTCTTGTAGACGGCGTTGAACGCCTTGGAATACTTGGTGCCGAGTTTGAATACCTGGCCGACTTCGATGCCGCGCTTGATTTCGAGCGTGCCGTCGCAGTGCGCGCACTTGTCGCCCGCCTGGGCGATTGTGATGTCGGCGTATTTGGCGATCTTGCAATCGCGGGCGAAATCGACGTTCTTGTAGTCTATTTCGCCGTCGAGGTTGGCGCCTGTGAGCATGCCGCTCGCGCCTTCGAGTTCGAGGTCGGCGTAGATTGGCACGTCGATTTTCGGTTTCACGGGACCTGCGTAGCCGATCGGCGCGCCGGTCACCTCGCGCACGGTCGAGAAGTCTGCAAGAGCGAACGTCTTCGCGCAAACGAGCCGCTTCGCCTTCACTTCGTTCAGCTCGCGGTCGCCGCGCACGCAGAACATCACCGGCTTGCCGTCGGCGAGATAGACGAGGGTCTTGGCCATCTTCTCCGGACCGACGCCGAAGAATTTCACCATGTCCTCGATGGTCTTGGCGGGGGTGGGCGCTTCGGCGAGCGGTTCGGTGCAAGGCTCCGCGGCGCAAGGCTCGAAGCGCTTTTCGGCGGCCTCGAGGTTCGCCGCGTAGCCGCACTTCGGGCACCAGGCGATCCCGTCTTCGCCGGCGTCGGCGAGGACGTGGAACTCGTGCGTGAGGCTGTCGCCCATGTCGCCGCCGTCGGCCTGCACGGGAACGGCCTTCAGTCCGCAGCGCTCGTAGATGCGCTCGTAGGCGTGATACATGTTCCAGTAGGACTTGTCGGCCGCGTCGGCGTCGACGTCGAACGAATACGCGTCCTTCATGAGAAATTCCTTCGAGCGCATGAGGCCGAAGCGCGGACGGGTCTCGTCGCGGAATTTCCACTGGATCTGGTATACGGTGACGGGCAGCTGGCGGTAGGAGGAGACTATGCCCTTGATAAAATCGGTCACTTCCTCTTCGGCCGTGGGGCCGAGCGCGGCTTCACGCTCGGAGCGGTCGCGCAGTTTGAACATGTTCGGGCCCATCGCATCCCAGCGGCCCGTCGTCTTCCAGAGTTCGGCGGGCTGGAGAATCGGCATCACGATTTCCTGCGCGCCGGCGCGATCCATCTCCTCGCGCACGATCTGCTGGATTTTCTTGAGCGAACGCATGCCGAGCGGCATGTAGGAATACAATCCGCCGGCGACTTTCCTGACCAATCCGGCGCGCACGAGAAGCTTGTGCGAATCTATTTCGGCGTCCGCAGGCGTCTCCCGCAGAGTCTGTATCAACATCTTTGTCCATTT
Organism: Verrucomicrobia bacterium UBA3761; assembly: GCA_002371135.1. Classification (GTDB taxonomy): domain Bacteria; phylum Verrucomicrobiota; class Kiritimatiellia; order RFP12; family UBA1067; genus UBA1067. Next base: position 91 of record DFGB01000073.1, on the reverse strand, counting down.
CATAGCATCGCATATTATACCACATTTCCGCCCGGACGGTCAAATGAGATTCAGCTGGAGTTTACCCAACCAAAATGGTAAAATCTAATGA
>DFGB01000065.1:14015-31494 GCA_002371135.1 Verrucomicrobia bacterium UBA3761 | reverse complement strand
CAACAGCGCAATTCCGCCAACAGTGACTATCTCCCGTTTTGTCATCTTACAGTTCGACCGCCCCCCCCTCACTCTTCTGCATAAAAATAATCTTCCGTTAGCATTTTCTTGGGGGAAAATCGTCCTCCTACTTTTCGCCGGACAACGTCCCCATTCGCCTGTAACGTGGCAATAAACTGATTTGGCTGGAAAAGACCCGCAGTATGCTCTCGAATTAAAAATTTATCGCGCCCCAACACTGTCTTAACATATTCGTCTTTGCGCAAAGGGACAACCCCATTCTTAAACAAACATCTCTTTTGCACATGATACAGCCACCATGAACCATTTCCTGTCCAAAACATTACAACGCTCTGATTTATCCAACGAACATGCAGTCCATGAAGTTCGTGAAGTGGCAATTTGATTGCAGAAATCTCTTCTATCGCGCATGATTCCACATCATACAACGCGATGCGCCCATCATTGCCATTTTCAAGCGCAACAAAGCTCTTCCCGTCTGGTGATACTGCCACCCTATATACATCGCAGACATGGTAGATTTCGTCCTCATTACAATCAAAAACGGCAAACATGCGCCTCTCTTTCGCTATGTCATATATCTCTATCAGCATGCGAGAATCGCTTACCCGCACCAAACCGTCGCAAATTAGGTTTGACGGCAGGATGTGCAGTACTTTAGGCTCGCTGCGCCCCAGACGATCGCCAGACAACTGGAATCTCACCAGATCGCCTCCTCCGTCCTCGGCAGAATGATTTTTTGACTGCGCAAGAAAACAATCATTACCGACGACTGCTATTCGGGCATTACTGAAAGGAATCAAATCCAGAGCTAATGGTGAAAAACTATACGGCAAAAGCCATTCGCCGCATACCCCAGCAGTTAATGAATATCGTCGAACAACCGTAGGCAACGAAGACCATCCATTAGTCTTTGAATAAAGAACCTGAAATGAATACAACTCACCTTTGTCCTGGTCATACTGAAACATGTACTCGCGAGTTCCGTGTCGACTTCCTGCGGACTTCAGCCGAATCTCCATGCTCTGCGAGCTCCTCACGGTGAAATCGCAAGTGGAGCAGCCATATAAGCATATTACCGGCACTGACAACATCAACGGCTTTAATGGATATTTCATCATTTTGACTCAGGCTTCCATGTCTTCAAGTCTGGTGCGCTCGGCATATTGCCAGACCCTGTTTTTCGAGCTGGGTTTGGCTTCCACTCACACGGGGCGGTTGAACACAAGATGCAATTATCATGCCAGATCTTCAACATATATTCTGTCATAGTCTTTGCATCATCAAATGCGTCACCCTGTGCGAAATCATCTAGATCTGGTGCAGTCCCCCCCAACAAATGGCCAAGTGTATACCATCGCCACTTAATCTCGCATGAAAACACCTCCCCAGATCGATTGTAATGGGTGAAAAAATCTTGAAGCTGATGCATCAGACTCTGAAATCTCTTGGCGTCGCAACGAGGTTTCTCCAATAAATCAAATATGTCGCTAATTACATCTTCCATCGATCTAAAATGACGCCACAACCCCCAAGGCGTAAATGGTGATGTCCAAATGCTATTATCTTCGGCCGTATAATCGAAGGGACAATTAGTTCCATTATTTGGGAAATCTTTGTGCCCCTTCTTATACTCCCATGCTACACATACTTCCTTATAAACAAAGCCAACAGATGGGACATATTCGTACACACCCTGTTTTTCAAGACAAACATATCCACCATCGTCAAACAAACCAATAAAATCTCTTTTGTCAGTTGGCCTATTACGTAAATATCCATAGATCATTATTTCTATTTTCCCGCCTATCGGGTCCCTGCTCATCCACCTCCCCATCACTGGTTCGTAATGGCGGTAGTTGTAATACACCGTCGCGGTGTCATCCTCTGCATACTCACTTGAGAATCGCCAGGGGTTGTCTGCGACGGATGTGCCGCACTGGGCGGTGACGGCACCGAATGGGGCGTACTCGTAATGCGCGGCGAGAGAGCCATCAACGGTGATAACTTCGGAAACGTTCTTGTTGCCGTCGTGAGTGTAGTATGAAGTTGACGAGTTGAAAGGTTGAAAAGTTGAAGAGTTCCATGCGAGCGGGCGTGTCGCGACTGGTTCGGTCGGATCCCAGATGAATGTTTGAAGTTTGATGTTCGATGTTTGATGTTCGAAGTTGGCGATCTGCAAATAGCCATCGTAGACAAACCGCTGATTGTTCTTGGTGACGCGACGCCCCATGCGGTCGTAGGACATGGAGATCAGTGTAGGAGTGGAGGAGTTGGGAGTAGGTGAGTTTGTAGAAACATTCTCCCAAAGGATTGGGCGGTTCTCGCCGTTGTACGTTACGGACCAAATGCCCGTCGCGGTTTTGATCAGAGTCTGATTGCCGTCGTCGTCGAACTGAGGTATGAAATCGGCCGCAAAGAACGCAGAGGACGCAAAGTTGGAAATCGAAGTATACTGGTTAAGGCTGTTTGCCGCGTAGGTGTGGTTCGTGCCGCGTTCGGAGGCTGTCTCGCGGTTTCCAATGTTGTCGAAGTCGTAGGCGTAGCGGTAGTCCGAATCAACAGCGGCTACAGCATTCGTAAGCTCGCTCTTTTCGTTGTAGCCGTACGAGAGAGTGTCGTTCTGCGCGAATGCGCTGCCGGACTTCCCGCAAGCGACGCGGCGGCCAGCAGCGTCGTATGTGTAGTCGTACTGCGAAATGACGTTGGTCGGGAATGCGTTGCAGACTTGAAGCAACTGGTTGTTTGCGTCGTATTGCCATGAGGCGGTCAAACCATTCGGGTACGCAAGGGATGACTTAAGGTCGCTGTCGGCGAGATAGTTCCAGGTAAACGGCGTTTCGCTTCCGGAAGCGTGCATCGTCGCGAGACGGCCGGTGGCGGGATCGTAGGCGAGAGTCGACTGGCGGGTGCCGTTCAGGGCGTAGCCAGCATTGCGGCCGAAGTTATCCCAGTGGCGGATGATGATATTCGTTCCAGCGACGCCAAACACGGCTTCGTTGGTGAGAGAGCCGAAGGAGTCGTAAATGAATGTGGTTATGCCGGCGGCATCATGAGCTTCAGTTTGACGGCCAAGGGCATCGTAAGAAAGCGCGATTGTCGGAGTACCATCCGAGTAGACTGTGTTAGTAAGGTTGCCCCAGTTGTCGTAGGAGTAGTCGGTGACGATGCCGCGAGCCCAAGTGCGCTGGGAAAGCTTGCCGTCGGGGGTGTAGCTGTAGGACGGTCCTTTGCCATCGGCGTAGATCTTGTTGGTCATTGAGCCAGACGCCTCATCGTAAAGCCAGGTCGTAACATCTCCGGAATCTGGGCCAAGCGATCCATTGCGATAGGTCATCATAGTAGTCTTGTTGCCGAAGACGTCGTAGGTGTAGCGGACAGGGTAAGTCGCGCCGCCTTCGTAGGTCTTGAGGCCTCGAAGGTCGTATTCATAGACAACAGCGTTGCCGAGTGGATCTGTGACGGAAGCAAGATTGCCGAACTGGTCGTAGGCGAAGGATGTCCGGTTGCCGAGGGCATCTATGTCTGTGAGAAGCTGTCCATAGGCGTTGTATTCTTTTTGCCGTGTGTTTCCGCGACCGTCAGTGTGTGCGATTTGGCGACCGAGGCTATCGTAAGCATAGGTGTTTGTGACAGCGGAAACGGAGATATCCATTACAGGAATGCCATAGCGGTGTTTAAATTCAATGATGTTAGTTGCGTATGGCACGCGCTGACATGTTATTTCTGAAGAATTGGTAACTGACAGCCAGTTTTCTGTCGTATTGCCACGAATATCGGTAGTTGTGGTGAGTAAGGGTGTATGAGAGTTGAGACCAGTCAACTGTCTTGCAGATGCGGTCACCAGCGGAGCGATGGCAACATCAGAACATGAAACAACGTTGGTTTTGGCGAGCCAAACAACGCGGTTAGTAACTATAAACAACGATTGTGTTTCCGTCTTTCGCCACTGATCGCCTGCACTGCGAACTGTCGCAATGCGATTGCCGGTCATGTCGTAGGTGTAGTCGACTGTTGGCTCGTAGTCGGCAGAGGTTGACACGAGGCGGCCTAGGGAATCATAGCCATGCGCGGTTGCGAGAATCGCGCCCTGAAAGCCACTGCGTTCTTCGCGGATTGTCTGGCCGAGAAGGTTCTCGTAACGCTTGGTGAAGCGAGGCGAGTTGGCGGTTTCGCCTTGAATCGTGCGAGACCAGCGTGTGCCGTCTGGGGAGATGCCGTAGGTGTAGAACTCGGGAGTGACGGCGGTGCCGGTGATGGAGAGAGTATCGCCGAATGCATTGCGCGCGTAAGTAACAGTCGAAGTATTGGGGTTACGGACGAACACAGTTCTCCCGTCTGGACTATACTCCGTCGTCGTAGTGTTGCCGAGCTGGTCAACACGGGCAATGACGCGGCCGAGCTGATCGTAGCGGGTTCGGGTCACGGGAAGGCCGACTTGCGCGGCAAGGTTGGTTTGCCAAGTCGCGACTTGGCGGCCGAGGTCATCATAGCGATAGCAAGTCGTAAGCCACGTGACGTTGGTCATGTCGAGCGGGATAAGACGCGAGGAGGCTATCATGCGACCTTCGTCGTCGTAGTCCCAAGTCGTAGTAGAGCCGTCGGGCTGAACCTCCGAAACCTTGTGACAGCAGTCCCACGCCGTGGTCGTCACCTGACCGGCGAGGTTTTCGGATGTGATGCGCTTGCCCTCGGAGTTGTATGTCATACGATTTCTGGAAATAGTATACCATATTCCATCGATGAACGCCTCGGTACACGTTTCGATTTCTTCGCCGCGAGCATTGGTAATCGTGATGTCGCGGGTCGTCTTGCCGGAGACGGGCGAGGGAGATTGCTCGTGGAGGTGTGTGACGGTGCGTATCCAGCAGTTGGATGAAAGCTCGTAGTCGTAGAGATCAAGCTTGCCATCCTCGTGGCGAACAGCGGCGACGAGGCCGGAGCGGACATCGTTCGCAACTACAGGGCAGAACGCCGTCACCGTGCGGAGAACGTTGGTGCCGCCGTAGGGCGCGCTCTGGGTACCGACGCGCTCGACGATGTTGGTGAGAGGCGAATAGACGTAGTATGTGCGCTCGCATTCGATGTTGTTGAGCTTACGCACAATCGTGCGCGGACGGGTATCAACGGGAAGCACGGGGTCGCTGGGATCGACGGGCGTATAATCGTAAGTCGTTGTCTCCGTCATCATGTCGGGGCCGGAGCGCGTCTTGGAGATCACGCGGTCGGCATCGTCGTATGTGTACTGCATCAGAAGCCCCGACTGGCGCCTTTCCGTCTTGACCTGACCCTTGCCGTTGCCAGAAGTGTAGTATGTCCAAGTCGTAGTATCGGTTACGCCGCCAAAACCCTCGACGCGGTTGGTCATCGCGAAGCCCCACGACATCCACTTGTAGTTCTTCACCTTCCGCGAAAGGAGCGTACCGTCAGGCGCAACCGTCTCGTTCTTTATATACGCGGACTTCCCGCTGGCGATCGCGCGCTCCTTGCGCTCCTGAACGCCGGAAGGCCGCGTCAGCGACCAGTCGCTCATGGCGTAGTCGAACACATAGCTGACGGGATCGCCGCCGCCTTTCCGCAGAGTCACCACCGCCCGCCGCCATCCGTTTTCGGGACGGACCTCTAGATGACGGACCGGAGTTGTCTGCGGCGGGACGTAGAGCCCGCTGGCGGCGTCCTTCTCCGGGACGGACTGCAGCGGATACACCTTTACCTCGAAGCCTTTGAAGCCAGGAAACGGCGTCACGTCGGCAAGGCGCGATGGCGTCAGGAACTGCCTTACGCCGTTGGCGTCGTATATTATCTCAACCCCCATGTCCGCCGGCGTCAGCGTGACGCCCCTTGCGTCCGTGATTGACACGAGCTGCCCGAGCGCACCCATCATGTTCGTCGCGAGGAACCGCCGGCGAGTGCCGTCGCCGACATATAGATCGTAGTAAACAGGGTCATTAGCAGTCGCCCACCCCTCCGCATCGACCATCATGAGGCGATCGTCCATTTTGATATGAACGCCGGGAGCGGGGCGTCCCCACGACTCTCCTTCGCGGAACACGAAGTGCACGGGCTCTCCAAGGGGATGGGAGAATACGACCTCCGCCGGCGTCACGCCGTCGGCCATCGTCTTCTGCCCCAGCCGCTTGAACGTGTAGCCGCCGAGGACGGCGTAGAGGGAGTCCTGCGAGAACACGTTCGGCGAGTCGCTGTCCGCGAACATCTTGAGGGCGCAGGGCATCGAGCCGGTCCACGGCGTCGTCTCGCCGAGGTCAAGGTTCACCTTGATGCATGCAGCCGCAACTTCCTTGCCCGTGTCGCATCCACAGTCCTCACTGTTTTTATCGCATTCAGGAGGGTTCGTGCGCAGATTCGCCCCGCCGAATACGGCGAGCGGCGAGAGAAATGCCGCAAAAGCAAGCGACAGTATTGAGTATCGCGTCTTGTTCATCATATTCACCTGTTCTTGTAGATGAGCTTTCCGTCCTGATATATCCTTGTCGAGTGGCAGACGGACGTCTTGACGCCCCGCGCGCGTATGAAGCGGATCGTGCAGTGTCCGTTTTCGTCGAAGTCGGCCGACGTCAGCGTCTTTGTGCGCGTGCCGTCGTCGAAGGTGACGCCCGATACGAAAATAGTCAGCGTAACGGTCGTTCCCTCCGGCACCGCTCCGAGCAGAAGCGACACTTCGACAAGCTGGGAGCCGTCCGCGAAGTTTTCGGCGACGCGGTAGTACGTTCCGTTGTCGGCCCACATCGGCGTCACCTGCACCGCGTCGGAGATTGCGCCGCCGTCGGAAAGGCGGGAAACAAGCCCGAGGTCGCGATCGGCATGGGTCAGGAGCGAAAGCGTCACGCCGGAGCCAACGACTTCCGCGCCCAGCTGAAGTTCGGCGTCGTGCTCGAGGACGTTGCGCGGCGAGAGGTTGGGGCAGGAGAGCGTCTGCTCGGCGTCCTGCAGAATGGCGGGGTTGCGCTTCGGGAAGCGGGAGCGCACGACATCGACGAGAGCGTAGCCGACGTCGCTTCCAAAGAGCCCTTCGCGCGAAACCGTCACGAGATACATTCCCTGCGTCTCGAAGACATACGGCGTCGAGACAGACTCGGTCCAGTTCGTAACTGCGGCCCATGCGCCGCTGTTGGACGCCCTGCAAATCGACACTTCGCTCTCCCCGTCGTCGTGCGGCGCTATCTTGAGCGCATCGCCGGTTCGTATCACGATTGCATTTGTGGCGTATTCGCCGTCGAAGACGTCGAGCGCCTTCCATGTGACGGTGAAAGACTCGGCGAGCGAGCGGTCGCGCAGGGATATCGTCGCGGTCCCGTCCTCGGGAAGCGGTATGTCGGCGTAGAAGCCGTCGCCGATCGTCTTCACGGTGGCGAACACCGCGTTGGTGTCGGGATATTCGACTTCCACGTCCAGGATGTCGCGCCAGAGGTCGCGCCCCTCAATGCAGAGCGGAGACACGAGGCTTTCGAGCGGCAGCTCGTCAAGGGCGCTGGACTCCGCCGCGCGGTAGTCCTTCCAGTCGGGAACGCCATTGCCGTCGACGTCCGGTCCGCCGAACGAAACGAAGCGAAGGTCGTAGACGGCAAGGAATGTGTTGACAGCCCAATTGTGCCAGACGAGGCGGAACTCGTGTTCGCCGGACGTGATCTCGGGCAGGAAGAAGAACGCGTCGGCGCTTGTCCCGTAGGGCGCGGTGACGACCTGACGCGAGACGAAAAGTCCGTCGACGTAGAGCGAAAGATCGAATGTCGTCGACTTCGAGTAAAAGTTGTGCTGCCCGATGGAGACGGCGAGGGCATCCGCGCCGCCTTCCGGAACCTCCAGGTTCCACGTAAGCGAGCCAGAGCGTTCCGCCGCATATATCGTCCCCTCGGGATCGGTTCGCCACGTGCCGGTGGAACCGCAAGCCGACGCCCCGCAGACGCGGTCGCCGATGTCCGCCTCTGTTCCCCATGCCATATCGGCGACAAGCGGATTGCTGCGCGAGTTGCGTATTTCAAAGAGGTCATCCACTCCGTCTCCGTCGGTGTCGGCGGCAAGCGGGTTTGTGCCTGCGCGCATCTCGTCGAGGTTCACGAGCCCGTCGCCGTCTGGGTCTGCGAGAGCATCGGGCGTGAACGGGGCAATGCCGCTTAAAAGCTCCCATGCGTCGGGAAGTCCGTCGCCGTCGGTATCGGCCAGATGCGGGTCGGTGCCGGCATTGAACTCCGCGAGGTTGGAGAGCCCGTCGCCGTCGGGATCGAGCGCGGCGTCGGAGGCGTCTAGCGGATCGAGCCCGTTGTCGATTTCCCATGCATCGGGAAGCCCGTCGCCGTCAGTATCGGCGGAGGCGGGGTTCGTGCCGGACTCGTACTCTTCGAAGTCGGTGAGTCCGTCGCCGTCGAGATCGCCTGTCCCGTCGCGTCCGAGCGAGCTGAGGTTTCGCCACTCCCATTCGTCGGGAAGATCGTCGCCATCAGACGACAACCCTTCTGGGCGGGCGGTCGAAAACACGATATCGTCAGCATAACCGCCATCGCTGACGAGTTCCAGTGCCGTGAGCGTCTTAGATGTTCCCCGTAGCGAAAGTCCTTCGAACACAAGAACGCCATCAAGATACATGTCCCAAGTCATCGTGCCGAGATTGAACCAATACGTGCAGCGCACCCAGGCGTCTTCGGTGGCCGCAACCAATTCATTTGTCACAAATGAATAGCCGTCCGTGGCGACAGGATGCAGGTACTTATCAAAAGAATGCGACGCCTTGGCATCCGGCGGCATTTCGCTTTCGCCAAATCCCGATGGCGATGCTTTTTGATAGAGTTCCATCCAGACAACCCACGATTGCGTCTGAATGGCATGCGACGCACGCTTGGCAGACTGCGGCTCGTCGGTATCGGACGCAATGCACAGCGCACCTTGACCGGCGCGGACAAACCGGCTCTGCGCCATTGCCGTGCCTTGCCCCTCCGTCGTCCATCCATTCTGGCCAGCGATGTCGCCCTCTTTCATCTGCGGCGGCTCGAACGCCTCTGTGAAAAAGATGCCCGTCGTCCAGTCGGACGAAAGCGGGTCCAGACCATTGCGCAGTTCCCACCAGTCGGGAAGACCGTCGCCGTCCGTGTCTATGCATGGAATGGTTGGATCGGTTCCCGCCCGCCATTCATCGAAATCGGAAAGGCCGTCGCCATCAAAGTCGCCTGTGCCGTCTCGCTCAAGCCCGCAAAAGTGCGTGAACTCCCATTCATCGGGGAGCTCGTCGCCATCCGATGAAAGCCCGAGGGGGCGCGCCGTCGCTATTAAAATGTCATCGACATAGCCTTCACCCCTGATTTCAAGGCCATGGAATGCGGCGGATGTGCCGCGCAAAGCCAGACCTTCCGCGACAAGCGCACCGTCGATATAAAAGTCCCATGAACCGTCCGTATAGTCAAGCCGGGATGTCTGGCGCACCCATCTACCTGCGGGTATTGCGACCGACGTGTTCGTAACAAATGAATAGCCGTCGCTCAAGACGGGGTGTCCTGAAATATCAAAGCAAGACATCGCAACGCCTTCAAACGACTCGTACGAGAGACTTTCGCATCCAAGCGACGCAATGCTGTAGAAGTCGATCCAAACAACCTGCACATCGCTTGTCACGGCGAGGCTTGTCACAGCGTCCGCGCCAGAGGACACCGATTCGAAGTGCACCTCAAGGGAATTGTCGCCTTGATGCACCACATTCGTCTGCACCATCGCAGCATCAGGGACAGATGCATGCCAACCGTGCTGGGCGTCAATCGTACCGTTTGTAACAGTCGGTGGCTCAAACGTTTCCGTGAAGGCGAAGCTCTCGCCTGATTCGGCAATAAGTGGATTGCGCCCCCAGGCCAACTCAAGCGCGTCGTCTATCCCGTCGCCGTCGGTGTCTTTGAGATATGGCGACGTCCCATAAACGCGCAACTCCAACGCATCCGAAAGCCCGTCTGCGTCCGTATCGCGCGTCGCGTCAGAAGCAAGATAAAGGCGCGAAACGACTGGCGGTAAAGTCCAATCGATCCATCGAAAGGCGGTCGCCGCGCAAACGATCCTTTCCACATGCGTCCAAGGCGCATTCGTCGGAAGCCCATCGGCCGTATCTTGGGCGAAGATATCGGTCGTCCGCCCCTTGGCGAGTATCTCCAAATCGATCGTTCCATCGTCCGGCGAGACGGACATTGACCGAATGCGCGGCAAACCCGAATTGGGCGCGAGGCCTTGGACTCGCCCGAAAAGCCAGAAATCGAGCCCGACTTCGTCACCCGGCGCGAAAACAAGCGTGTCGCCGCGCACGGCGGTCATACCCGTCGGCATGCCGGTCGCAGGATCAACCCACCCGTCTTCGGCCGAAAAAAAGGCGTTCGTATAAGAATAGCCGGAAAGCGCAAGCCGATATAGCCGGTCGGAATATGGCCCGCCGTCACCCATGAAGTTGCCGGACAGAAACGAGGCGGGCGTCCCATCGCCAAACGGCATGAACGGCATGTCAACTGCAACATCCTCGTTTGAAACGATATTGACACCAAGAACTCCAGCAGCATCATCGGCTAAGAGCGTATAGTGCATCGCCATCCACAACATGAATGTGCACATATGCCCACTTATAGCCAAATATTTCATAATATGTATAAAGTTGATGTCTAGTCATATTATACCAAAAAGTCTGATCCCCTCGCAATAGCAAAACCATCTGGAGCAGGGCAACCGCATTTACTTTTGACTTGACCGATTTTAACGCAAAGGGCGCAAAGAAGCCGCCTTAAAATCGGCTTGCTTCGCACTCGCTACGCTCGTCAAGTTGCCGATTTCAAGGCGGCCTCTACGAAAATGCCGTAGTTTTTCCGGCCGCCCGAGCGAAGCGAGGGCGAAGCAATACGGAAAAACAAGGCATCCTTTGCAATCTTTGCGATTGAAATTCACATAGGGTTGCTTTATCAGCTGCCCAGTAAAAGGAATGATTGAAGAGGGAAGAGGGCTGGGAAATCCAGAAGCCTCCCTATTGGGCGGCTCGGGCGGCGGAAAACCGCATTTTCCCTTGGCTTTTCGCCAAATTTCAAATGGTCGGAGCGGCGGGATTTGAACCCGCGGCCTTTTGCTCCCGAAGCAAACGCGCTACCAGACTGCGCTACGCTCCGACTAGTCGAAAACGAACGATATTATACCATATCTCCGCCGCAATTACAAGGGGGGAATTTTGGCGAATTGAAAACCGGGAGGGGCGCGCCGCGAAAACAAGCGCCCCCCTCCCGGTGCGACCTACGCGAGCACGACTCTGCGGGCGTAGGTGACGAGCTCCTCGAGCGGCGTAGAGTAGCCGCGGGAGACGAGATGCAGCCAATATTTGCCTGCCTCGATTTCCAGCGCGCCGTCGAATGCGGCGGTGATGCGCTGGCCCTTGCCATCCTCTTCCTTTATGGTCGCGGTGGCGAGAACAACTCCCTCGTCGTCTACGAGACGCAGGCTTTCGCCATCATGCGAAGCGCTGATGTTGTAGCCGGTGACGACGAAATCGCCGCCGAGGGAGATCTGGCCGCAGGCGCCCGTTGCGACGTCCTCTATCTTGTCGACGATGACGTTCGCAGGACCTTCGTCGGCGCGGACGGGCACGAGCGCCGCGATCGCCTTGCGAAGTTTGTCGAGGGTCGTGATGTTGACGTAGATGTCGTTCACGCCCGCCTCTAGGGCGGAGTCCATCGCCGGGACGCTGCCGGAGATGGCCGGGGCGAACGCCGTGGACGTGCCGGTGGTCACGTAGCGGAAATTCTCCCCGACCTCGCGGCGGATTTCGGCCGCCAGCGCCGCAATCACCATCTTCACCGTCGCCTCGTCGATGTACGGGCGGGTGGAGCAGATGAGCGAAACGACCTCGTCGAGGTCCGAACTGTCCTTGTGGACGATGGAGCCGGTGTACTTTCCTTCTGCCGTTTCGAAGGCGCTCTTCACGGTGGTGAAGTAGACGGCGTCTGGATTTTTGTTTGTGTTCATTGTTTTGTTTCCTTTCTATCAAGCTTCGACGACTTCCACGGAACGGCGGGCGATGGACACGCCGAATTCAGGACCGAGTCCGCCGCAGGAGGCGACTACGATGTTGTAGACGCCGGGCGCGGGAACGGTCGCGAACCTGCAATCGAGCGTGGTTTGCGTGGAGCCGGTGACTTCGGAACGCGCGACTATCGTGCCGTCGTCCTTCTCAAGCCAGCACCCTTCGTCCTCCTGCGCGGGGTCGACGGCGAGATTGAGACCGGAGATATAGACCGTGACGTTCTCGCCGGACATGATCTTGCCGTTCACCTTGAGGACGGTATCGAGCACGCGGCGGATCGTGACGTGGTTGCCCTGAGTGACGTTCGTCGCCTCGACGCCCTCGAACACCTTGCGCATCGAACCCTTGGCGGAGAAGTGCGGCACGACGCGGTGCTTGGACTTGTCCCACGGCGAGTTCTGCGCATCGAAGAGACCGTTGATGGAGAGATACCCGGAGAACAGATCCTCGATCTCGACGCGGGTGCCGTTTTCAAGACGCTTTGCGATCTCCTTGAGGAAGAGCTCGCAGATGTACTTGACCACGGTGGTCTCGAGGCCTGTTTTCTGGTGGATGGACGTCGCGAGGTTCGCAAGTCCCACGCTGCCGTTCGTCATCACGACGGCCCTGTAGCGCGCTTTCTCGCCGGGATTGAGGTTGGCGAGCACGGTTTTGTATTGCAATGTTGCCATATGCATTTTCCTTTGTTTGTTGTTTATGGTTTGACGCCGGGAACAGCCCCGGCACAAACATATGACAACTCGACCGGAAATCGGCAAAAAATTTTTCAACTTTTTTTGCGAGGCGCACTCTGCCGCCGCCGCTTGAGGGAATATTTTTCCCCGGCGGGAATTCTGTCAAGGGGGTGTTTGCGGGAATTTCGGAGAATCGGCTGGAAAAGCGCGGGAAAACATGCGAACAGCGCATAGAAAAGGCGGATTCCGTCCATAATGTGTTTCCGTCCGGGCAAATCCCGGCAGAAAGGAAACACATGCAAGAACCGCAAAACGGATACAAAATCGACATCGAGCGCCTGGCGCGAGAAAAAGCCAAGGTGCTCGCGGACAACACGGCGCTGCCGTTGACGGAAATCGACGAGGACGACATCTACAACGAGATGCTCCTCGCCGCCGAGGCGCGCAAAGGGCGCATCGAAGGCGCGAACGCCCGGGAGCAGCAGCTCTTCTTCTGCCGCGTTTTCGCGCTCGTTCGCAAGGAGATGCTGCGCAAGTCGCGCAATGCGCTGAGAGCGACGGCGCCGGCGCGATATGCGCGGCTCCTGGAAGAGAAAGGCGCACAGCAAACGGGAACGGACCGCAAAAAGCGGCTCGACGAACTCCACCGCGTCCTAGTGCGCGAAGAACTCCACCGGCGCGCGGAATCGAGCCGCCGCGCGCGCAGGCTCGAACGCTTCGACGCGGCGTGCGAACTCCTCGCGGAAGACGACCGCAAGCTCGTGGCGCTCCTGCTCTCGACGAACGCCTGCAAGGTCAAAGCGGCGCGGCTCATGGGCATGAGCCCGCGCTCCTTCGACTACGCCATCTTCCAGCCCTTCGCCCGCCGCTTCCGCAGAGCCTGGCGGCAAGCAGGAAGCAGGGAGTAGGCTTGGCAAAGGACTCAAGGGGCTGCGCTACAGCCGCCCTGAATCTCCTGCTTCCTGCCTCCTGCTTCCTGCTTGGCAAAAAAAAACGGCGGCCCGGAAGGGTCGCCGCTTTTTTTGGCAAGTCGATGGAGACTTACTTGATCTCGACAGTCGCGCCGGCCTTCTTGAGCTGCTCGGCGATCTTCTCGGCTTCGTCCTTGGCGATGGCTTCCTTGAGCTTCTTGGGAGCGCCGTCGACGAGGTCCTTGGCGTCCTTGAGGCCGAGACCGGTGATGGCGCGGACTTCCTTGATGACCGCGATCTTGTTGGCGCCGGCGGAGGCGAGGATGACGTCGAACTCGGTCTTCTCTTCGGCGGGAGCGGCACCGGCGGCGGGACCGGCGACGGCCACTGCGGCGGCGGCGGAAACGCCCCAGGCTTCTTCGAGAGCCTTGACGAGCTCGTTGATTTCAAGAACCGTCTTGCCAGAAAGTTCCTTGATGATTTCTTCGTTTGTCATTTTCTTTTTTCCTTTTTTACTTGTCAACCAGCCCCGTGTTTCATGAGCTGGAAATCGATGTTACGCCTGGGCGGGAGCTTCGGCGGCGGGAGCGGCTTCGCCGCCCTCCTTCTTGGCCTTTTCGGAGAGGACGCGGGCGAGGCGCGTTGCGGGCTCCTTGAGGAGCATGAGCAACGTGGCGCGGAGCTGATCCTTGCCGGGCACCTTCGAGAGCGCTTCGACCATAGCGGCGTCGACGATCTTCGAATCATAGTCGGCGCCCTTGACGGAAGCCTTGCCCGCGAGGGCCTTGTCGTTCACGAACTCCATGATCGCCTTTGCGACGGCCGTGGGCTCGCCCTTGCCGATCGCGACGGCCGTGGGGCCGGAGAGCATCGCGTTGACGTCGTCCGACCAGCCCTTCTCCTTCGCGACCTTGGCGAGGTAGGTGTTCTTGACGACGAGCAGGCGGGAATCCTGCTTGCGCAGGTCGGCGCGGAGCTTGGAGAGCTGCGCGACCGTGGCGCCGCCGTAGTTGATGATGAAGCAGTAGTCCGAATCCTTGATACGGGCGACGACTTCGTCGAGTATTGCAATCTTTTCGACTCTCATTGGAAAATCCCTCCTTATTCGGCGTCGTTCGCGACGACCACGTTGACGCCCACGCCCATCGTGGAGGAAATCGACATCCCCTTGATGAAGACGCCCTTGACCGCCGCGGGCTTCGCCGCGGTGACGGCCGAGACGATGGCCTTGATGTTGCCGACGAGAGCGGCCTCCTCGAAGGAGCGCTTGCCGGCGATGACGGCGAGGTTGCCGGTCTTGTCCATGCGGAAGTCGACCTTGCCGCCCTTGGCGTCCTTGACGGCGGTGGAGACGTCATCGGTCACCGTGCCGGTCTTGGGGTTGGGCATGAGGCCGCGGGGGCCGAGCACGCGAGCGCACTTGCGCACTTCCTTCATGGCTTCGACGGTCGCGATGGCGACGTCGAAATCGCACCAGCCTTCCTTGGTGATCTTCTCGATGAGGTCCGCCATGCCGACGAAATCGGCGCCCGCGGCCTTGGCGGCCTCGGCCTGTTCGCCGCCGGCGAACACGCAGACTTTCACCTTCTTGCCGGAGCCGTTGGGGAGCTTCACCGTGCCGCGCACGGCGGTGTCGCCCTTCGTGAGCTCCTTGCCGAGATGGAAATAGACGTCGACCGTCTCGTCGAACTTCGCGCCGGCGTTCGCCTTGACGAACTTGACGGCTTCCTCAAGCGACACCGCCTTCTTGGGAGCCTTCTTGAGCGCGTTGAAATACTTCTTGCCGTGCTTCATTCAACCACCTCGATTCCCATGTTGCGGGCCGTGCCCGCGATCATCCTCATGGCCGCCTCGGGGTCGTCCGTGTTGAGGTCGGCTTTCTTCATCTCGACGATCTTGGCGAGCTGGGCCTTCGTGACCTTGCCGACTTTGTTCTTGTTCGGCACGCCGGAGCCCTTCGCAAGACCCGCTTCCTTCTTCAGCAGGACCGATGCGGGCGGAGACTTGAACTGCAGCGAGAAGCTGCGGTCCTGATACACCGTGATTATTACAGGGATGACGAGACCCGCGTCCTTCGCGGTCTTCGCGTTGAACTCCTTGCAGAACTGCATGATGTTGACACCAGCAGAACCGAGCGCGGGACCCACCGGCGGCGCGGGGTTAGCCGCACCTGCGGGGATCTGGAGCTTTACCACGCCAGTCACCTTCTTGGCCATTAGCCTGTTCCTTCTTTCGTGCGGCTCCTCCCGGGGATCCTGCCCGGTGGAAACGGACCGCAAAACCTGCCGAGACCGGCGTCAGACCGGCTTACTTGACGGGTTCGAGGGTGTCTTGGATGTCCACCTTCTCGACCTGCCAACTCTCGACGTCGACCTGGACCTTGCGGTTGAAGATGCTCACTTCGACCTTGAGTTTGTCCTTGTCGGGATCCACCATTGAAATCTGGCCCGTCAAACCCATGAACGGACCGTCATTTACTCTAACCGTCTCGTCGACGGAAAATTCAATCTTGGGACGCGCGACGTCGCCGCCTGCCTTGGGCTCGCTGTCGAATATCGCCGCAAGTTCCGCGTCCCTGAGCGGCACCGGCCTCTCCCCGCCCACGAAACCAACTACACCGGGCGTTTCGCGCAGGAACTGCCACGTGCGCTCGTTGATCGCCATGCGCCCGCGTTCATCCACGGGCTTGGCAGTATCGTAGAGCGCAAGTTCGCAAATGACGTAGCCCGGAAATACGCGGCGCGTAATCGTGCGCTTGCGTCCGTTCTTCTTCTCGACGACCTTCTCCGTGGGGATGACGCAGCGCCCGATGAGGTCTTCCATGCGTTCCATCCTGACGCGAGCGTCGATGGACTGCTTGGCCTTCATTTCCTGCCCCGTCAGGGTATGCAGGACAAACCATTGCTTCTGCATCGCCTCCCCCTCTTCCGGGCCTCAGCCCTTGATCCAATCGAGGCAGAACTCGATCGCCTTGTCGCAGACAAGCGTTGTAGCCGCGAGAATGAAAATGAACGAGATGACGACGAGCGAAGACTCCCAAAGCTCCTTCCTGCCCGGCCACGTCACGCGCTTGGATTCAGCGCCGACCCCGGCAAGATATTCCTTCGTCTTAGAAAAAAAGCTCATTTTCTTTCCTCGTCTTCTAATGGCAGGGTAGGAGGGAATCGAACCCCCATAGGCGGTTTTGGAGACCGCTGCACTGCCATTGTGCTACTACCCTAGTTTATTGATCGATTTTCGATTTTCGATTGATCGATTTTCGATTGATCGATTTTCGATTGATCGATTGATCGATTTTCGATTGATCGATTTTCGATTTTCGATTGTTCTATTCTTCAAGGCTGCACCGCCAAATCGCAAATCGAAAATCTCCAAATCGAAAAATCCTACTTCGTCTCTTTATGTGTGGTGGGCTTGCGGCAGAAGGGGCAGAACTTCACCTTTTCGAGACGCTCGGTAACGGTCTTTTTGTTGCGCGTCGTGGTGTAGTTCCTGCGTTTGCACTCCTGGCAGGCCAGAATAGCGAGATCACGCATTGTCGTATTCCTTCGTCTTCCTTAGACCCGGCTGGGGGTCGATCAGCCCCGGCGCGCCGCCCGTCCCAAGACCACCCTTTTTCAGAGTTTGGACGGGCGAGGCGCGTCAGGGCATCTCACAGAAGACTTTGCAGGTGCTTACTTGATGACCTTCGAGACCGTGCCGGCGCCGACCGTGCGGCCGCCTTCGCGGATTGCGAAGCGCATCTTCTCTTCGAGCGCCACGGGAGCGATGAGCTTGACCGTGATCTCGACGTTGTCGCCAGGCATCACCATCTCGACGCCCTCGGGGAG
>DFGB01000065.1:10340-13930 GCA_002371135.1 Verrucomicrobia bacterium UBA3761 | reverse complement strand
TCCGTCGTGCGGATGTAGAACTGCGGACGATAGCCCTTCATGAACGCGGTGTGGCGGCCGCCCTCTTCCTTCGTGAGGACGTAGACCTGGCCGGAGAATTCGGTGTGAGGCGTGATGGAACCGGGCTTGGCGAGAACCTGGCCGCGGGTGACATCCTCCTTCTTCGTGCCGCGAAGGAGCGTGCCGATGTTGTCGCCGGCCTGACCCTGGTCGAGGAGCTTGCGGAACATTTCAACGCCCGTGACGGCGGTCTTGGCCGTCGGCTTGAGACCGACGATTTCGACTTCGTCGCCAACCTTGACGACACCGCGCTCGACACGGCCGGTCACCACGGTGCCGCGGCCTTCGATCGAGAAGATGTCTTCGATAGGCATGAGGAAAGGCTTGTCGAGTTCGCGCTCGGGCTCGGGGATGTAGGTGTCGAGAGCTTCCATGAGCTCGTCGATGCACTTGCAAGCAGGATCGTCAGCGGAAGCCGCCTGGGTGGCAGGATACGCAGCGCCGCGGATCACGGGAGCGTTGTCGCCATCATAATCATACTTGGAAAGGAGCTCGCGCACTTCCATCTCGACGAGGTCGAGCATTTCAGCGTCGTCGACGAGGTCGCACTTGTTGAGGAAGACGACAATCTTCGGCACGCCGACCTGGCGGGCGAGAAGGACGTGCTCGCGGGTCTGCGGCATGGGGCCGTCGACGGCGGAGACGACGAGGATCGCGCCATCCATCTGGGCGGCGCCGGTGATCATGTTCTTGACGTAGTCGGCGTGTCCGGGGCAGTCGACGTGCGCATAGTGGCGGTTCGCCGTTGCGTATTCGACGTGCGAGGAAGCGATCGTCAGAATCTTGGTGGCGTCGCGACGGCCGGCCGACTCGGAAGCCTTGGCGACCTGGTCGTACTTGATCTCCGTGCAGAGGCCCTTGAGCGCCTGGACGTGCGTGATGGCGGCCGTGAGAGTGGTCTTGCCGTGGTCGACGTGGCCGATGGTGCCGACGTTCACGTGCGGCTTTCCGCCGCGATCGAATGTTTCCTTTGCCATTGTTATGGACTCCTGTGAGTTGTGTTCTTCGCGCCTCCACGCAGATGGAGCCACCTATCGGAATCGAACCGACGACCTCATCCTTACCAAGGATGTGCTCTACCTACTGAGCTAAAGTGGCACGTTCTTTCTGCATGAAAACTCGTATATTATACCAAATCGCCGCCCAAGAGCGCAAGGGGGTATTTCAGAAATTTTCTTGCAACGGACGGAGGGGGCTGAGCCCCCCCGAACCCCCCTCTAGCGGGCGAGAGGGGGCTGCGCCCCCCGAACCTCCCGGCGGCGATGCACGGGAGGGCCGCGCTTGTCACGGCCGTCTGCCGTTCGCGCCGCCCAGCGGCCGTTGAAAATTCAGCGAAACTTCTTTGCCTTTACCAGGCCTTCTTTATACTTCTTTATGCTCGCTATGTCCTTCTTAATCTCTTCCATGCGGGCAACACGCTTTTCGCTTTCAGGTATCTTGCTCTTGTAATAGTCCCACTTTTCATAGTCTTTTTGATTGTTGCGCATATTCTGAAGCTTAATGCCTATGCGGATTTTTGAATTTTCACTATGTATGAACTCCCTGTTGATTTCGACGATCTTTAAACGCTCATCGATGTTCTTGGAGGGGTGATCCTTCTTGCGATAGCGGACGATCGTCTCTTTGCCAAGTTCGAGACGCTCCTTGTCCAACTCGGCGATTTTCTCGTTGCACGCGGCTACGGTTTCAAGTTCGTCCAAATCGACTTCCGCAAAAGCGGAAGTAAACGAGAGAATGGCAATTAAAGCTAGGAATATTTTTTTGATCATAGCATGATGATATCATTTTTACGGTGAGAGTTGCATACGACAATGCGCCGCACACGTTCCACGCGCGGCTTGCCGCGTCCATATTGGATTTGCGCGGTCCATCACAGGGCCAAAGGAATATTCGCTCTCAAACCATTGATGCCTGGAGCTTCTTGACCTCTGGCAGCGACAGCCCGGAAAACTTCGCGATGTCTTTCAGCGCGAGCATTCCGCTCTCCAGCATCCGCTTCGCCGTCGCGAGCATGGTCTTGCGCTCGCCCTCGCGCTCGCCCTTGCGCTCGCCCTCGCGCTCGCGCCGCGCCGCAATCCTTTCGATTGCTTCGCACATGATATGCCTCCCTTCGTCTGAATTTTTGAATTCTCCGACTCTCTTCTTTAGAACGTTGAAATGCATCTTCGCCGCGTCGCTGCACCGCAAATCATGCATCAGTCTGCCAATCTCCGTCGCGCTCCGCGTCTCTCCGTTCACGTAGACGATGTGCGAGCCGTCGAGAAGACGGCGCTTTGTCTTCTTTTCGACCCGGTCGTAAACATAGACATCCAGACCATCGCCCATCACGTCGTTCTCGGTGATGAAAATCACATAAGTGTCGCGCAGTCTGCCCACGTCGTCGCCGGACTTGAGCGCGTTCGCGTCCATCAGCGCGGCATTGTATCGCGCCCGCTTCGGTTCCGCGCCGCGGTCCGAGCGCTGGATCTCGATGTCGTATTCATTCCCTTTGGAGTCTCTCGCGAAAACGTCGAACCTCACGCCGCGCCCTTGCAGGTTCTTTATCGGATACTCGGTCTGCGACTTGACGACCTGCAAATCCTTTTTGCCGAGGATTATCCGCAATATCAGCTCGATGCACTCCGGCGCGTTTTCGAGGCACTTGGACATGAAATCGTCGTCCATGAGCCGCATGCGCTCGATTTCCGCGAGATATTCCGGCTTCATGATATGCGCCGCGCGGCTCGCTGCGCCCGACGGTCTTTTGGCTGCTTTTGCGCTTTTCATTCGAAATTTCCAAACTCCCGAAACTGCACCCGTATTGTATCATATTTCCCGCCCTGGTGCAATAGCAGATTGCAACACGGCAGGGCGACGGCATTTTTGCAAAGAACTCAAGGGGTCCAGCCCCCACGTTCTTTGATCAGACGAGCATGAAGCCGGGGGAGGAGGGAGGTGGCGGGGCGGCGTCGAGCTCTTCAGCCGCGGCCGCCGCGGGGCGGTAGTCCGCTATCACCTTCTCCCAGCGCTCGATCGTGTTGACGAACTCCTCAAGCCCTTTGCAGAATGCATCGGCGTCGAGCGACGACGCGGCGCGCCAAGCGAGCACGATGCCGCCGTCGCCGGGACGCTGCGCAAAGGCGAGAGCGTCGCTCCCCATCATGTCGACATTCGCCGCGAGGAGCATCCCGAGGAACACCTCGGGGCGCTCGGACGGAGTTTCGCCGAGGAACCCGGTGACGACTATCGCCGAGCCGTCCGCGGTTTCCGCAAAGTCGACGTCGTGCTCGTCTATCTTGAGTGCGCACGCCCCGTCTTTTATTTCAAGTCCCTCGACATTGAACTTCGTCTGGAATATGGTTGCCAGTTCCTGAATGTCCATTTTAGCGTTCCTTGCTTTCTTTGCGTCCGAGGAGTTTGACGTTCCACAGGTTGAGAGCGTAGACGGCGACGAGCATGGCGACGACCGCGGTCTGGCCGCCGAATTTCGAAACGAGGATCGCGGCCTGGTTGCCGGCGAGACCCGCAAATCCCCACGCCGAAAGGACGGC
>DFGB01000065.1:0-10231 GCA_002371135.1 Verrucomicrobia bacterium UBA3761 | reverse complement strand
ATGACGGAGAATCCGGCGCCGTAGCACGCGTTGACGACGAGTAGCGCGAGGCCGATCATGAGCGGCCAGAAACTCGCAAGCATCACGCCGAGCGAGATGGCGAGAATGGCAACGAGGATGTTCAGGCGCTTTTCGAGCCGGTCCGACCACCATGCGAAGAGGAACCTGCCGCCGCCGTTCATGAGGCCGCAGAAGGCGATGACGGCGGTCGCGAGTCCGTCGGGGTAGCCTACGGCGGGGGAGCTCATCATCTGCTTTGCGAGCGGTATGAGGCAGAGACCCGCGGAGATGTTGAGGAACATGAAAAGCCACGAGCGCAGGAAGAACGGGTCTTTGGCGAGCTGGATGTACTTGAATTCGAGCTGCGGGAGATCGTGCCCGAAGCTCTGCACGACGATGCGCGGCTTCTTGAGGAGGAGCGAGGCGGCGATCATCGGGACTGCGTAGAAGACGGCGAACGCGCGGAAAACCTTGGCGATGGCCGCCGGGTCGGCCGCGACGTTGTAGATATCCGCAAAGCCCAGAAAGCGCATGTAGAAGATGCTCTCAGGCCCGCCGATGGAAAAGCCTTTGTACATGATGGTCGAGAGCGTCGAGCCGAGGCCGAACGAGATGATGGGCAACGCGGCGGCGAGCGCCTTGTTCGCAGGGAACCAGAGCATCATCGTCTTCACGGGCGAAATGTAGATTATGCCCGTCCCGGCGCCCACGAGCACGCCGTAGCCGAAGTATATGAGCGGCAGGCAGTGTTTGTCTATGCCGAGCGAGGTCGTGGCGAGGCCCGCGAGGAAGAGACCCGTGCCGACGAATGTCGAGACGCGGATGTTCTTCTCCACGATTTTCCCGAAGAACGCCGCCCCCATGCCGAGGAAGAATATCCCCAGCGAGAAAGCGAACTGCACCGCCTTCTGCGTGCTCGAAATGCACGTCGCGATTTCCGTCGCGAAATTCGTGAATGCGTAGATCTGGCCGACGCTGACCGCGAGCAGGAACGCCGGCAGGACGCCGTGGCGGAACCGGAGAGAGGATTTCTTATTCATTTGGCATTGCATTTTGGAATTTGGGCATTGTGTGGTTTACCGCGAAATGTAAAATGCTAAATGCCTAATCGTCTCTTGTAGCTCGGCTGGCACATTTTGGCGATGGTGCGCCAGGCGCCTTCTTCCTTTTCGACGACGGCCTCGACCGACTTGCCGAGGCGCAGCGCCCGCGAGCGGATGAACGATTTCGCGTCGACGATCTCGTCGTAGTGCGCGTCGCCGGGCTGGATGCGGCATGTGCGGACGTATGCGATGGACTTCGAAATGCTATGGCCGCCGAAGACTTCGTCGTTTATTGCCTTCACCAGCGTGACGATGGCCTCGTAGCCGCTCCGGTGGAGGTTGTCGATTTTCTCCGCGACCTTCGCGGCGACGTAGTCGAGCTGCCTCGCGCCGAGGAGGTCCGGCATGTCGCAAGCGGCCTTGTCGGCGAGTTTCTCGAAGAATACGCCAAGCGCGTGGCTGTTCTGCTTGCACGCGGCGATGAAGCCCTGCGTCGACTCGGCGATGCCGGCGGCGAATTTATCGTGCGACAGTCTGGAGCCGCCGGAGAAATTGACATACTCGACGAAGTCGCCGAAGTATCGCTCCGCTTCGTCGATGTAGCACGTGTGGTGGATGCGCTTGATGCAGCCGATGAGAGTGGCGGTGGTGCGGGCCATTTCGTCGAACTCGGCGAGGCGCGGCACGGCGCCGCATTCGAAGCGCGAATAGAACCCGGCCAGCGTTTCAATATCCGCCTGGGCATGGTTGGCGGAGGTGCGGCCCGGGTTGAGCGACGCGGCAAGGGCCACGCGCGGCCGTTCGCGCTTGCCGATATCCGGCAGGTAGTCGAGCCACTCGAAGCAGCTTGCGATAAGCGCGAAATTGTGGTCGACCATGCGGCGGATGGCCGTTTTTGCTTCGAGGTGCTCGAGGCGCAGCGCGAGGGCCTGGTCGGAATATGGTTCGAACGGTATCGCCATTTTCACGCCTCCTCGAACCACCTTGTGCGCCCTTCCGCGTCGCGCGCGGGGATGTGGAACGCCTCCCCGATGCGCGGCGTCAAGAGCGGCGCTCGCCCATATGCGAGTGTCGAAAACCTCTTGAGCGGCTCGTCCCACACGTGCTCGGAAAGGACGAACTTGCAATTGTGCACGGGGACGACGGCCTTCGCCTTCACCGCGAGGGCGTATTCGAGCGACTCCGGCGGCGCCATGTGGCACGCAGGCCATTTGTCGTTGTATTGGCCGTTTTCGATGAACGCGAGATCGCAGCCCTCGGCGCGGCGGGCGATGTCGTATACGTGGCGTCCGAAGCCGCCGTCGCCGGAAAAGAGCACTTTCTTGCCGCCGCATTCGATCAGAAACCCTGACCAGAGAGTCTGGTTCGGACGGCGGAGGCGCCCGGAGAAATGTCGCGAGGGGAGGAAAGTCAACTTCAGCCCCGGAAGCGGCTCGGCGACATCCCACCAATCCCCTTCCACGATTGCATCTCCGGCGTATCCCCACTGCTCAAGATACTCGCCGACGCCTAGGGGCGTCGCCACTTTCACGACGCGGTCTTTTATGGCGCGCAATGTGGGGTAGTCGAGGTGGTCCCAATGGTCGTGCGAGACGAGGAGGAGGTCGATATGCGGGATATCGGCGGCGGTGCAGGGCTGAGAGCCCGGGAAAGCGCGGTTGATGAACGGCGCGGGCGAGGCGTAAGGCGAGAAGACGGGGTCGATAAGGATGCGATAGCAGCCGAGCGTGAGAAACACCGACGAATGCCCCAGCCACACGGCGGAATCTTCGGATATGGAGATATTCGAAAAATCCGTCTTCACCACTTCGAGCGGCTTCGACGGCATCAAGTGCTTCTTATCGCCGAAGAGAAAATTCCACATCACCTTGGCGCGGCTGGAGCGTTTGACGTCGGGCAGGACCCTGCGCGCGGCGGAGAGGGGTTCGTAGTTGCGGAACGCGCCGTCTTTCCAGTTGGGCGAGGCGAGCATGCGCTCGAGGCGCTTTTTGGAGGGCTTTCTGCCAAACTGTGGGGTGTGCAGGTATGCGATGCCGCCGCCGCAGGCAGTTGCGCCTGCAATTCCAGTCGCTATGAAAAAGCGCTTTATGAAATCGCGTCGCGTCATTCAATCGCTACATATTTTGTTCCGCAGTGGGAGCACACGGCCCCCTTGTGGATATGGGCGCCGCAATTCGGGCAGCGCTTTTCAAGCACTTCCGCGCACATGGCGCAGAATCTGCCGCCGACGGGATCGGCCGCTTCGCAGTCCGGCACGGCGAAACGCTCGCCGTCGACTTCGTAGACGTTGGCATTCGTGGGGCAGTGCGGGTTGGGGCAGAAGCCGCGGTGGCAAAGGACGGAGGGGCTCCGCCCCCCGAACCCCCCTGGTGCCCCGAACCCACCGGGCGCGGGCAATGCGACCGCAGGCGCGGCGCTTTCCTCTTTTGGCAGTTCTATGCCGAATTTCGCAGAGAGCTTCTTTACCGCTTCGTCGCTCAGCTTCGTCCCGTCTCCCTGCTCGAACATCGAAAGCGCCGATTGCTTGCAGCCGATTTCGACCGCAAGCACGCTTTGCGAGAGCCCGCTTTCACGCCGGGCCGCCTTCACCGCAAAGCAAAATTCTTTATTCAGGTTTGTCACGCCGAATATTGTCCCATAATTTCGGGTTTTTATCAAGTGGGAGATTATCAACAAATATCAACACGTTTATAAACATATCGACAGGTTGTTTATAAAGTTGTTGATAATAGTTGATAATCAATAAGTCCTGAGCATTATTTCCTTCGGGAGGAGGTAGGTATCGCCGTCTTTGTAGGCGATGCCGCAGCGCTCGAGTTCTTCGATGACGGGTCCGTTGACGATATTGCCGTTCATTGCGAAGAACTTTTCAAGGTTGGCGCGTTTTTTGGCGAGGCCGCCGTTCGGCTCGTTGGCGACAAGGACGCCTTCGAGAAGTTGCGCGCGGCGGATGCGGCCTTGCGCTTCGGCGGCGTCGCGCGCTTCCTTGATGACTTCGAGGACGTGGTCGCGGGTCTCGCCGGGGAAGCGGTCCGGGAGCTCGACATCGCGGTCGAGGAGCGCGAGGGCGTTCGGATTGCGGACCTGGTCGTCGAGTTCCTTGATGAGACGCTCGCTGAGTTTTGCATCGAGCGCGGCGGATTTGGCGCGCTCATTTTCGAGCTCGGATTCGAGGATGGCATTCTGCTCTGCGAGGCTGGCGGAGTTCTGCTCGCTCACGCACAAGGCGTGCTTCAAATCTTCCACTTCCTTGCGCAGAGCTTCGATGCTCTCGTCGAGCACCGCTTTCTCGGCGGCGAATTGCTCGACAACCGCCTTCTGGATCTCCAATTCCGGCGCGCTCGGCTCTTCCGCCGCCGTCTCCGCCGCCGCTACGGGCTCGGGCTCTTTTTTTATAAACTCGCTGAAACTGAAAACTTCATCGCTCATGACGTCACTCGCTTGGAAATTGAAACAGTGTTTGAAAATTCTCAGCTCTTTCTCTCGCACCCGAGATACAGGAACAAACGGCAGTCGATAGGGCCGTTGAAGAACGGGATGCGTGTTTTGTAATAAAGGTTCACGCAGCGGGCGAGGTCGGGGTTGCCGGTGATGAGCGCGCCTGTCCAGCCCTTGCACTTCTCCGCCATGAATTCGCCGATGCGTTCGTATACGGGAGCGAGCTCTTCATACGTGCCGAGGCGGATGGCGTATTCCGGGTTGAAGAAGATGCAACCGGTCTCGACGTCGGGAATCGGAGTTTCGGCGAAGTCGCAGGCTTTGAACTCGATCAAATCCTGGACGCCGGCGTTCATCGCGTTGGAGTAGGCGTTTTCGACGGCCTCGGGGGAGATGTCGGTGGCGATGATGCGCGGCAAGTTGGATGTTTTTTCGTTCTCTTTCGCTTCGAGGACGAGTTCCTTCCAGATTTGCTCCGGCGTGGCGCCGCCGTATTGGCGCGGCGCGACGTTAGGCGCCTTCTCGCCGGGGATGAGGCGCGTGTAGCCGAGGACCGACTGGAAAGCAAAGTGGCCTTTCATGAGGCCCGGCGCGCGGTTCATCGCCATGAGCGCCGCTTCGATCGCCGGCGTGCCGCTGCCGCACATCGGCGAGAGGAACGGCGTCTTGCGGTCCCACTTCATCGCCATGATGCACGCCGCCGCCAAAGTCTCCTGCATCGGCGCGGAACCTGGAATCTTGCGATAGCCGCGCTTTGAAAGCGGTTCGCCGGACGTATCGATGTAGATGATCACTTCATTGCGGTCCCAGAAAGCGAACACCGCCGAGCCGTCGTTCCGGACGCCGGAGTCCGGACGCCGCCCGAAGCGGTCGCGCATGCGGTCGGCTATCGCGTCTTTTATATACAAATTGGGCAGGCGCGTGTCGCGCACCGTGAAGTTGTGCACGACCGACGAGACGGAGAAATACCCGTCGACGTCAATGATGTTCTCCCAGTCGATGGAATACGCGAGGTTGTAGAGGTCGCGCACGTTCCGGCACGTCGCGCGAAGAAGCGGCACGAGGACGCGATGCGCCGTGCGCAAGTGCAAGTTGAGTTTCATCACATCGCGCACGTCGCCGCGAATGACGACGGTGTTCTCCGTCGTCTCGATGGGATGGTATCCCATGTCGACGACCTCGATCTCCGTCCAGCGCGAAAGTTCCTTCGCGCACGATATGATGATCGGATAATTCTTGTCTTCGAAAAGGCGCATATATCCACCCTTGCATTCCGATTGAGGCCGCGACAAGCGCGACACTCACGCAACTTCCTACTTCCTGCTTCCTACTTCCTAACTGATCCTGAGCGGCATCAACACGATGATCACCGGCACCGAGCAACGGATGATCACCGGCACCGAACCGTTGCGGATGTTGAAGGTGATTTCATCGTCGTCGAGAACGTCGAGCGCGCTCTTGAGATACTTCGTGTCGAACATCACGTTGATTTCCTCGCCGTCGTATTTGACGGGGATCTCGTCGCTGCCGTTGCCGATTTCGCCGGCGTTGATGCTCATGTACATCATGTTGTCGGCAAAGCGGATCGCTACCGACACCATGCCGGAGACGACGGCCTGGACGCGGTTGAGCGAGTTCAACATCGCCTGGCGGTCGACTTTGATGGAATATTCGAGGTCGCGCGGAATCGCCGCTTCGTACGCGGGGTAGACGTCGTCGATGAGTTTCGTGTAGATTTTCACGTCGCCGAACGTGAACGCCGCATACTTGCGCTCTACTACGTCGATCGTCACGTTGCCTTCCGTCGCGAGGTTGCGCTGGATCTCGATCGCGGACTTGAGCGGCACGATGATGTCGACCTGCTTTTCGAGCGGCGGGAGAGGCACTTCCTTCGTCACCTGCGAAAGGCAGCGGCCGTCGGTCGCGACCATGTGGAACTGGCCGTCTCTCCAGCGCATGAGAAGCCCCTTCGTCGAGCGGCGGCTGTCTTCAAGCTGCGAAACGGCGAAGTTCGTCTTGCGCATCATCTCCTTGACGAGCGCCTGCTCGTGCGTGAAAGTCCGCTCCGGCTCGATCTGCGCGAGCGGCGGGAAGACCGACGCCTGTATGCCGGAGAGGCGGTATTTCGCGCGGCCGGCGAGGATCTTCGCGTTCTGGGTTTCGTTGTCGACGTCGACTTCGACGACCCCCTCCGGCGCGCAGGATACGATGTTCGCGAGAATCTTCACCGGCAGCGTCGTCGCGCCCGGCTCCGTCACGATGCAGTCGATGGAGGTGACGATGGTGAGATACATGTCGGTCGTCGTCAGCGTAAGCCTGCCGGCCTCGGCGACGAGCAAAACGTTCTGCAACACGAGAGACTTCAAATCCTTCCCGGGAATCACGCCCTGCACTCTCTTGAGCGCTTCCGAGAACTTTGTCTGGTCGGCCGAAAATTTCATGGTTCGTTCTTTCTCCTTATAGTGGCGTCTATTATATCATATTTTCTTGAAAGCGTCTAGTGCCAGTGGCGTCCTGCATCCGGGCTTCCAGGCTGGGCGATGCGAGGAGCGCGATTGGCGCAAGCGACGCCCTTCCCTGCCCGCGGGTTCCGTTTTGCTTCGGGAGCGCTCGCCGTCCGCTCTTTGCGCACTGTTAAATCTATTATATTTTATATTTAAAGTATTAATATTATTATGACCTGTAGATAACGTTGACAAGTCGGTTTCGTTTAGGAAAAACTGGCTTTTTTTTATCGCCCGCATGTTGATAGCGCTGTTGGCGGATGTTTGCACATGTCTGCAACTTCTCTTCCCTGCAAGTTCCGGAAGACATCTCCCCTCGTTATCAACCCCTTGCCATACAATTTATAGACAAGTTGCTTTATTTTTCGATTTACGATTTTTCGATTTACGATTTATGATTTTTAAAATCGTAGAGACTTGAGAGGCTTTCATTCAAACCTTTCAAGTCTCTGCTATTTAAAAATGGAATTCTCTATCGCAAATCGCAAATCGCAAATCGTAAATCGTAAATTGCAAATCGCAAATCTCAAATTTCCTAATTTAGCTCGTCGCCCGGCTTGACGCCGAATTCGGAGAGGATCGCCTCCAGGCTCTCGCGCAGGTCGGGCTCCACGTCCATGCGCTTTTGGATGTTCTTCACGCCGCTCAAAACGGTGGCGTGGGTTTTGTTGAAGGCCTTGCCGATGTCGTTGCTCGATTGCGAAGTGAATTTCTTCGCGATATACATCGCGAGCTGCCGGGCGTTCACGAGCGTCTGGGTGCGGACGTTCGAGAGGACGTCTTCGACGGTGATGCCGTAGCGTTTGGCGCACGCGGCCTGGATGTCCGGGATGGAGAGCCTTCGTATGTTCTCGTCGCTTTCGATGAAGTCTTTCAAGAGACGGTGCAGGAGGACCGGCGGAATCTCTTCGCCCGGATTCGCGAGCATAACCATTTTCACCTTCGCGAGCGCCCCTTCCATCGCGCGCACGTGGCTTTTTATGTTCTCTGCGATGAAGTTTAGCGTGGAAAGCGGGATGATCGGCAGCTTGCCTTCGGTCTTCTTCTTCAGAATAGCGAGGCGCGTTTCGTAGCTTGGCGAATCTATCTCCTGCACGAGGCCGCCGATGAAGCGCGAAATTAGACGCTCTTCGAGCACCTTCAGATCTTTCGGCGCCACATCGCTCGTCATCACGATCTGCCGGTTCTTGCCCTGGAGGAAGTTGAATGTATTGAAGAACTCCTCCTGGAACTGGTTCTTTCGCTGGAGGAATTGCACGTCGTCGATGAGGAGCGCGTCGACGTTGCGGTATTTGTCGCGGAAAGAATTGACCGTGCCGTTTTTGAGGCAGTTCACGTATTCGTTCAGGAGAGTCTCGGCGGTGATGTAGCAGACGGCGAAGTTGCGGTTTTTCTTTTTGAGTTCGTTGCCGATCGCCTGCATCAGGTGGGTTTTGCCAAGCCCGGTGCCGCCGTGGATGAAGAGCGGGTTGTAGCCCTTCTCGCCCGGCGTCTGCACTACCCCCTGCGCCGCCGAATACGCCCAGCTGTTCGACGGGCCGGAGACGAATTCATCGAATGTATATTCCTCGTTGAGAGGAAGCGTGGAAATAAACCCCTGGCGGCCTGCGCTCTGCTGCTGGACGGTCCTCGGTGTCTCGTCCGCCTTCGCCGCCGGTCTTGGCGGCGGAGGCGGAGGTGGAGGGGGCGGGGGAGGAGGGGAATCGTCCAGCGCGAATTCCACTTTGACGTCATCCCCTTCGCCCACGAGACCAAGGCACGTTCTCGCTTTCGACGCATAATTTTCGTCAAGGAACTCTGCCGCCGCATTGTTCGAAACGCGGAGGATAAACCTGCCCTCGCCGTCCTTCTCGACTTTCGTGATCATCGAGAAGTAGCGGTCGGCCCGGCTCTTTTCCTCGGGCGTTTTAAGAGTTGCTATGAGAACGGTTTTCGCCCGCTCCCACGCCCCTTCCGGACTCTTCTGCGATAAAATACCTTCCATGGCGTTGTGAAATTATAGATCTGATGATTTTGTCACTGTACATAGTATCAAATTTCGCTGAAAATATCATCAGGAAGTAATCAACACTTGTAGACAAGTTATCAACAGAAAGTTGTTGATAAGTCGGGAGAGCTGAAGAGGGGTTGGGATGGTTGGGAGGATTGGGATAGTTGGGATATATTGGGATGTTACTCTCACACCCTCCCTTTCTTTATTATCACTGCGAGGACGGCGATGTCGGCGGGGTTGACGCCGGGGATGCGCGAGGCCTGGGCGAGCGTCTCAGGGCGCACCGCCTTCAGCTTTTCGCGGCTTTCATAACGCACTGCCGTGCAGGCATCGTAGTCGAGCCACTTCGGTATCTTGATGTTCTCGTCTTCTTTGGCTCTCTTGGCGGCCTTCTTTTCCTGCTCGATGTAGTGCGCGTAGTGACGGATAATCGCAATTTCGTCAAGCGCATCCTGCTCGTTCACCCACCTTCCGCCCTTTTCAGTGTCGAACGGAGGATTGACGCCTGTCTTTTCCGCCTCTTCAAGCCATGAAGCGGCATAGGCAACGGCATTGATGTAGTCCGGCCGCTGGATGCCTACGCGCCTCGCCGCGTCAAGGAGCCTGTAGCGGGCGTTGTCCTGTCTGAGGATAAGCCGCCTCTCGGCGCGGCTCGTGAACATCCGATACGGCTCGTCGGTGCCCTTCGTCACAAGATCGTCTATCATCACGCCGATATACGCTTCTTGGCGGCTCAATACGAGCGGTTCTTCGCCGCGCACTTTGAACACGGCGTTTATGCTTGCCATTATCCCCTGCGCGGCGGCTTCCTCGTAGCCAGTCGTGCCGTTCACCTGTCCGGCGAAGAAAAGGCCGTTGATGCGCTTCGATTCGAGAGAATGCTTTAATTCGCGGGCATCGATGCCGTCGTATTCTATTGCATAGGCGTATGCAAGAAACTCGGCGCGTTCCAAACCAGGCACGGAATGCACCATTCTTTCTTGAACATCTCGCGGCAGACAACACGAAAGACCATTTGGATATATAATCTTGCCGTCAATATCCTCCGGCTCCAGCATTACATGATGCGAAGGAACATCGGCAAAGCGCACTATCTTGTCTTCGATTGAAGGACAGTATCTCACACCCGTCGCGTGTATCGAACCACCGTAAAGGGCGGAAGAGGCGAGATTTTCGCGTATTATCCTGTGCGTTTCAGGGGTTGTATGCGTCAACCAGCAGCTCAATTCCGGTAAAATGTTCCACGTGGAACA
>DFGB01000027.1 GCA_002371135.1 Verrucomicrobia bacterium UBA3761 | reverse complement strand
CGCGTCATCATCGTCACGCACCGCCCGGTGGTGGGTAGCGGCTGGCAGGAGGATTTCAACAAGCTCTTTACGAAGGTGGACGGCTATACGTTCTACCGCAAGAGCTCTCTTGGCGGCGGAGCATACGAGTTCAACGACAAGGTGGAGGCGCGGAACGACCGCGAACTCGCCCGCCTCGACGAATCGGGCAAGCGTTTCATCTACTTCGCGTCCATCCAGGACTTGCGCGGCTCGCAGATCGTGAACGGCAAGTACGACAAGAACCGCGGCGTATTCAACATGGATTGGGACCTCGTGATCGTCGACGAAGCGCACGAGGGGACTCAGACCGACCTTGGCAAGGAAGTCCGCGAGCATCTCGTCAAGAAGCACACGAAAGTCCTCTCGCTTTCCGGCACGCCGTTCAACATCCTCTCGCAGTACGACGAAGATTCGGTTTTCGTCTGGGACTACGTGATGGAGCAGAAGCGGAAGGAGACGTGGGACGAAGAACATCCCGACGAACCCAATCCCTACGCCGCCCTGCCGCGCCTCAATCTCTACACGTACGACCTCGGCGCGGAACTTGACGGATTCTCGGAAGACGACCTTGAAGGCAAGGCGTTCAACTTCCGCGAGTTCTTCCGCACCTGGACCGGCGACAAGGAAATCGACCATCATCCCGTCCCGCGAGACGCCAAGGTCGGCGACTTCGTGCATGAGGATGATGTGCGGCGCTTCCTCGACCTGATTTCCGGCGACAGCCCGAAAAGCCGCTACCCGTTTGCCACGCAAGAGCATCGCGACCTCTTCCGCCACACGCTTTGGATGGTGCCGGGCGTCGCGTCCGCGAAGGCGCTTTCCGCCCTGTTGCGCAAACATAGGTACTTCAAGGAATACGGTATCGCCAATGTCGCCGGTGAGGGTGACGACTACGAAGAGCGGCATTACGACAGCGCACTCGAACTCGTGAAGAAGACCATCCGCGAGAACGAGTATTCCATCACGCTCTCGTGCGGCAAGCTCACAACCGGCGTGACGGTCCCCGAATGGACGGCCGTCCTCATGGTCGCCGGAAGCGCGGTCACGTCCGCCGCACAGTACATGCAGACGATCTTCCGCGTGCAGAGTCCTGGCGACCTCGGCGGCAAGATGAAAACCGACTGCTATGCGTTCGATTTCGCGCCTGACCGTGCATTGAAGGTGCTGGCCGAGACGGCTCAGGTCTCGTGCCGCGTGTCGAAGAACGACACGACCGAATCGAACGGACGCCGCATCCTCGGCGAGTTCCTGAACTACTGTCCCGTCATATCCATCTCCGGCTCGAAGATGGAGGTGCACGACGTCAAGAAGATGATGGCCTCGATCAAGCACATCTTCGTGATGAAGACCATCCGCAACGGCTTTGACGACACGTCGCTCTACTCCAACCGGCTCCTTGAGCTGACTGACATCGACCTGAAGAAGTTCGAGGACCTTCGGAAGATCGTCGGGTCGTCCAAGCAGACGAAGATGGCCGATACCGTCTATGTCAACGAACAGGATTTTGCCGACGAGGAACATGAAAAGCGGGAGGGCAGCGCTCCGTCGCGACCGCTCTCCGAAGAGGAAAAGGCCGCGCGCGAGGAGATGAAGCGCCGCCGCGCGGAAAAGAAAAACGCGATTCTCATTCTCCGCGCAATCTCGATACGCATGCCACTTCTCATCTACGGAGCGGACGTGCCAATAGAGCAGGTCATTTCAATCAAGGACTTTCCAAACCTCGTCGATGACGAGTCGTGGGCGGAGTTCATGCCGCAGGGCGTCACAAAGGCGATCTTCAAGAAGTTCGTCGAATACTACGACGCGGATGTTTTTGCGGAAGCGGGCACGCAGATACGAAAACTCGCCAAGAGCGCGGACAAGCTTCCGCCGACAAGGCGCGTCCAGCAGATCGCGCGGATATTCGGCTACTTCAAGAACCCCGACAAGGAAACCGTTCTCACGCCCTGGCGCGTCGTGAACATGCACCTTGCCGACACCATCGGCGGCTGGTGTTTCTGGGACGAGAACTTTGATAAACCTATTGAGGATGCGCCGCGGCATGTTGAGCATGGGGGTGTGACACAGGCTATATTTGGCAAGCCCGATGCGAAGATTCTCGAAATCAATTCCAAATCCGGCCTCTATCCGCTCTACGTGGCCTACTCGCTCTACCGCCGCAAACTCGGCGATGTGCCGGAGGACGCGGTGACGCCGGCGGCGCTTGCGAAACTGTGGCGCGAGGTGGTTGCGCGTTCGCTCTTCGTCGTCTGCAAAACGCCCATGGCACGGGCTATCACGCGGCGCACGCTCGTCGGCTACGACGACAAGGCGACGGTCAATGCGCAGTACATCAAGAATCTCGTGGAACTGCTCAAGAACGAACCGAAGAAATTCTACAACAAGGTCTGTGGCGGCAACGCATGGAACAACAAGGAGTTTGAAATGAAAATGCTCAAGTTTGACGCAGTGGTCGGCAATCCGCCGTATCAGTTGATGGGTGGTTCAGGCGGAACGAACGACGCGCCGATTTTCCAGTATTTTGCCGATGCGGCATCGACCATCACAACCCACTTCGTTTCACTCATCATCCCCGCCAAGTGGTTTGCCGCCGGACGCGAAAGCCAACTGAAGACGTTTCGCGAGCGGATGCTTGGTTGCGGCCACGTCCGCAAACTCTTTGCATTCGCCGATGCACATTCTCTGTTCCCGACGGCTGAAATCAAGGGCGGCGTGTGCTATTACCTCGAAGACCGCGAGCATAATGGAATGTGCGAATACTCGCTGAACGAAAACGGTAAGACCGACACCGCGACAATCGCCATGAACGAGTTCCCCATTTTCATTCGCAACCCAAGAACCGCCGCTATTGTGCGGAAAGTGGTAGGGGCTTGCCAGCGCGATGGCCGCGATGAGACAGTATCCACCATCATCTCTGCCGATACGCCATTCGGCATCCCCACAAATCCCGGTGAAAGCAAGAAAACACCGTTCGCTGTCAGCGACAAAAAGACCACCGAGTTCGATACCGCTCTATACTACTGGAAGGGTGGCAAGCGCATCGTCGGCTATGTTCGCGGCAAAGCAATCGCAAAGAACGCCTCAGATGTAAAGTTAGACAAGGTGTTTATTCCTGGTGCGTATGGCGCGGGGGAAAGTTTTCCGCACCAGATATTGGGAGAACCCGAGGTTGCGCCTAAGCAGTCGGTGTGTTCGCAAACATATCTGTATGCAAAGTTTAACTCTCATGAGGAGGCAACGAACTTTTCGTCATATCTAAAGACGCGTTTCTTCCGTATTCTTGTTTGTGCGGCGAAAGTCACCCAACACGCGCAAGATAGGGTGTATCGTTTTGTTCCTCTTCAAGATTTCACTTCGAGATCCGACATCGACTGGTCGCGTCCTGTTTCTGAAATCGACGCCCAGCTCTACGCGAAATACGGCATCACCAAATCCGAGCAGAAGTTCATCGAATCCATGATCAAGCCGATGGAGTAATTCTATAGGGAACGCCATGAAAATCAAAGAGGTAAAACTGACGGACTTTAGGAGATTCTCAAATCTCACGATAAGGTCTATTCCGCAAACAGCCAAGTTGATAGTTTTGTTGGGACGGAATGGTTCGGGTAAGTCGTCTGTTTTTGATGCATTTTCACTTTTTTCAACTGGTGTTAAGCATAACAATTGCTATCGTGCTTATGATAATAACTACCTTGCTAAGATACGAGCGGATGGTACGGCACCAGAAGGAAGGAGTGAATCGCGAATAAAGGTAGAGTTTTATGACTGTTCAAAATTGAAGTCTGGGGATGATGAAGGTAGGAAATCTTTTTATTTTCGTTCTGCCTACCGTTTTGAAGAGGGGTTTCACATGGATGGACTGAGACGACAGGCTCCGCTTCTTTCCGATGAAGAGGATCCTTGTTGGATGGTGGCGAGAGACAAACGTGTTTCGGCAAATTACCAGAGCATGGTTTCTTTTCTTGTTGAAGAATTGTCCGAGCCAGGATCTGATAACGATGTTTCAAGAACGCGATTGCGCGATAAGTATATCGCGGCCGTGCAAGTGTCGATGAAACGCGTATTCCCAGACTTAAATCTTGAAAGCTTTGGTCGTCCGCTGCAAGATGGAACGTTTTTGTTTACGAAGGGTGCCAGTCACAATTTTCCTTACAAAAATTTGTCAGGTGGAGAGAAGGCGGCATTTGATCTGCTGCTTGATCTTGTGATTAAGACGAAAGATTTTAATAATACGGTATTTTGCATCGACGAACCTGAACTGCATATGCATTCGTCGCTGGCTGGAAATCTTTTGGAGGAAATGAACAACCTGATTCCTTCAAATTGCCAGTTGTGGATAGCCACGCATTCGTTAGGAATGATTCGAAAGGCGAAGGAACTATATGAGGCAAACCCTGAGAATGTGGTTTTTCTGGATTTTTCCAACCGCGACTTTGATGCCCCACAGATTGTTGAGCCGATAGTCCCCACGAGAACTTATTGGAAGTCGGCATTTGAAGTTGCTCTTGGCGATATGGTTTCGCTCATCGCTCCTAAGCGAATATTTCTTTGTGAAGGGCAGCGGCGTGAACAAGGCGCACGCCGAAATCCAAATTTCGATGCACGATGTTACAATCAGATTTTTGAGAGAGAATTTCCTGATGTTCAATTCATATCAGTTGGTGGTTGTAATGATGTAGATAAAAATGCGCTGATCGCCGGATCTGTCTTGAAAGAGTGTGTTTCTGGGGTCAAGATCGAAACCATTTATGATTGCGATGACCGAAGCTCGCAGGAAGTGGCAGATTTGGTTGCACAAGGCGGGCGTGTTTTGACCTTGCGTGATTTAGAAAATTACTTGTGGGACGATGAGGTGCTCGGTAAGTTGTGCCATGTCAATCAACATGATGAATTGCTTTCGCAGCTGCTTGCAACGAAGAACCAGTTGATGGTCGGTGTGACACCGCCAGATGATGTAAAGAGTATTGCGGGACCGTTGTACAATGCGGTTAAATCGACACTGGGGCTGACTAAATGCGGAAACACTCACGAGGCCTTTGCGCGTGACACTTTAGCGCCGTTGATTGAGCCGGGCATGTCAGTCTACGCGAAGCTCAAAAAAGACATTTTTGGAGTTTAACAATTATGGAAAAAAATAACATGGCCGACCTTTCACAGACGGAAGACGCGAAGGAAAAGGATATGAGGAACATATCCATCAAAGAGATTCGCTTGAAGAATTATCGGGTATTCTTAGATGAGAAGATTGTCTGCAATGCTGACTACAACATCTTTGTTGGCGATAATGGAAGTGGAAAAAGTTCTATTATCCATGGTATAGATTTGGTTCTATCCGGGAATGTGTCAAAGGTTACAAGTATAGGATTGAAGAGTCTTTTCAATTCAAGGGCCGTTTCCGAATGGAAGAAATCACCGGCGATTGAAACACTTCCTGTTCTTACAATAGAATTGTTTTTGAATATGCCTGATGAACCTAAATGGCATAGGTTTAATGGTGAGCATTATTTAAATTCGAATGGTAAATCCACATATGGAATCAAGATGGAATGTAAGCCCAATCCTGATTTCATTAAAGATATTGAAGAGATTGTTGAGGGAAAGAACACAATTGAGATTTTCCCGTTTGAATTTTATACCGTAGAATTTTCGACGTTTGCCGATCAGGCGTATACAGGGTACCTTAAGCCTTTCCGCTATTTATTTGTAGACAATACTGTTATTAATTCCGCTAAAGCGTTGCGATTTATTGTCGAGAACACATTTCAGAATGTTGTTGATGAGCGGAACTTGTTGTCTTCACGTCTTAATTTTCGTCAGCATACGGAGAAATTTACTTTGCCTGCAGAGGCGATTAAGCGCGATCTGAAAGTCATCGGTGATTTGGATTCCTGCCTTGAGATTGAAAAAGATGGTATTGCTCTTGCGGGGCGGGGAGACGGCTATATTTCAATGTGCAAGACGGAAAGTGCGCTGTTGAAGCATATAGAGAAATCGTCTGTTGTGGCGATTGAGGAGCCCGAAAACCATTTGAGTCATTCATGTTTGCGCACTTTGATTGCGAATATCAAAGAGAAGGCGGAGTACCGACAGCTTTTTATTGTGACGCATAATAGCTATATTACATCTCGAATAGGTTTACGCAATGTTTATTTTGTGAACAAAAGAGTTTGCTCGATGAGTAAGATTTCAAGTGAGACGGCAAATTTCTTCATGAAGGCCCCGAATGACAATATTCTACAGTTCGTTCTTTCTAAGAAGATTTTACTTGTAGAGGGAGCTGCGGAATTCATCTTAATGGAAAAATTCATAAAAGCAATAACGGGGGAAGATGCTGCAACGCTTGGTATCTGGACGATTGCATTGAATAATCTTTCTTTCTCGAGATATCTTGAGCTTGGGAGTGTGTTGGGCTCGAAAGTGGCTGTTGTCCGAGACAACGATAAGAAATCTCAAAAGTGGTATGAGAGTTTTTGCGGCGATAAAATACAGGTGTTTGTGGATGAAGATGTTGCGAGGTATACATTTGAAGTGTGCTTATACAATGACAACCAAGAAAAGATAGGGAAGATATTTTCAGATGAGCCTGATGCTCTCAAGTATATGCTTGATCATAAGGCTGAAGCCGCTTTTCGTATTTTGGAATCAAAGGAAGAGGTTGTCCCTCCTTCGTATATTTCAAAAGCAATAAAGTGGCTATCGGGTATGCAAGGCAAATAGGGATTGAATGGTTATGAAAAAAGTGTTGTTTGCTGTGGCGGGTGCAGGGAAAACCACATACCTGGTCGACAAGTTGTCACAGGCAGGCAGATGCTTGCTTTTGACATATACAGAGAACAATGCACATAATCTTGAAATCGCGATCCTTAAGAAGTTTAAGAAGGTTCCAGACAATATTTTTGTGTCGACATATTTTTCTTTCCTTCTAAATTTTATGATAAAACCGTTTCTCCTTGATGAAGGGCGACGCATTCGAAGATTACACTATTCTAAAAAGCCGATTCCGCGATATTTAAAGGGAGTGGATCGGTTCGTGACGGGAGCCGGGGAGGAGGTTTTTCATTCGCGAGCGTTTCACTTTGCTTGTGAATTTATTGGAAATGGGAAACTGTTCCATCGGATCGCGCAGTTTTTTGACAGTGTATTTATTGACGAAGTTCAAGACTTTGCCGGATATGACTTCGATTTTATTGAAATGCTAGGACAATCAACGCTAAATGTGTTACTCGCCGGTGATTTCTTTCAGCATACGTTTGATACGAGCCGAGACGGATCCAAGAATCAAAGTTTGCATGATGATTATTTAAATTATAAGAAACGGTTTGACGCATTGTATACAGTTGATGAGCAGACGTTGTACAATAGTTTCCGCTGTCCTCAGGCGATCTGCGATTTTGTTAGTTCAACGATTGGTATTCAAATGGGCGCATCAAATCAGGTTGAGGTAAATCCTCCTTGTCTGGTTGCAGATGCAAGTCGTATCGATTCGATCATGAATGATGATCGAATCGAAAAATTGTTTTATCAGAAATCGTATGAGTATAGTTGCAAGGCAACTAATTGGGGTGTGTGTAAAGGGCTTTCGTTTGACGATGTATGTGTTGTGTTGAATTCGTCCACATATGATAAGTTCGCTAAGGGCGATGTGAAGTCACTGGCACCTAGTACCCGTAATAAATTTTATGTGGCATGTACGCGCACGAAGGGTAACCTTTATTTTGTGAAAGAGGAAGACGTTACGGCGT
The DNA here is from genome assembly GCA_002371135.1 of Verrucomicrobia bacterium UBA3761. Taxonomy (GTDB): domain Bacteria; phylum Verrucomicrobiota; class Kiritimatiellia; order RFP12; family UBA1067; genus UBA1067. The sequence continues at coordinate 52,507 of DFGB01000027.1, read as the reverse complement.
TCAGAAAGAAAACGGGGGAGCAACATGCTTAATTTGGCAACAAGCCATGACTAAAGGAGATCTGAGATAAATGATATGCCTTCCGTAGTTTATCTTAATTGTACATTATCTATGAAATTCAAAGTTGTAGAGAGCTTTGCTCAAGTGCCAAGAGTTGCACGTGATGTCGCCTATTTGGTTCATACTGGCTGGGATGACTGGTTCCAATATGAAACAAAGTTCGCAATCCATTATTTTGGAGACGACGGCAGGCGTGCGCCCGCGCAAGAGGTGCGAATTTCGCACGTGGGTTTACAGGGCCTTGGTGTCGATTCCTATAATAAGCTAGTGCTGTCTGGTGAAGAGACTATGGGATTGCGGAAGACTGTACTTCCACAAGAATTTTATGCTCTTCCCGAATCGTTCTTCTCCTTGGGCGTTGGGGATGCGTACTATGAATATTTCGGTCGTGAGAAATCGACAAGGCGAGTGTTGGTTGCCTTGAGGGATGTAGCTTATAATCAGGAACTTTATAAGCGGTTTAAGGGTGAAGACTCAATGGGCGTTTCGATTATGCGTGGTGTTTCGCGGGACAGACTTAAGAATCGATATGCGAAACTTGCCCATGGGAAACCTGCTCTAACGGACTTTCGCTTTACATATACTTATCCTAGGATGGTATCTGTGTCCAACTTGGTTTCTCTTGAATTCTCTGTTCAAGCAAGGACGAACTTGCCATCAAATATTAAAGTTATCGTGGGTCGGAATGGTGTCGGTAAGACGCATTTATTGCGGTGTTTAAGTGAGGCGATTTGTGGTAAGGCAGAAGATGAGCAGGAGTACGTATCCAAGCCTGGGAAAGTAGAATTCCTAGAGGGGAGTGTGTATGGCGTTATCTCGGCATCTTTTAGTGCGTTCGATGCTCAAAATACTTGGAAGGGTGCAAATCAAATCTCGTTCACCCGTATCGGGGTGACGAGGGACGAACCCAAGCCGATGGAGGAGTGTTTTGCGGAAGCACTTTCATATTGTCGAGATGAGCCAAGAAGAAGCCGATGGTTGTCTTGTCTTGAGATTCTGAAAAGTGATCCGATTCTTAAACGGTTAGAGGGCGAATGTTTGCTTGAGTTCCCGCCCTCTGAGATGAGGAAGTCTGCTATGGCATTCTTTAAGCGTCTCAGCTCTGGTCAGCGGCGATGTTCACTCCTACCACGGCGACATCTACGACCGCATGGGCGAGGTGGACGTGAAAATCAGGGCGACGGCTCAGATCGCCGATCTCTACATGCGCAAGAAGGGCATCTACACCGAGCGCGAGGTGTTCCCGCAACTGAAGCTTGATGATTTTCGCTTGGACATGTTGCCGCTTGTGCGTCGGGAAGCGCAGAATCATTTGACGGATGGCAAGCGACATCCGTGGATGGATATGGACGACGAGGCGCTTTTCCGTGCGTCGGGACTGATTGACGAAGACAAGGTAACAAAGGAGACGGGCTTTAACTTGGCGGCGGTGCTGCTCTTGGGGAAGGACGAGACGTTGATGCGTATCTGTCCGCAGTACGAGACGGATGCGCTGTTGCGCGTCGTGAATGTCGATCGCTACGATGATCGGCGCATCGTTCGGACAAATCTGCTCGAAAGCTACGACGAGCTTTTGGAGTTTTCGCGCAAGCACCTGCCAGCGCCTTTCTTCCTTGAGGAGGACAAGCGGTTGAATCTACGTGAGATAATCGTCCGAGAGATGGTGGCAAACATTCTGATTCATCGCGAGTTCACAAGCTTGGACAAGTCAGAGTTTGTCATTGAACGAGACCGGATGTACACGTCGAATCCATGTAATCCCATGCAGGACGGACGGGTGACGCCGGAGAATGTTCGCCCGCGTGCGAAGAATCCCATCATCGCAGGGTTCTTCCGGGAAATCGGCCGTGCGGACCGCCTCGGCTCGGGCGTCCGCAATCTTTACAAATACAGTAAGGACTATGGCGGGGCTGATCCTGTCTTCATCGAGGGCAACAACTTTGTCATATCCGTTTCGCTGAAAAAGCTGGATTCCATTCGTTTCCCGTTTGAAAAAAAGCCTATTGGGGACGAAAACCCGCATATTGAGACAGGAAAACAGCCGATTGGAGCGGGAAAACAGCCGATTGGAGCGGGAAAACAGCCGATTGGGTCCCGAAAACAGCCGATTGAAGAGGCCTTGTCGGGGCTTAAGTTGACTCGCCCGACCTATGCCAACATAATGAAACTTTATAATGAGTTTAGCGATGTGGAGGTTTTCGGTCGTGCGCTGGTCATGAAAGTTTGTGGGTTGGCAGATGGGCCTGCGGGAATGTTAATAAGGACGATGCTTCGCCATCGTCTTCTTGATACCATGAAAGGGCGTGGCAAGGGCAAGTATCGCTTCCGTTCCGAGTTTTCGGGCGCTAACCTTTAAGGGATGATAGAGGTCCCCATCGGTGGAGTAGAAAGGACTGAGTAGAGACTATGGCGATGCCGCAGAGAGACGACACGATAGAGGCGATCAAGCGACTTGACGCCCTGCTTGAGTATGCCGTCATGCATGGTGACGCGGAAGAGGCCGAGCGCATCCGCGAGGAGCTGCGCAGGCTGACGGATGAAGTCTGATGGCCGATGGCGTTTGTAGGGCGCGGCAGTGTAAAAAGGTACGGCAATGAAGAAAGAAACACAGACGATAGAGTTCAAGCAGTCGTGGCACGACGAGTATCTTGAATGGATTTGCGGGTATGCGAACGCATACGGCGGAGCGCTCTATATTGGACGTGCGGACAATGGCACACCCGTGGGAGTGGCCAAGGCCAAGTCGCTCATGGAGTCGATACCATGCAAGATTACCGACACGATGGGAATCATCGCCGATGTGAATCTGCTGAATGAGGAAGATGAGGCGAATCGTGAGGACAATGCGGACATCTGTGATTTTCCATTCCTCCCCAATGCCGAGGAGCTGACTGTAGTGGGCATTTAGTTCCATGCCGAATGGTATGCTATATTTTCGTGCGGGCGTCTAGCCCTGTATCCGGAGGTGTAGCGAAAGCGATTCCCACCAAAATGTGCGAAGAGCCGAAGTATTAGACTGCGCGGCTAAAGCCGCGCATAGTCGAACGAGGGGGGCGCGGCTAAAGCCGCGCCTCCTTGGCGCTAGAGCCGAGCACCCCTGTTAGGGCATCAGCTTCGCCGACAGCCTTCGGCTGGGTGGTATTCCTTGACGTTGCGACTGCGGCAAACGCGGTCCTCCTCTGCCGCAGGCGAAGGGCGAGCTTCGGGCAAAGAATCGAGTTGCTTAGGGAGCACTCGGGATTTGCTTAGGGGGCACTCTAAAAGCGGGGGGCGGCGGAGGCCCGGAGGGCGAATGGCATTTCCACATTTCCACATTTCCACATTGACCCCGGGGGCGGGAATATGATATAATACTTTTTCCGAAAGCGCGAAGAGGCTTCCGGAAATGCGGCGGGTGGTTCCGCCCTGGCTTCGACGCGCGACAGGCAAGGTTTATGCAATGAAGCGCGCAGACGTCGACAAGGTCCTCATCATTGGTTCGGGTCCCATTGTCATCGGGCAGGCATGTGAATTCGACTACTCGGGCACGCAAGCCTGCAAAGCCCTGAGGGCGTGCGGTTACAAGGTCGTCCTCGTCAACTCCAACCCGGCGACGATCATGACCGATCCCGTCATGGCGGATGCGACCTACATCGAGCCGCTCAACGAGACGCGTCTGGAGCAGATCATCGCCAAGGAGCGGCCGGACGCGATACTCCCGAATCTCGGCGGGCAGACGGGCCTCAACCTTTCCATGTCGCTGGCCAAGAAGGGCATCCTCGACAAATACGGCGTGAAGGTGATCGGCGTGAATCTCGACGCGATCGAGCGCGGCGAAGATCGCGAGGTCTTCAAGGAGACGATGCAGAAACTCGGGATCGAGACCCCGCGCTCCGGGATCGTGCATTCGGTGGAGGCGGCGGTCGAACTCGTCGAGAAGGAAATCGGCTACCCGGTGGTCGTCCGCCCGGCCTACACGATGGGCGGCGCGGGCGGCGGCTTTTGCTACAACATCGAGGAACTGCGCACGATTTGCGCGCGCGGCCTCGATGCTTCGCTCACCCACCAGTGCCTCATCGAGGAGTCGATTCTCAACTGGGAGGAACTCGAAGTCGAGGTAGTGCGCGATTCGAAGAACCAGATGATCGCCATCTGCTTCATCGAGAACATCGACGCCGTCGGCGTCCATACGGGCGACAGCTACTGCGCGGCGCCGTTCCTCACGATTTCCAAGGAGCTCGAAGAGCGCCTCAAACGCGACGCGTTCAAAATCGTCGAATCGATCGGCGTCATAGGCGGCACGAACGTGCAGTTTGCGCACGACCCGAAGACCGGGCGCGTCGTCATCATCGAAATCAACCCCCGCACGAGCCGTTCTTCGGCGCTCGCCTCCAAGGCGACCGGTTTCCCGATCGCGCTCGTTTCCGCCAAACTCGCCGCCGGCATGACGCTTGACGAAATCCCGTACTGGCGCGATGGAACGCTCGAGAAGTACACCCCGTCCGGCGACTACATCGTCCTCAAATTCGCCCGCTGGGCGTTCGAGAAATTCCGCGCCGTGGAGGACAAGCTCGGCACGCAGATGAAGGCCGTGGGCGAGGTGATGTCGATCGGCAAGACCTACAAGGAGACGTTCCAGAAGGCGATTCGCGCGTTGGAGCGCGGCCGCTCAGGCCTCGGCTTCGTCAAGGATTTCCACGAGAAATCGCTCGACGAACTGCTTGCGATGCTCGCCGTCCCGAACTCCGAGCGCCACTTCCAGATGTACGAAGCGGTGCGCAAGGGCGCCACGGATGCGCAGATTTTCGAGCGCACCGGCGTGAAGGCGTATTTCGTCCGCGAGATGCGCGAACTCGTCGAGGAGGAAGAGAAGATACTCGCGTTCAAGGGTTCGCTGCCGCCGGATGAATTGCTCGTGCAGGCGAAGAAGGACGGCTTTGCCGATAAGTACCTCTCGCAGCTCCTCGGCATCCCCGAGGCGCGGATCCGCGAACGCAGGAAGGCGCTCGGCTGCGTCGAGACGTGGCACGCGGTGCCGGTCTCGGGCGTCGAAAACGAGGCGTATTACTATTCGTCCTACAACGGCAAGCCAGGCGAGGTGCCGGTTTCCGCGAATCCGAAGAAGGTGATGATCCTCGGCGGCGGACCGAACAGAATCGGCCAGGGCATCGAGTTCGACTACTGTTGCTGCCACGCCGCGATGGCCATGCGCCGCCTCGGCTACGAGACGATCATCGTCAACTGCAACCCGGAGACGGTCTCGACCGACTACGATACGTCCGACAAGCTCTACTTCGAGCCCGTCACGCTCGAAGACGTGCTCCAGATCTACGAAGCCGAGAAGCCCGAGGGCGTGATCGTGCAGTTCGGCGGCCAGACGCCGCTCAACATCGCCCGCGGCCTCCAGGAGGCCGGCTGCCGCATCCTCGGCACGTCCGTCGACTCCATCGACGACGCGGAAGACCGCGACCTCTTCCACTCCATCATGGACAAGCTCGGCATCCCGATGCCCGAGTCGATGATGGCAAGCGACCTCGACGGCGCGCTCAAGTGCGCAGAATCGCTCGGCTACCCGCTCATCATCCGTCCGTCGTTCGTCCTTGGCGGACGCGGCATGGAGGTGATCTACGACGAAATCATGCTGCGCGAATATGTCGACAAGGCCGTCGGCGTCACGCCGGACCGTCCCCTATATCTCGACCGCTTCCTTTGCCATGCGCTTGAATGCGAGGCCGATGCGCTTTCCGACGGCAAGGACGTCTTCATTCCGGCCATCATGCAGCACATCGAGCTCGCCGGCATCCACTCCGGCGACTCCGCCTGCGTATTGCCGCCGGTGACGATTTCGGAGGAGAACAAGGCGACGATCCTCGACTATACGCGCCGCATCGCCGCCGAGCTCAAGGTGGTGGGCCTCATGAACATGCAGTTCGCGATCGAGGACGGCAAGGTATACGTCATCGAAGCGAACCCGCGCGCCTCGCGCACGGTTCCGCTCGTCTCCAAGGTGGCCGGTATCCAGATGGCCGGCATCGCGACCGAGCTCATGCTGGGCGCGACGGTCAAGGGCCTTGGGCTTCACAACAGAAAGCACATCCCGTATTACGGCGTCAAGGAAGCCGTGCTGCCGTTCGAGAAATTTCCGGAGGTCGACCCCGTTCTCGGACCGGAGATGCGTTCGACGGGCGAGGTGCTGGGGCTGGCTGATTCGTTCGGGCTTGCGTATTTCAAGTCTCAGGAGGCGGCGGGGCTGCCGCTCCCGACAAAGCCCGGCCGCGTCCTGATTTCGCTCTCCGACAAGAACCCGGATGTAATCGCCGCCGCGATGAGCCTCGTCAAGCTCGGCTTCGAACTCGTCGGCACCGAAGGCACGGTGAAGTATCTCTGGGACAAGGGCGTCGAGGCGATGATGGTCGCGAAAATCGGCCAGGGCCGCCCGGACGTCCTCGATATCATCAAGAACCGCCAGGTCTCGCTTATCATCAACACGCCCTCGGGCCGTCGCGATTCGCGCGCCGACGACTGCCGCATCCGCCAGGCCGCCATCAAGTATCGCGTGCCGTATCTGACGACCGTCGCCGCCGCATGCGCCGCCGCGGAGGGCATCGCCGCCGCCATGAACGGCCAGGGCGAAGTCCGCTCCCTCCAGTCCTACCACGCCGCGATTGACAAGTCCTAAGTCCTAGGTCCTGGAGATTCTAGAGGTTCTACATCCTACTTTCCCATGAAACGCTCTCTTGCGAAGTATCTGAAGGAAGGCGGCTCGTTAGGTTCGCTGGGCGAGCGGCCGGAGAAGCGGCCTGCGGAGGATGCGTTTCCCTGCGACCCGGGCGACGTGTATTCCCGTCAGGTGGCCGCGCTAGCCGAGAGGCTCTCGCGCATCGGCGTCAAGTTGGTGACGCTTGGCATTTCCGGCGGACTCGATTCCGCGCTCGCGCTCATTGTCGCCGCGGGCGCGTTCGATGCTCTCGGACTCGAGCGTTCTGCGATCCATGCCTACACGATGCCGGGTTTCGGCACGACGCGCCGCACCAAGGGCAATGCCGGCAAACTTTGCGAGGGTCTTGGCGTCAAGTGCGAGACTATCTCCATAGTCCGTTCCTGCAAGGTGCACTTCAAGGATATCGGCCACGACGGCGTGACGCCCGACGTCACTTATGAAAACGCCCAGGCCCGCATGCGCACGATGATCCTCATGGACAAGGCGAACATGACAGGCGGCATCGTGCTCGGGACCGGCGACCTCTCCGAAATCGCGCTCGGCTGGTGCACGTACAACGGCGACCACATGTCGATGTTCGGCGTCAACGCCGGCGTGCCGAAGACCGTCGTGCGCAAGGTATGCGCGTGGTGGGCCGCAGAGCACGGCGGCCTCGCGGGCGAGGCGCTTGCCGATATCGTCGCAACTCCCGTCTCGCCGGAACTCGTAAAAGGGCAGGTGACAGAACTCAAGATCGGCCCGTACGAGCTCCACGACTACTTCATCTGGAACTTCATAGTCAACGGGCTCGACAGACGCGAACTCCTCGCGGCGGCGAAAAAGCGCTTTAAAGGCGTCTACGATGCGAAGACGATTGCCGCGACGCTCGATATATTCTTGCGGCGTCTCGTCACGCAGGCGTTCAAGCGCAACTGCGCTCCAGACGGCATCAAGATATTTCCTGTCTATTTCTCTCTTCTGGACTGGCACATTCCTTCCGACCTCCCCCCCGATACGCTGTTGCGCGGCCGCGCTTCGCGCAAGTAGGAAGTTTTGCGCCAAGGAGGCGCGGCTTCAGCCGCGCTAAATCTCCTACGTCCTATTTCGGCCACGCTGAAGCGCGGCTCTCCCGTGCGGCCCTCCTGATTCCTACTTTATCTTACTGCATTTCACCTTGACACGGAAGAAGGCGCTCGGGGCGGTGCTCGGGGTGCTGTGGATTTCAAGCGCGTCGGTCGAGTATGTGGGCCGCACGAACGAGCCTTCGTCGTCGACGAAGGCGGCGTCCGCGCCCAACGCTTCGCTCGTCTCGAAGCCATACCACAGCCCGAGAACGGGATTCACGACTATGACGCCAATCTGCCTCGCGTCGTCGCCCGTGGCCGGTTCGAAGCGGAATATCTCCGGCTTTGCCACCGTTGCGGCGTTCACGTCCACGACCGCGCGCCATGTGTTCTCCTTGCCTTCGACCGCTTGTGCGGCGACGGCGAGATATCGCGTTTCGAGACCGGCGAGTATGTCGTCCTCGCTGAGCGCCACTACTGCGTGCGATGCTATTTTCGCGGCCTCCTCCGCGCTTGAGGCCGTGAACTCGTCGCCTGTTTCGCCGGCCGTCAGGTAGTATTCCTCGTGCCAGTCGCTGTTGCTCGCGACCGTAGACGCCGTTGAATCGCAGACGAGCCATCCGCCGTTGCCGTTGGCGCGGTTGAATTTCTTCTGCTCCACGGCGAGATGCTGCGCCGTCGAGCCGTATTTGTCGCCGATTGTTATGTAGAGTTTGTTGTTCTGGATTTTCGTCCAGCCCTTCTTCGACCAGTCGGCCTGCTCGAAGCGCATCGAGCCGAGCGGAGGGATTTCGCCTTTGTGCTTCTTGTTCTCGAGCGTGATGTGGCAGTGGGAGTCGCTTTCCGCGTCGCCTTGCTTGAGGAAGCAAACGGTCGCGTCGGCGAGGTCGAGAGTCGCGGTGGCCGAGATGTTTGTGAGGACGAACCATTCGTTCGCGTCGTTGTCGCCTTCCGGCTTGCCGCAGAACGAATGAAGGCGCAGATTGTTCAATTCGTCCGTCTCTGGTATGGCGGAGAATACTAGCGCGCCTCGGGCGTCGTAAAGCGCGAGCGGTCCCGCGCCGGTGAATGTCGCGTTGCCGATGATTACTTCGTCGGTAAGGGAGCCGGAGTGTGCGGCGATGTAGCTGCGGCGGTCGGCGACGATCGTGATGACGTCGTTCGCGTCGCATACCGTGCCCGCCGGGAATGTGAAGTCGACTGAAAACGCGAGACGCCAGCCGCTCATGTCGATCGTTTCGTCGTTGGCGTTGCGGATGATTATCTTTTCCGTGTCGTGGAAGAGTTCTCCGTCCATGTTGACGACGCTGATGTTCGCCTTGAGTTCGCCAATCGGGCTCTGCGCTTCGGGGATGCCTGCGATGAATTGCGAGCCGTAGCCGATTTCGCGCGCGGTGTTCGTGACGGAGTGCGTGACGTAGAGATGTTCGCGGCGCGGGACCACGTATTCCTCCCAGATTTCGTCGATTGCTTTGTCGATGTCCGCCGGGCGTTCGTCTTTGTTCCAGCAGTCGATCTTATCGTCGCTTGAGTCGTTCGGCCACTTTGCGTCGTCGAGCGCGGCGTCTTCGCGCATCAAGTCCGCCATCTCGCGCATCTTTGCGATGAAGGGCACTTCTGTTTCCGCGACGCCCGGCTCCTTGAGTTCCTGGTCCATGAGCGTCCTCAGCCGCCGCAGGTAGAGGCGGCGGAATTTGGACGACTGCAACACCGCCTCGAAGCCGTTGTTGCCGTTGTTGATTGTTGTGGAGAGTGTGTTCGAAGTGTAGCACAGTACGCGGTTGCCGCCGTAGAACGGGTGCGACTTGAACCAGTCTTCGTCCGCCATCAGCGAGCCAGTGTATACGCCGCTATCGAGGTAGTATTGACCGAACGAAAGATTGAAGTCGTAGCCGAGCGGCATCCACGTATCCGTTCCGCGCACGCCTTCGTGCATGAGGGCGTTGTCGTAGTAGATGCAGACGTTCGCCCAGACGTCGTCCATCTCGTGTGTGATGCGGGCGGAGGCGAGGTAGTTGATCCAGGCGGGGAGGTTGAATTTTTCGACGACGAATTTTGTTAGCGCGGCCGTGTCTTCGCTTCCATTGTCCGCGCCGCACTCGGCGAGGCGCGCGCGCAATTCGTTTTGGAGGACCGTTATGTTGGATTCGTCTTCGTCGTCCGGCGTCTTTTTTTCTATGTCGCCGGCCGTCGTGCCCGAGTCGCTCTTGAGCGTCCCCACGTTCTTCCAGCTCCAGCCGAATTTATCGAGGCCGTAGACGTCTTCGATGAGCTCGTCCGTGAAGCGTTCCGAGTTGAATGCCAGCTGGTAGAATTCGCCGTTGAGGTTGCAGCGGACGGGGAAGTCGAACGGCGCGAGGTTGCCGGTCTTCCTAAACAGCCAGAAGGCGATCATCTGGCGCATTTTGCTCGGGTCGGCGAATTCGCTGATGAGCGACGTCTTGCGGATTTCTTCGATTTGTTCGCCGGTCGCGACGTCCGTCATCGTCAGCGGATGCGCCTTTGCAAAGCGCAGACCGTGGCCTTTCTTTGTGAAGTTGCCCGACGTATGGCCGCGCAGGTCTATGCGTACGTAGTCATAGTAGTTCGAAGTCGAGGAGTCGTATATGCCGACCCGCGCGTTGTTCGGGACGACCGACGCGTCCTGGTCTGCCGCGTCTTTGTCCATCTGCGCGAGGGATGCGGCGTCGGCGAAGAGGTGCCACGTCGGGAGCTTCTTGCTCATGAGCGATTCGTCTGGTTCGACTATCGTCCCGTACCACTCGTAGCCGTCGTCCGGGTTGTTGAAGCTCGGCGTGGTCCACTCCGACCCTTCGCCATCGACGACGAGGAATTTCCATTGTATCAAATGCCCTCGCTCCGGGAAGAATCCGGCGGGGATTTTGGCCGTGTACTTGTCGCCCCAGGCGGCATCGTCGCGCACGAGCGTCGCCATGTCGACGGCGTTCGTCGTCAATGTCGCGTCGTCGAGGTCTTTGCGGTAGACGATGCTAATCGATTTGATTTCATCCGTATCGCGAGGGGCGAACGTCCCGTCCGGATTCATGACGGGGTTCATGGCGAATTCGACGATGTAGTCCTCTCCCGGGACGGCGGGGGGAGAAGGCAGGGCGAATTCGCTTGCGACGCCGGTCGCTTTCTGCGACGGGATTTCGTAGAGCGGCCCGGCGTTGGGTCCTAGCCGCGTGCAGCCGTCCGTGTTGTTCGCCTCGCCGCGCGTCGGGGCTTTGCACAGCCAGCGGCGCGTGGCCGCGCCGTCGCCGACGATTATCGAACACCCCTCCGGCAGATCGCTCGGTATGACAACCGTGTCGACGACCGACCCCGCGTCGTCGTCGCCCCCGGGCGCGTAGTAGAGCCGGACGAAAGGCGACTTCTTGGGGTTCACCTTTTTGCCCCAGACGAGGATGTTGCCGAGAGCCGGGTAGATGGCGGGCTTGGCGTCGAACGTTCCTGTCGCGAACGCGCTTTCCTCGGGCGTGTCGCTATTCGGGTAGCGTTCCGAGGTGTAGAATACGGTGCGCGAATGCGGCGCGACGAGGCGCGATGGGAAGTTGCCTTCGCCGTAAGGATCGGTTTTCTTGCCGCGGTTGACGCGTATGAAGCGGTAATCGGCGAGGTCCGCCCATTTGTCCGACGTGTTCACGAGTTCCACCCATCCTGATTCGAGGCCGTTTACATCCATTCCTTCGAGATCGCCCGGGCTTTGCGCATCCGTCGGCTTGGGCATGATTTCGCTGAATGCGAGCACGCACTCCCCGGCCATGTCCAGCCCTTCGCGCGGGAACGAACATGCAAGTTCGAAGAGGAGCGGATATGTGTTGCCTTTCTCCGAGTGCGACGCACCGTCGATGATCGTGGGCGCGTTTCCCCCGACTTTGTAGCGAATGCGATTCATTTCTTTCTTTGCGCCGTCGAGGAAGCGGATGGCGTATTCCTCGTCGAGAGCGAGTTCGCAACTGGCATCGGCGAATGAATAGACGAGCGTCTCGACGCTTGTGTTGTCCGTGCTTGTGAATTTGTGCGCGGAGTTCGTCGTGACGAGCGAAGAGACGAACGTTTCGCCGCCGCCGGATATTTCCAGATATCGGGCATGCGTGGCCCCCTTGGAGTCGTCGGCCACGTAGCCGAAAGCAAGCGACTCGACGCGCAACGCGGCGCCCGGCGCAAACGGCGTCAGCGAGGATGGAATCGTCAGCGCCGGGTCCGAGACGTCGAAACTCGCCTGGTCGAACACGCAACCGGTGTTCGAGATAGTGAGAGAGGTATCGACAATCGAAGTCGAACACGTCTCGCCCGCGGCGAAGGCAAACGCCGCCGCCAGGACAACCGCCGCTGTCGCAATTTTCCTTTTCATGCCACAAGTATACCATTTATGGCGGCAATGGGTCAAGAGGGGAGGGGAAAAGGGAAGGATTTTGCGATTTTTCGATTGCTGCAAGCCTTCCATTTTAACACAGAGGCACAGAGACACAGAGGAGCACAGAGAATTTTCAACTTTTCACTCTGTGAATCTCTGTGTCTCTGTGCCTCTGTGTTAAAATGGAAGGCTTGCAGCAATCGAAAAAATTCACTTATTCATGATAATTGCGAAAATCCTCTGGAAACTCTGTGTCTTGAGTGCCTCTGTGTTAAAAACTATTGCATGACAGTGGCAAAATTATTTCTACATTCTTTCCGGGTCCCAGAGTTCCGTGCGGCCGTCGGGGAATGAAACTTCGAAAAGCGACTTTTCGTTGAACCGGATGCGCGTGCCGTCCGTGAGGATGCGCGTATCGGTGCGGCCGTCCGCCGGACGCCCTTGCTGCAGCATGAAGTTGCAGCGACGCAGATACGGGACGAGCTTCTTCATCTCGGCCGCGTTTTTGCTGCGGCGGTCGAAGAACGTGCCGAACCACGGGCGCACCGGCGGCGCGCTGTCGTCGCCGGGCTGTGAAATTACGACATGCAGGATCGTCGCGTTCACGCCCTTTCTGAAGAATTTGTCGGCGTAGGGCTTGAGCGATTCGAACGACCAATCGTCCTTGGCGGACTTTTTCCAGCTTCCCGACGTAAAGCTCTCAGCGTAGATTTTGTTCTTGCCGCCGAGCCTGGCGGCGCCGAGCGCGGCGGAGATTTCCTTTGCGCGTTCGTTGTCCGGCTCTCCCGCCCAGAATTCGGCCGCCACTTCGTCCGCCGCCGCGCCGTAGGTCGCAGAATCGCCGTCCCACCCGCCGCGCGAATGCGAATACGGCTCGCACCACGTAATAAGGCCGTTTTCATGCGCGCACCGCGTGAGCTCGCCCATGTATTCTTCGGCGAGGATGTCGGAGAGCTTGCGCTTTTCGCCCTCGGGCTTGACGACGCGTCCGCGCTCCCAGCTGTCGACGACGAGCGTCGTGAGCGTAGGGCGCTCCTCGGGCGGGATGCGGCGGAGGATGTCGCCGACGAAGGCGTCGAAATGGCGCCGCACTGCCGCCCGGCGCGTCTTGTCTACTTCATAGCCCGTCGCGGCCGGGGAGCACGGGCCGTTCTCGGGGCGCGTTCCGTCCGGCGCGACTTGCGCGTCTTCCTCCGCGATCCAAGGCCCGCCCGATTGCGACCAGCCCGGGCAGTTGAATATGCCCATCTCGATTCCGAGTTCGCCCGCCGTCTTGAACGCCGTGCGCAGGCATCGCCACCACTTCTCGCTCCTGAACGCGCAGTCGCCGAACTCCTGGCCTTCCCATGGATTCTCGAACCGCGTACGGTTGCGGATGTCCGTCGCGAGAAAGGCGCGGGTGATGCCGTTCTCCTTCATCCACTTAAGGTCCTTCTTCACACCTTCCTCGTCGACGCGTTCGTTCACCCAGTAGTAGTAGCAGCCGATCTTCACGTCCGAGGGCGGATTGGCGAACCCCTCTCTGAGCGCCTTTTCGCAAGGCGAGGGAGCGGCTTTCGGCGCAGCCGTCGCATTGCCGTCGTCGTAGGATTTGAAGAACGGGCGGAAAGGCGGCGCGACGCCCGCCTTGAGCTTCACTGGTGCAAGCGTGAAGCCGCTCTCCAGACTCTCGCCGGGGGCGAAGGTCTTGACATCGCGCGGCCATTCGTACTTGTTGAACTTGTCGGCAAGCGCGGCGTTGTGGCTGATGCGGATTCTCCCGCCGATATTCTCGAACGCCACATCGCCCGAGCCGCCGTCAGGGATCAGCACAACGCCTGTGCCATCGTCCCGCAAAGCGGCAAGCCAGCGAACATCGCGGCGGTTGCCGGGGAAATACAGATCGTCCTTGTCGAGCGCGAACCATCCGAACATGCTCTGCGCGTTGCTGAGAGTGTATGCCTCGAACTGACCCTGACCGACCCAGCGAACAGTCGTGAACTCTTCCGGCAGCGTGAACGAAAGACCGGCCTCGACAGTGTGCCATTCCTGCGTCGCGGAAATTGAGTAGGCGACATGCAGCGAACCGTCGCCAAGGGGCTCCTCCTTGACGTCCGCGGCGAATCCTGCCGGCTTTTCGAGAATCGAATATTTGTTCTTGTTTTTATTCGGCAGATGCGCCGCCGATTTCGACATCATCTCACGCCTGTCCCAGCGTGGTTCGAAAACGAGCGGCGGCATCGTCCCATCCGGCGTGGCCTTTACGTCAACCTTGAGCGGCCACGCCTTGGCAGCGACGATTTCGCCGTCCTTTCCCTTGACCATTGCAGACAGACTCGCAACCCTCACATTTTGCGGGATTGCCGGGAGGCGGATTTTGAACGCCGCCTTTTCATGCGGCGCCACGGCAGCTTCGATATTCCCGCCACCGAGTGACGACAGGCAGCAGAGCGGCACGCAGCCGACATGAGCTTGACCGACCACCGCCCAACTGATCTTCGTTTCGGACAGATTGGTAAAGTCATATCGGTTTTCAATCGTCAGCGTCTGCTTCCCGTCGAAGGCAATCCTGACCGGCGCGAAGACTGCGCGCGCCGCGAAGTAATCGACTTGCGGCGTCCGGTCGGAATAGACGATGCCGTCGCAGCCGTCGATGCCGTGCGTGTCCCAGACGGTCTTTTCGTCTTTCCATGCGAGGAACTTGCGGTCTTTTTCCTTCACCGCCGACGCCGGACGCTCCAAGCCTTGGTCCTGGAACATCCAGATGCATCCGCCCGCGCATTCGGGCCGCGACCACATCTCCTCCCACGTTTCGGCGAGCGAGCCGAAGTCGAGCCCGAGCGCGTGCGCGAACTCTCCCGCGAAAAGCGGACGGTCAAGGCGCGGCGCAAGTTCGCGAATCTTCGCTGCGTCAACGTAGTGGAAGTCGTAGAGCATCGCGCTCTGCGGCGCACCGTCGTCCAGCATCTTCTGATAGACGCTCGAATACTGCGGATAGCACGTCGGGCGTGTCGGATCGAGCTGCGCGACAAGATCGCCGCATTTTACACAGATGTCCGTGAGCGGATTCTCGTTGCCGATCGTCCAAGCAATCACGCTCGGATGCAGCTTGTCGCGTGCAACGGTGAGACGCGCGCGCTCTTCCAGAACTTCAAGATAGTCCGCATTGCGCAGGTTCTTCGCGCCCATTCCGAACGGCACCTCGTCTATTGCGTAAAGCCCCAGTTCGTCGCATAGATCAAGGAACGCCTCGTTCGGCGGATAGTGCGCGAGACGGACGCAGTTGAAGTTTCCGTCCTTGATGAGCTGGGCGTCGCGCCGCAGCTCGTCGATTGTGATGGCGCGTCCGTGGCAGGGACAGAGATCGTGATGGTTGACGCCGTGCAGCTTTACGGGACGTCCGTTCAGCTTCAACACCGCGCCATCGCGCGTGATTTCGCGCAGACCTACGCGCTTTTCGACACGGTCGCACCCGACTTCCGCTGCGAGCGTGTAGAGATATGGCGTTTCGCACGTCCAGAGCTTCGCTCTCTCCACCCTGCCCTTGAGCGGGGCGTCGCCTTCGAGGACGGTCTTGCCGTCTGCATCGAGAAGCTTCAGACGCACCGCGCTCGCGCCGTCCGATGCGGCGGCGGAAATCTCGACCTCCGCGCTTTGAGCGTCCGCATCGACCTTGCAGGCGAGCGAGAGGTCGGCTACGTTGAGCCTCGGGCGCGAGATGAGCGTGACGCTGCGGAAGATGCCGTGGAGAACCCAGTCGTCGTTGCAGTCGAACCCCCACCCCTTCGGATTTTTCAATGTTTCCACGACAAGTTCGTTCTCTGCGTCGCGGCGGACGAGCGAGGTGATGTCAAGTTCGTTGCGGTTGAACGACGAACGGAACGCGCCCGCGTCCCGGCCGTTCACTGTCGCTTGCGCGCCGAACATCACGCCGTCGAAACGGAGCATGACGAGGTCGTCCTCCGGCCAGCCGGACGGTATCGTGAACGTGCGCCGGTAGCGGGCGGACTCGTTCGCGCCGTTTTCGCCATAGCGGAGCGTCCCTGCGCCTTGCAGTTCCAGGCACGAGGGAACGTTTATCGCGCGCTCCTCTCCGCCCTGGAAACTGAAGAGCCACTCGCCGTCGAGAGAAAAGCTTTCTCCGGCGGCGGGGATGGGAGACGCCGCGGCAAGTACAAGCGCGGCAAGTATGGAATAAATCGTTTTCATGGCGGTATTATAGCATTTCCGGCCGCTTCGCGCAAAGCGCTCTGCGCAGAGCGCAAGTAGGAGATAGGAAGTAGAAAGTAGGAAGTAGAAAGTAGAAAGTAGGAAGTAGGAGATAGGAAGTAGGAGATAGAACGTACGACCCGCCCAGGCGGCAAATCTCCTACTTTCTACTTTCTACTTCCTACTTTCTTCTTTTTCCCTGTATTCGCGCATGGAAAGGCCGAAGCGTTTTTTGAAGAGGTTTTTGAGGGAGTTTGGGTTTTTGAAGCCGCACAGGTCCGGTATCGCGCCGATTGCGATGCGCGTCGATTTGAGAAGCCGCGCGACCTCGGCGAGTTTTGCGTCTGTGATGAGCCGTCCGACCGAGGTTTTCTGAGTCTGGCGGAATCTGAGGTCGAGAAGGGCGCGCGATACGCCGAGGTGCGCCGCGACATCGCCGGGCGCGATGCCGTCCACGGCGTGTTCTTTGATGAAATCCTTCGCCCTGTCTACGAGGCTCTGCGCGGGTGGCAGGTGCGGCATCGATTCGCGGACGACGACGCGGCTCACGCCGAAAAAGACATGGCGCTTGCCGAGTGGCTGGCGGCTTTTCATCATCTTGTCCAGCAACGCGGCGGCGGCCGCCCCCTCCCCGAGGAAGTCGGGCTCGATGCTGGATATCGCCGGAGTCGCGCTGTCGCAGATGTATGGATCGTTGTCGATGCCGAGGATCGAAATCATGCCCGGCACCTTGATGCCGGCAGACTGCGCCGCCGCGATGACTTCCGTCGCGCGCATGTCGTTCGCTGCGAGAACGGCGGCTGGATATTCGAGTCTCCTGAGGAACTCCGCGAGCGGCTCGAGGTCTTTGTCGGCGTCGAGAGTGGACGGCGCGTAGATTTTCGCCTCTCCGCATCCCTTGGACGCCACGGCTTTGCGGAACGCCTCTTCGCGCCGCCTCGACCATTCGCGGTGGAATCTGTCGTTCACGTATGCGAACGTCCTGTAGCGGCCGGAGTCGGCAAACGCCTTCACGGCGCACTTTGCGATTTCGTCCGCGTCGTTGCGTATGATGATGAGGTTGCTGCTTCTTTTCGCGAGCTGCGGCGATTCTATCTCCATCGCGACGACCGGGCATGCGGCCGTGGCGAGCGCCTTTGCGACTTTCGCGTCATGGTGCCCGGAGTAGACGATGCCGTCGATTTTCGAAAGGGACTCCGCGTTTTTGAAGAACGCGACGATTTCGTCCTGTGCGCGGAGAATGCGCAGATTCCAGCGGTGTATGGCGCCGAGATACGAGAAAAGCCCGGCGAACTTGCGCTGGCCGGCCGGTTCCGAGAGTATCGAGGCGATGACGATGTTCGGTATGCGGGTCTTCATAGCCCATATTATACCACATGGCCGTCAGGGAGCGCAAGGCGTTATCGGGAAAATGATAAATATTTTATTTTACAGATGATGTATTGCGTGTTTTTTATGGTATAATACTAGGCAGAATGTTCAAAACCGGGTCTAGAAACTACAAGTGGATTCTGCTCTCGCTCCTTTCCGCGACGTATTTCCTCGCGCAAGGATCGCGGCAGATATTCAATACCGTCTTGCCGCAGATCGAGGCGGATTTCGCGGCGCTGGGCGTAAACGACGCGCAGCTCGGGCTCGTCGGCAGCGTATTCACGCTCGTGTTCGGCCTTGCGATTCCGTTCGGCGGGGCGCTGGCTGATGCTTTCAGCCGCAAGTGGATGATAGTCGCGGGCACGTTGCTTTTCGGCGCGGGCGTTTTCGCGTCGGGCCTTGCATCGAGCGTCGCCATGATCGTCGTCGCATACGGGGTCGTGAACGCGGTCGGGCAGTCGTTGCTGCCGCCGTCGAATTCGTCGCTCATCGGCCAATACCACGTCGAGACGCGCGCGACGGCGTTTTCGATCTACCAGATCGTTTTCTATATCGGCATAGTGGTGACGAGTTGCGTCTCGGGCTGGCTTTCCGGGCTTGGTGCGGGTGCATGGCGCAAGGCGTTCTTCCTCTTCGGCGCGATTTCCGCTCTCTGGGCCGTCGCTCTTGTGTTCCTTCTGCAAGAGAGGGAAGAGGGTGAAGTTGAAAAGTCCTCTGCGCGCTCTGCGTCTCTGCGTCTCTGCGATAAAATGAAAAACCGGAAAATTCTATTTCCCACTTTTCAACCTTTCGACTTTTCCGCTTTCTTTGGCAAGCCGTCGGCGTTGCTGCTCATGGCGGGGCTCGGGTTTTACTTCTATGCGAAATACGGTTTTAACACGTGGATAGTCGCGTATCTCCAGCGCAGCTTCCCGTCCGTGACGGCTGCGTCCGCCGCGTTCCATGCCGTGTTCTGGTTCTATCTCGGCGCGGTCGCCGGCGTATTTGCGGGCGGGCGCGTTTCCGACCGGTTCGCCGCGCATCGTCCGCAGACGAGGTTCGACGTGAATGCCGCCGGGCTTGTGCTGTGCGTGCCGGGGCTTCTTCTTTCCGCATTCGCGCCAACGGCCTCTCTCTGCATCGCCGGAACGGCGCTCTTCGGGTTTGCGACGGGCGTTTACGACTCGAACATCTACGCATCGCTCTTCGAAGTCGTCAAGCCGTGCCACAGGGCGGCGGCGGTTGGCGTGTTTGGATGTGGCGGGTGCGTTATCGGCGCTTCCGGTCCGGCCGTCATGGGCTGGATGAACTCGCATTTTTCCATGTGCACTAGCATTGCGTCGCTCTCGGTATTCATGCTTGCAGGGGCGGCGGCAATCGGCGCGGCGCGGATATTCTTCTTCGAACGCGACAGGGAGGCGGCGCGAAAATGAGAATCGTAGCCACATTGGCCGCCGTAGCGTTTTCGTGCTCCGCCGCGCTTGCGGCGGAGTGCGTGCGTGGCGCCTACCCGATTCTCACGACGCCTTATCTCGCGGACGGCGCGGTGGATTATGAATCTCTCGTAAAGGAAGCCGAATGGGCGGACGCGGCCGGCGTGGACGGCATCATCTGGCCGCAGTCCGACGATTCCATCGACCTTTTGACTGTCGAAGAGAAGAAGCGCGGCATGACGGCCCTCGCCGAACGCTCGGCGGCGTTCAACGCGCGCCTCTGCCTTGGCGTCGAGGGGCGCGACACGGCTGAGATGCTTGCGCTCGCACGCCATGGCGAGGAACTTGCGGCGCGTTGCGACTCTCGCATCATCTTCATTTCTCGCCCCGCCGACGACTGCCGGACGCAAGAAGATTTGGAACGCTACTACGAGGCGCTTGCCGCCGTTGCGAAACGTCCCGTCATAATCCAGACATACAACGGCGACAAATGCCCCGCGCCATCCGTTGAACTGCTTGTGAATCTGGCGACGCGGCATCCCGCGATATACGGCTGGGTCAAGGAGGAGGTGCGCGACGGATTCGAGGCGAACCGTCGCATGGCGGCGGAACTTGCGGCGCGGCCTCCGCTCAAGACAATATTCAGCGCGTGGGGTGGATGGCAATGGCTCTACCAGTCGCGACGTCTCGGCTCGGAGGGCGTCATATCCGAACGCGCCGCGCTTGCGCCGATGCTTGCGGAAATCTGGCGGCTCATGGAATCGAAGGACGAAACGGGAAAACTCGATGCGGCGTATGCAAAATATCTTCTTGCAATCAACCTGATGCAGACGGTGCCCGGCGACCTTCGCGGATACCAGCTCGTGTTTTTCAAAGAGAAGGGGCTTTTCAAGACGACGGTCTCGCGCGTCTGCGCGGACAAGGCGAAAGATCCGTACAAGTGGAAACTCGAAGTCCTTGAAGTCGATGACGGCGTAAAGGCGGAAGTGATGAGGAGGTGCGGCGAGTGAAGGATATTGATTTTACCGGCAAGGTGGCGGTCGTCACCGGCGCGGCATCGGGCATGGGGCTGATGACGGCGCAGGAGTTCGCGCGTCTCGGCGCGAAGGTCGTGATGTGCGATTGCGCCGAAGCACAGCTTCGACGCGAGGTTGAAAAGTTGAAAAGTATCGCCTGCGTGGGCGACGTGCGCGAGTTCGCACACGCAGAAGCCGCCGCAAAGATAGCCGCGTCGCTCGGCGGATGCGACATTCTCGTCACCTGCGCAGGCGGCAACGAGGCGAGATGCTGCAAGTCGAACGTTCCATTCTACGAACAGCCGGTGGAAGTCATAGACTGGGGGCTCGACGTGAACTTGAAGGGCGCCGTCTATTTCGCCCGCGCGCTGATGCCGCAGATGGTGGCGAAAAAGGGTGGTGTTATCTGCTGTCTCGGTTCCGTGACAGGTTTTGAGGGCGACGGCGTAGGAACGATGTACGGCACGGCTAAAAGCGGGCTGTTCAATTTCGTGAAAGGGCTTGCCCTCGCCGGCGGTCCTCACAACGTTCGCGCCCTTTGCGTGACGCCAGGTCCGGTCCTTACCCGTGCCGCGATGAGCGGCATGCCCACGGCGCTTGGACGAGCCGCCGAGACGCACGAACTCGTCGATGTGATTCTCTTCATGTGCAGCGAGAACGCCTCGTTCATAACCGGCTCAAACCACGTCGTGGACGGCGGCCGCCTATGCATGTACAGGCCGTTCGTCGCGCCGAAGGAGGTGGCGAAATGAAAGTGTCTGTTGTTTTCGCCGCGCTTGTCGCGTGCTGCGGGCTGGAGTCCGCCGCCGCCGATATCGATCGTTCGCTTATGAGCGACGCCTACTGGAAGATATGGAACGACGCGGAGCAGGCGCGGATCGACGCCGATATCGAGAAGAACCGCAAGGCGGACGGAACGTTCGAGGTCGATGCGCCAGACGGCGCCGCGGTGCGCGTGGAGCAGCTGACGCACGACTTCCGCTTCGGCGCGCACATCTTCAACTTCAACCAGCTTGGCTCGAAGGCGTGCAACGACGCTTACAAGGCGAGCTACGGCGCGGGCGGCCTCTTCAACCAGGCGACGGTGTCGTTCTACTGGATAGACCACGAGCCGACGCCTGGCGCGTTCCGCTTCGCCGGCGACTACTCCGACACCGAGCGCTACTGGAACTCGCTTACACGCGAAGAGGCCATGCGGGAGAGATACTGGCGGCGTCCAGCGCCCGGCCCGGTGATCGACTTTCTCAAGGCGAAGGACGTCGCCGTCCACGGGCACATCCTCATATGGGGCAACGCCAAGCCGTATTGGATATACGACTGGTATTGTCCGGAAAGCGAGAAGCGCGTCATCGACGGCCTCGGCATACCGCGCCATTCGGCGCACTTCGGCTGGGAGCCGAGCGGACAGAACTGGCACATGGGCTACATGGGCAAGTGGGCGAAGGCGTGGTGCGGCGCGTACAAGAGCCTCGACGAAAAGACGCTCGCCGCTCGCCTCCCCGTTTTCACTGCCAACATGCGCCGCCTCTTCCGCAAGCGCGTATTCGACGTGGCGGGCGCTTTCGGCGGCGTCGCGGACAGCTGGGACGTGGTGAACGAGAGCGCGAAAGACTGGGTCCGCTACCGCAAGGCGCGCACGAACCTGCCCGTCTGGTTCAGCGTATATGGGCTTATGCCAGGCGACTATCCGCTGAACGCGCTTCTCGACGCGAAAGAGGCTTTCCCTGCATCAGCGCGGCTCGCCATCAACGATTACAAGATCGACGAAGCGTTCCTCGAGCAGACGAAGCAGCTGACGGAGGAAGGCGCGCGCATCGACATCGTAGGCTGCCAGATGCACATCTTCGACACCAACGACTGCATGCGGCTCGTGAAAGGCGCGGCGAACGTAAGCTGGGTCGGCACGCCGAAGACGATTCGCAACCACCTCGACATGATGGCGAAGAGCGGCCGCCCGATCCATGTCTCCGAGGTCACGATCGCCGCGCCTGGAGAGGACCAGAGGAGCCGCGAGATGCAGGCGATCCTTGTTCGCAATATCTACCGCGCATGGTTCTCGCATCCTGCGACGATGGGTATTACATGGTGGAACACCGTGGACGGCGCAGGCGTCGCCGGCGAGCCGCTCGTCTCGGGGCTCTTCACGCGCGACATGGAGAAGAAGCCGGCATACCGCGCCCTCGACCAACTCATCAACCACGAATGGAAGACGACGCTCGACGTCAAGGCGACGGGCGGCAAGGTGGCGTTCCGCGGTTTCAAGGGCCGCTACCGCCTGACGTGGAAGGGAGCGGACGGCAAGCCGCGCGAGAAACTCGTCGAACTTCACTGATTTGATCAACTCGAATTACAGGAGGCAGGCAAATGAAAAAACTGCTCACAGCAATAGGCGCGGCGATCGGTTTCGCCGCCACACTCAACGCGACAGAGATCAATCTCCGCGATTGGCTGACCGCAAAAGGCGTGACAGTAGCCAATTGCGTTTCAGGTAAAGGCCACATCTCCGACTACGTACCGCAGAAGCTTTTCGACGGTGTTGGCATGGGTGGCGTTTACAACTCATCTTATCGCTGGATCGCAGGCGATCCGAATCTTTCCGGCGTATATGTGACGATCGAGATTCCTAAATCGGCGATATCCGCCGCGAAGAAGGAACTCGTGCTGAAGAGATTTCGCCTGTGGCGCAGCATGAACAGCGGCTCCAATACAGGACTCCAAAGAGCACCGCTCACATGGATCGTGTCCGGGTCGAACGATGGCGTCGGCTGGACGGTGCTGCACAACCAGAGTACGGCCGTGACATGGCAAAACAAAACTTACAACGAAGTCGCGCTCGCGGAAAATACCGAGCCGTTCCGCTATATCAAGTTCGAGCCGAAGACTTCCAACTATGCCTACACACCGAAAACCGCTCTTCAGGAAATAGAGTATTTCGTGGAGGAGGTGCCGCAGAAACCCGGCGTGAATCTGCGTGACTGGCTGACGGAAAAAGGCGCGGTCGTCGCCGACTGCGTTTCGGGCGAAGGCCATAACTCAAGCTACGGTCCGACAATCCTCTTCGATGGCACAAACAGCGTCTCGAACGCAACAGATGCCAAAAACAACCGCTGGCTCGCGCAAGAAAAAGCGAGCGATAGCGCGAATGTCGTGATTGCCGCGCCAGACACGCTTTTCGGAAACGATGCCGACGGTCTTGTCCTCAGGCGCTATCGCATATACCGTTATTCCGAACTAAGCGACGAGCATTATTTCAGGCGCGCACCGGCGACGTGGAAAATATTGGGCTGGAACGACGAAAAAGAGGATTGGGACGTTATCGACGATCGCACGTCGGAACCGGCCGAGTGGTACGAGCCCGGCGTGGCAGGCGCAAAGTCGTATCTAGAGTTTGAAGTCCCGGACTCTGGACGCACGCCCTACCGCAAATTCAAATTTCAACCCGCCAAATCCTTCATAGAAACCTACAATGCAGGCAATAATCTAGGTTGGAAGCTTGGCGCGATGGAACTGGAATACTTTGTCGAGGAATCCCAAGCCGCCAATCTGCGGACATATCTGGCGGCAAAGGGCGTGACAGTTGCGGAGTGCGTTTCGGGCACGGGCTATCACAACAGCTACAAGCCTGAAAAGTTGTTCGACGGCGATATCGTCACGGGTTCGCCTGCAGGGAACATGCCGGAACGATGGCTCGCTGGCGAAAAGGATTGTGCATCTGCCAGCGCGACGTTCGAGATTCCAGCACTTGCGCTGCCTTCCGGCAAGAAAGGCCTCGCGGTGAAGAAGATCCGCCTGTGGCGCAACAGGAACAACTACAACACCAAGGACGGCGTGTCGCGCGCGCCGAAAACATGGGTCTTCTACGGATCCAACACCGGCTTGAATGGAGACTGGGCGGAGATACATCGCCAAAGCGAACCTGTCGTATGGAGTGATAACATATGGTCGCTCGACGTCCTGTTGCCGGATAACGACAAGCCGTTTCGCTTCATCAAGTTCCATCCGCTGTCGTCGAATTATGGCGGGGATTACAGGGTCGGACTTCAGGAGCTGGAGTATTTCGTAGCGGAAGTGCCGCTCGATACGGTCGTCGTGCGCGGTTCGCTCGGCGACGATGTGGGGGACTCGTCGCATGGCTACGGGCGCGTCAATGGCGTGATCGCCGGCGATACGCTGACCATCACGGCGAAAACGCCGTCCTATGCGAACGGCGTCAAATACGAGGCTACGGGATATACTCTTGAAACTTCCGTCGACGGCGGCATCACGTGGGGCGCGGCGACGAGCCACAACGGAACCTCCGCCACGATTGCCTACGACGGAACACCGACACGCCTCACATGGCAGTGGTCGCCGATCGCCTACAGACTCGACGCCCATGCCGACGAAGGCAACGAGACGGTGACCGTCTCGCCCGCCTCCGCCGACGGCTACTATGCTGCCGGGACGGCACTCACCGTCACGGCGGCGGGGGCGACTTCTCCGACTGTCACGACGTTCAAAGAGTGGGACGTTCTGCCGGACGGCGCGACTGCGAACGGCGCGACTGTCAACTTCACGATGCCTGCCGCGCCGACGGAGGTCAACGCCTCCTTCACGCGCCCGTGGACTTATCTCGCACCGGGCGGCTTGACAGCGGACTACCCCGCTTACAACGACCTTGCCGCAGTTACGGACGGCAACTGGCTCTTTGTCGTTGCGTCGCGTCCGGCCAACAATGTCAGTGCCGAACAATACTTCTGCATGGACGCCTATGTGGAAGGCTCCGGGCGGCTTGATCTGACGACGCTTTATTCCGACCTGGAGACGGAAGACAAGCGGCTCTATCCGTTGCGCGGTGTCAATGCTTCGGCCATGCACAAGGCGCAGGATTATTACGACAACTGGCACGACGGGCGCGGCAAGATCACCTCTGTTGTCGTTTCCGTCGATATTCTGGACGTCGAAGGCGCCGCGTTCGGCGGCTGCCCGAACCTCGTTTCGGCGACGTTGGAAGGAAATCTTGAGAATTGGAACATTCTTAACAGTGACACGGCGGCGGGCGCATTCAACGACTGCCCCGCACTTGCGAGCGTGAAAATTTCCGGCGCGACGGCGCTGCCGCACCACATCTTCTCAGGCAGTGCGCCGGAAGTCTTCTTCGACGGCGTGCCGCCGGCGACGGTTGGGACCGGTTGGGCAGAGGATTGGAGCATTGCCGTCGGTTGTCTGCGCAAAGACACCGGGGAGTGGCGGGTCGATTCGCGCTTCACCGCGATTGACGACATCGCCGATGTCGATTCCAAGCCGAACTACGCCGCCATGTTCGAGCGCTACGGCAAAGACCTGATTGGCGCATGGAACGACAAGTGGCTCTTTCGCTACGGCACTCCTCCCGGAATGCTGATCATCATTCGCTGACACTACCATGCAATAGGTTTTTATCGCAGAGACTTGAGAGACGTAGAGTTTCCAAGGGTTTTTCGCATTTTTCATGAGACGTCAAATCAACACACTCTTTAGCCAAAATGAAAGAACTATGCGCTGTGCATATGAAATAACACCAACAAAATCCATAATCTCTGCGACTCTCAAGTCTCTGCGATAAAAATCTATTGTATGCTATTGATTCGCTGAAAAGTTTTCGCATGAAAAAAATCTGTTTGACGGTTGCTTCGTTTGCGATCGTGACAAGCGCGATCCTCCCGTGCGCAGCGCGGCCGGTGATGTCGATGCGGCTCAGGGCGAACGACACCGATACTAAGGAAATATGGAAGGCCAATTTCAAGGCGATTGCCGAGAATCCCGGTTGCTGCGACGAGATATGGTTTTCGACCGGCACGGGCGTGCCGTCGCTTGAATGGCACCGCGCCCGCGCCGCCGTCCTTGCAGAAGCGGTGAAGGACGCGCGTGGGGCGGGAATCGTCCCGTCTCTCCAATTCCAGGCAACGATTGGACATGGCGACGAATCCGGCTCGCCGGAGATGTTCACGATGAAGACGTGGACCGGCTGGACGGATTGGAAGGGCGTCGAGGATAAATTCTGCAACTGTCCGCGTCAGAGTGCATTCCTCGATTACCTCCGCGACGTATCGGCGATATACGCGCGGCTCGGTTTCCACGCGTTATGGCTGGACGACGACCTTCGCATCGCCTACCACCGTCCGGCCGAGAGCCAGGGACGGCGCTCGGGCTGCTTCTGCGATACGTGCATCGCCGCGTTCAACGCCGAGACCGGCGGAGCGTGGACGCGCGAGGCGCTCGCGGCGGCCGTCGTGAAAGACGACGCGGTCCATGCGCGCTGGCGGCGGTTTTCCATAGAGAGTCTGTCGCTTGTCGCAAGAGCCGTCGCAGAAACGTTCCATTCGATTTCGCCGGATACGATGATGGCGCTCCAGTGCGCTTCCGGCGTCGAGATGGACGATCAGGCCGCAGAAGTTTTGAAGACTCTCCATTCCGTGACGGGCCGCCCGGTCGGATGCCGTCCCGGCGGGAGTTTCTATTACGACGACAACCCGAACATCGTTGTTTTGAAGAGCATCAACGCCGTGGCGCTTCGTGCTCGCATCGGCGACCCGGACTACGTCAAGGTATGGACGCCGGAGATAGAGAGCTGGCCGCGGACCTACTATTCGCGTTCGTCGCAGGGCGTCCTTGCCGAGGCATTCGCCGCGCTCATGTATGGCTATAACTCTGTGAGCTACTTCGTCTCGAACGGCGAGAAGGAAGATGCGGCGCTCTACGGGATGACGATGTGGAAGCCGCTTGCCGAAGCGTCGGAGACGCTCCGCGGCTATGCGCGCGCCATCGACGGTTGCGAGCCGGTCGGCTTCACCATGCCGCCTGAAAAGAAAATCGGCGTGAGGAATATGGCGATTCCTGTCATCTCCGGCGTCGGGCGCGGAGTTGGGACGCTTTCGAAAGAGGAGATTGCGAAGAACGCGAATCTCATGACCTCCCGCGACGTGCAGAAGTTCCGCGACGCGCTGGATGCCCGGGCCGGGGGGCTGCCCGCCGTCGTCAAATCGCCGTTCATGGGGCTGATGCAGGCACATGTCGACAAGGACGGATGCTTGAGATGCGTCGCGCTCATGAATCTCCGCATCGCAGAACAGGGGCCCGTCCGCATTCTTCTGCGCGGCGTTCCGCCGTCGTGGAAACGCGTCGTGTGGCATGAAATGCGGCGCGAGCCGTTGACGCTCGAACTGAAGCGTTCCGGCGGCGAGGCATATGTCGCGATCCCGTCCGTCGGCGCATGGAACGGCGGATACTTGAGCGGCGAAAACGAGGAGGATTGAAGAAAAATGAACATTACGCGCAGAGATTTTATCGGCGGAGCGCTGGCGTTCTGCATGGGAGGGCCGGAATCCTTGCCGGCTGCGGATTGGATAGAGCCCGCTCCTCCCAAACCCAACCTTCGGTTTGGCGTTTTGAGCGACGTTCATATCGGCGGCAAGAAGGATGCGGAGGCGACGGCGGAGAAGGTGCTGCGCTACTTTGCGTCCGAGAATGTCGACGCGGTGCTGTGTCCCGGCGACATCGCGCATTCGGGCCTTGTCGGCGAGCTGGAGGCGTTCGCGGCGATTTGGCGCAAGGTGTTCCCGGATGGCGGCAGACGGGTGGATCTCATGATTTCCACAGGCAACCATGACGTGGATGCGTGGGGCGGCAGGTGGAAGAGCTTCAGCGAGGCGCAGATGGACGCGCAGCGCTTCAACTGGAAGGACAATCCGCAGAAGACGTGGCGCAGGCTCTTCGGCCAGGACTGGTCCCTCGTCTGGCGGCGCGAGGTGAAGGGCTACACGTTCGTCGGCGCGCAGTGGTCGAGTCTCAATTCTCCGGTCGGAGAATACTTCCGCGAGCACGAGACGGAATTTCGCGGCGGGAAGCCGTTCTTCTACTGCCAGCATGCGCATCCGAAGGGAACGTGCCACGGCACGTATTCGCTGGGCGACGACGACGGCGGGTCGGTCGCGGTGCTTTCGCGTTTCCCGAACGCCGTTGCAATCTCGGGCCATTCGCACTGCGCGCTGTCGGACGAGCGCACTGTATGGCAGGGTGCGTTCACATCGATCGGAGCCGGATGCATCCACGAGAGCGCCGGCGGTTTCAACTACGACAACGTGACGGCCCACTGGCATCCAAGCAGCCGGACGAAACTCATGCGCTCGATGGCCGATCCGCAGTCGTGGGGCGGCGATGCGAAGGGGGGCGGATGCGAGATCGTCGATGTCTACGACGACCGTCTTGTCGTGCGGCGGCAGTCCGTCGCGTTCATGCGCCCGATCGGTCCGGCGTGGACGGTCCCTGTTCCGGCGCGGGTGGGCGGGCCGTTCGACTTCGCGGTGCGCGCGGCGCGGCGGAAAGCCGAAGGTGCGGCACCGCAGTTCGCGGCGGATGCTGAAATCTCGGCGGAGTTCTGCCCGGAGGGTCATGCGCTTGAAAGCGAGGCGCACAGGGGCGAGCCCTGCCTTTACGTGACCTTCCCGCGGGCGAGAACCGTCAATGGAAGCCGCGTTTTCGACTACACTGTCGAGGCGTATGCCGAAGGGATGGCGTCGCCTGCGGTGCGCCGGCTCGTCGCCGCCGGATTCGCCTATCCGGAAGAATACGCAGACATTCCGGGCGAATGCCTGTTCTCGGCGAATGAACTTCCTCGCGACAGACCAATCCGCCTCGCCGTAACGCCCCGCGACTGTTTCGGTCTTGCCGGAAAACCGCTTGCGGGAATCCGGTGGGGATAGACCTGAAGTGATACGGTCGTGGGAATTGTGGTCACTACCATGCAATAGGTTTTTATCGCAGAGACTTGAGAGACGCAGAGTTTCCAAGGGTCTGACCCTCTTGACCCCTCACAGACGGCAAGGCGATTGTACGCAATGGCACGAAACTTGTCTATCTACCGAAGACCGGCACGAGGATTGTTCTGCGCTGAGGAGTGATTCATTGTGAATAGACGAGATTTCATTGCAGGCGTCGCGGCGTCGAGCGTACTTCCGTTTTGGGCGGCGATGTTCGCGCAGACGTTCGCCGCAGGTGCGCGGCATCCTGCCGC
The DNA here is from genome assembly GCA_002371135.1 of Verrucomicrobia bacterium UBA3761. Classification (GTDB taxonomy): domain Bacteria; phylum Verrucomicrobiota; class Kiritimatiellia; order RFP12; family UBA1067; genus UBA1067. Next base: position 23,326 of record DFGB01000027.1, on the reverse strand, counting down.
CGGGCGCGCGCTCGCGCCGTGGCAGAGCGGTCATTTCCAGATGCATTTCATCTACACGGGCGTGTCCGAGACCGTTTTCCTGCTCTACCCCGACGGCACGTCGCTGCTCATCGACTGCGGCGACCATCCGGCGCACAAGCGCGGCAAGTACGCCGTGCCGATCCTGCCCGGCCTCGAACGACACGCTGGCGAGTGGATTGCGCGGTACGTGTTGCGCGTCAATCCGCACCGCGAGAAGGTGGACTACATGCTTCTCACCCACTACCACAGCGACCACGGTGGATGTCGGGCGTACCATGCCGGCCTGTCGTGCAACGGGGAATATTACCTGAGCGGATTCGGACAGGCGATGGAATGGCTTTCGTTCGGCAAGGCGATCGACCGGGCATGGCCGACGTTCGACGATCCCCTGCCGCGCCGCCCGGAGGATGACACATGGATGCTCGCGCACATGCAGGGCGTCTATCGGGAACTCGAACGGCGCGGCACCGTCGTCGAGCGGTTCCGGCTCGAAAAGGGCAGCGACCAGCTGCGCCCGCTTCACGGCGACGCGCCTGGCTTCGCCTTCCGCCCGCTCTGCGCCAACGGGCGAGTTCTCATGCCGGACGGCACGGTGCGCGACCTCTACGCCGACTTCATTGCCTGGACGAAGACGCGTTCGGTGAACGAGAACGCGATGTCGATCGGTCTGAAGTTCACGTATGGTCCGTTCGGCTTCTACACGGCTGGCGACTTCGAGGATCGCCAGCGCCAGCGCGACGGGAGCGTTTGGGAGATCGAGGAGGCGATGGCCGAGACCGTCGGACAGGCGACGGTGGCGAAGCTTGACCACCACGGCAACAGCGCCATGTGCGAGAATCTCGTCGCGGCACTCAAGTCGCAGGTCTATGTCGGGTGCGTCTGGGACTGGTTCCATGCCGACGACGCGACGATGACGCGCCTCGCCGACCGTTCGCTTTACGACGGCGAACGGATGCTGTGCCCGGGAATTCTTGCGAAAGAGCGACGCGCACGCGACGCGCAGCGTCCGTGGCTCAAGGATGTGCCGGAAGCCTGCTGCGAAGGGGCGCATATCGTCGTGGATGTGCCGCCGGGCGGAAAGGAATTCTCCGTTTCGTTCGTCTCGGCGGCGGACGAATCTATGTGCGTCGTATCGCAAATTGAAATGAAGACACGGATATGGGCAGCGCATCTACATTGACGGCCTTTGCGGCGATGAACCGCAGTGAAGAAAAGAAGTGGTGTATCGCGCCGGCGGGAGTGAGAAGAAAAATCAAGATTTTGAGAATGAGGAAAAATCAGCAAGGGCCGGTCGGCAGGGTGAAGCCTGCGAGACCGGCCCTTGCATTAGGGTTGCAAAGGGGTTGCAACAGGGGTTTTAAGGGATGTTGGAGAGGTTGTAGTACCGGGTTCGGAGGCGGATGACGGCGCCGGCGTCGGCCTCGACCCGGGCTGCGAAGTTTGTGGTCGTGGAATCAGGCAGCGAAACGGTGCCGGAATCAGAGAAAATCAAAACGCCAGCCGGGACGGAGCCGGATCCAGAGGATATGTCGACGGTCGCTTTTGTCGAGCCGCCGTATGAGGCCACGAGGGTGTAGACGCTAGACGACGGGCGCGAGATCGTGAGATCGTAGAGCGCGGCGGTGACGTCGAACGCATTAGTGATCGCGGCGCTTGCCGCGGCAATGGCGGGGTCTAGGTCTGTCGCGGGGGGCATACAGGTCGAAACGGGGTCCTCGGGCATAGTCGCTCCCATATCGATGAACTTTTGCCTGGCGGCGGCCCGGAGGTCCAGGAGGGCCGAATGCCAAGCATTAGAAAACGCCGAAAAACTACAATCGACTAGAGAGACTGCCTTGCGGTGGCGCAACTGCTGCGATCGATATGCGGGGTAGCGCCAGGGGGAGAGCTCTTGATAACTCAAATTATACCATGCGCCGGACAAGGGATCGGCAGCATCCTCATATCGGTCGCTCCAGCGCAAGCCCTCTTGGAAATACGCGTCAACAGAAGCGACGCGGCCCGCGTCCCAGTAGAAATTATCGAGGAACGAATAATTGACGCCTGGGGCGTCAGGGATGATGAAAACGCCGGTCCTTGAGGTCGAAACGTTGACGTCGACGGTGCACGAGACAGAAGTGGGGAATGCTGCGTACGCCTCTGCAATGCCGACGCCAGGCAAGGAGCCTACCCAATAGAAGCCGCCGGAATCGAACGTGACGGTGCCAGCCAGGGTGACAGACGAGCCGACTGGCAGTTGCATATTGAGGGTGACGGCATCCAGGAGATCGGACGCCGGGAGGGTTATAGGGGCGTCGGTGCAGCCAATATCCCAGGACGCCGACGAGTTGCGGGGGATACGAGCGGAATAGCGGAAATTGCCGCCCGCCAGGGTGTTGGTGCGAACGGAGCCAAAGGAGCCGTCGAGCATCTCCGGCAGGCCGCCGGAGATGCGGCCTATCAGGGTCTCTGTATCGAAGTCGGGCGTCAGGGTCAGGGTTGCCACACGCGCGCCGACGGCATCACGCATGGCAGTGGCGGACGTGCGTTGATGGGTGCATACAATGTCGCTTGCAACATCGTACCGGGTATCCTCCAGGGACGCTGCGGCCTCTAGGGCGGTGAGGAAATTGCGATCGAGTCGCAACGTCCGATTGGTGACGGCAGCCGGAACGCACGAGGGAATGGCGGCGGCCATGAGGCCTGAAACGGTCTCGGAGGGCCCGCGGTCGTAGACGGCATCAAAGAGAGCGGAATATTCGACGGCGAGGGCGGCCGGGGCTTGCGTATCGAACACGCCCGCGAGGTCGGCAAAATACCCCAGCATATCGCACGGGGGCGACGAGCGCGGGCCGCTGTAGAGGGTCCAGGTCGAGACGGGGATGTCGTTGGAGACGCTCGCGAAAGTGCGCCAGGCGGCGAGCCAGTCGTTGGAAGAGGCGGCAGCGAACGGGTCGGAGCACCAGCCGAACGCCGGCGGGTCGCTGTCTTGAATGAGGGACGCGCCGAAGTCTTGACGATAGGCGAGAATGTGCTCTGCAAGGCCGGGCACCGCCCCCCGGCCCGCACCGCCAGCGCCGCCTGGCACAACGAAACGGGTCGACTTGATGACGCGATTCGAGGGGGCGGCATAGGCGGCGTCGGGCCAGTAGGGGCTCAAGTTGACATCAGGCAGCGCGGAAAGGGCCGGCACCGCGCTCGCGTCCTGCAAGCGGCGCTCGAAGCAGGCCGACGCCACGCCGTAGGGCTCCGCGAAGTGGGGGCGCGAAATCCTCCCCACGCCCGGCACGGCGACGGCGGAATCCGGCATAATGTTTAGAAGGTCCGTAAAGAATAGTGCCGGCCGGGTCAGGGCTAAAGCGAAAAACAAGCAAAGCGACGTCATGATAATATCTCCGCTATTTGAGCTTCCGGAATGTTGCGAAAATCGCAGACAATGTTGCAGTTTGCATCCAGTCTGTAAAGGGGTTTAATTACCATTGCGCGGGTCCTTGAGGCCGTCGACATGGCGGCGAACGTGGCATAGCCCACAATGGCGGGCGTGGCCTGACCGTCGGCGCTGATTTGCAGGGCGATGAAATACAACTGGGAGCCTACGAGTGATTCGGCGGTCGTGGCGAGGGACGCCTCCAGAACGACCTCGCCCGCCTTGTAATACTGGTTGTCGAAAACATGCACGGTCGAGCCGCCCTGCGTCGCAGTGACGAGGCGCCAGCACCCGGCATCGGCAGCGGCGACGCCCCCGCGCCGGTCGCGCAAATTGGGCGGCAGCGCGTCGAAGCCGAAGCCCCTCGCGCCCTCGCGCACCAGCAGGCGGCTTGCACCGACGGGCGCGAGCGCGTTGACGCGCTCGGTGACGGCTTGCGCCCACGAGGCTTTAAGGGGCGTGCCGATTTTGGGAGATTGTATCATCATATCAGCGGCATCGGCCACGCGTTGGGGCCGTAGAAATCAGGATCCCAGCCGGGGTTTTCAGGCGTTCCCATCCACGCCTCGACGTGCTGCCATTGGCCGCCCGTATCCTCCGTCAAATCATCCTGGCACTTGAGCCAGGAAAAGCCGGCAGGGTGACGCTCGGGAATGCCGATTTTGCCTAATCCTTCAAACAGCATTCCGGGGTCCGTTGAATAGATGCTCGTCTTGATGACCAGCGGGTAAAACCGCATGACGGCCTCCTTGCCCTCGCGCAACTTATTTATAATCTTGAGGGTGTCGGAGTGCGAAATCTCGACCACCGTCCCGTCCGCCTTGCGGTATGAATTGGCCTTCGCAAGCTCCCCGTCCGGCTCCTTCATCCACGCCTCAACATCCTCGCGGCTCGCTCCGCTGGTCGTCACCGAATTGCAATAACCGAGCACTGAAACATCATTCCTCACGCTCCGCAACTGCCAGACGACCTTGAGGGGCGTCTGCTCTCTCTCCTGCGTCTCGATGTTGATAATCGTATCGTTCGGGGCGCACGTGATCGACAGCGTCCCGAGGCCGCCCGGGTTGCGCCGCAAATTGCTTGAAAGCACGATCATGCCCTCGTGCTCGTCGCCGTTCTTGAGCGCGTCATGCGTCGCTTCCAGGGCGGCATAATCGCCCTTGTACACAAAAATCTTTGTGCGGTCGCCGGAGGGCGTCAGATCCTTGCCCTCATCCATCTGCCGCTGTGTAGTTATTGCCATGCCACGTTCCCCCTTCCGGTTTTCTGCTCAATCGACTTGAGGACGTTGAGCTGGTCCTTCGATGTTTGCAACTGGTCTCTTGACAAGTCGACGCCGCCGCCGAAATTGCCGCCGATGCGCGAAAGCGCATCCACCGCCGACGTCGAAGCGCGGAACGCCGGGCCGCCCTCTTTCGGCTTTTCCGCCTCGCGCAACAGCGCCTGCATCTGCTCCTGGCGCCGCCTGATATCGGCAAGGGCGCGCTGGTGGTCGCCGGCCTCGGTGTAGCGTTCGCCCTCGATCGCGTCCCGGGTCCATCCGACGACCTTGCCTTCGGAAGCCTTGAGGTTGTCCAGGATCGTCTTTATCTCGCCAACGTCCAGGCTCTCCGACAGCGAGCGCACCTTCTCGTTCCACGCTGCCAGACTCTCGAAGATTTTTTCCGATTTTTCAAACTCGGCCAGGCGCTCCGTCTTCGCCGCGTCCTTCTCGAGGTACGTCTTGCCGACGCCCGTTGCGAGGCCTGCGACGCCGCCGGCGACTGCGCCCCACGGCCCCAGCGTCGCGCCCGCCGTCGCGCCCGCCGTCGCGCCCGAAATAGCAGCGCCGCCATACTCCATCGCTTTTCTGGCGGTCGAGCCCTCCTCGAAATAGCGGCTTGCGTAGCTGGTGGCCATGCCGACCGCCATGCCCGCCATAGCGCGGGTGACGGAAACGAGCCGCGAATCGAACGATTGCGCCGACTTGTCGAGCTTGTCGAGCGAACGCGCCGCCTTGTCGGTACTGGCACCCAGGCCGCCGCCGCCCGGGCCGCCGCCGATGTCGACGGCGGCGCTCCCCACGGCCTCGCGCAATTTCTGCTGCGCCTTTGAGGTCTCCGCATCGATCTCAACGGTTAACTTGCTCGTTGCCATTGTCAATCTCCTCTATGCTCTCGAGCGGCATTATCGTCATGTCGCCGGTATTGTTGCGGCATGCCTGACGGCGCATCAGGACGAGCGCCGAAAGCGGAACGCGCCAAAGTATCTCGTCAAGCGTCCAGCCAAACTTGCGAGCCGTCCAATACGCGAGGCTTGCGATCCATCCATCCTCTTTTTTTTTTCGTCGTCGTCGTCCTCCGGTATAACGTCGCTCGCCGCGCGTATCTGCCGGAATGCGGCGTCCTGAATGAGCCGCATCATGTGCACTGGCACGGTATCCGCCCACGCCATTGCGGTGGCGAGAATATTGCCTTCGAACACGGCCTCGGGGCCGTGCGTGAGCAAATAAAGCGAGGGGATGAGGGAGAGCGCGTCGACTTTCTCCGGCCGGTCGCTGGCGACCAGCGGCGACTCGATACGCTCCAGCGCCGCCCACATGCCTAGCGTCATCGGACGGACGACGGTATCATCGTCGATCCTGATAGCGAGCGGTATGAGCGCCGCCATTGCCTTTTTCGGATTTGCCTTGCCCATGGTTTCCTCTCCCCTCTCTTACCCCTGCGTCGTCACGGACTCCTGCGTCGTCACGGACTCCTGCGTCGTCACGGACGCAGGAGTCGTCACGGACTCCAGCGTCGTCACGGAGTTGCAGAGGGTGGTGCGGTGAGCCGTCACGTTGTAGCGCCTGAGCCCGTTGTAGGACCCAGCCTTCTCCACGTCGTCGACGATCCACGTCTGGCCGTCGTAATCGATCGTAGTCGCTGCAGGCTCATTCGCGCCGCGCACCGTGAGGCGAAGCTCGTGGCGGATGTCGTACTCGATTTCCGCCGTGACTGCGTTTTTCTGGTTTCGCACCTGCTCGCGCTGCGGGATGTGTTTGATGTTCTCCGATTCGATGACGTAGCCCGAGAGGGTCGTAGAAATGCCATATTGCTCTGCTGGTTGTTCTGCCATGGTGTTTTTCCTTTCTTTTTATAGGATTATCGAGATAGGATTATCGAGGTCTCGAAGGTGACGGTTGCTGTAAGCGTGGCGGTCTTGAGGTCGAACGATTGGCGTGTCGAGAGCCAGCAGAACTGGCCGCCATCGAGCGCGTGCATAACGAGCTCGGCAGCATCGAGTGCCGTGATGGTGCCGGATTTCACGCGCGAGACGGCGGGCTTTTCGCTGCACTGTATCTGGAGTTCGGTCTCGGCCGGGATGCCGTCGGCACAGTTGCCATTACGCTGCATATCCGGAGTGACGACGACGAGGGCGATGTCGCCTTGCTGGGTCCACGGCTCCGACTCGCTGTAGACAGTGCGCGTATCCTCTGCAAAGGCCTTGCACCCGCCTTTAACGAGCTCTTCAAAGCCGTTCAAGGCGTTTGCAACGTTCTGTTGAAGATCTTTTATTTTCATTTTTGCGGTTGACTTTCCAAAGGGGTTTGTGGTATACTTGCGGCGGGTTGTCAAGGTGTGTCCCAGATATTCGCTGGAATGCGAAGTTACGCGCGGCTACGCGGTCGGGGGGCCACCCGCTGTCAGCCCTTTTGCTTTTTCTGCGAGGATGTAGGATGTTTTCCGTTTGAAAAAAGACTTGAGCCGGGGGAGATGGGATAGGTCTATGCGGGCGTGCAGCACGTTTCCATCGAACAAGTCCAGCTCGAGGAATACCGTTGTATTCACCTCATCGCTGCACATCGCGCGATTGGGCGTTCGCCAGAGCGACGGCAGCAGTTCGAAGTCGGCGTTCGTCATCGGGATGTTTGTATCGAGCTTTGTTTCGTTTCGGCCGAAATGCTTGCGGCCGTGGCCGGGCTGTACATCGTGCTTGTCTTCTTCGTCGTTCAGCCAGGAGTCGTTGATGCGGAGGTTGCCCTTTGCCAGCATCTTGGCGTGAGCCGGGTCGATGTCGCGTTCCAGCACCTTCCGGAGCGCCTGCGTGGGAGCTCCGGCGTCGAAATAGAAACCCTTTTTTCCCTTGTGCTCGATGAAATCCTTTGTCCAGTCTTGTCTCCAGACGATCTCGCCGCGCTCTTTGTCGATCTTCACAAAATCCCCCAGTCGCGACTTCAGATCCTGGTATGTACTTTGTTTGTACGGGATTTTGGCAGCGAGGTGGCCGTTCATGCTTGGGAGGTCTCCAGCCTCTTCGCGCTTGCGGAGCTTGTCCACTCTTGCTCGCAGAGCGTCTTCCGTGATCAGGCCCAGTTCGATGGCGGTTTTGCGGTCGACATCGAGTACGCCCATTCCGCTGCCCCAATCGAAGGGCGGGAAGGGATTGCCGAACGGACCGAGCTTGCCGAGATTACCCCATACGGCGTCGTTCTTGAGGGCTATCATGCGGCCGGCGTAGATTTTGCCTCCAGCCTTGTGCCAGCGCTGCGGCCAGTCTTTGCGCGGGTGGAGCGAATGGCGGATCCTGGCAAACTCCTGCGCCGGGAACGCGGCAAACGCGCCCGGCGTCGTGCCTTCCGCATATTGGATGAAGCCTCGCGCCTGGGCGACGTTCGTCTTGATGATGGTGTCGATGCGGGATTGCGAATAAAGATCTTTTATCGTCTCCGCCATGCCCTTCGGCGGTTTGTAGCCGGAATGCGTGAGGTAGTCGCGCCATTCCATGCGCAGCTTGGAGAGGTCGGTGCCGCCGGCCGCATATTCCGCGCTGAGGCGCTTTGCGGCATCGAGGAGGTTTTGTTCGGCGACGCACGCGGAGAAAAACGCCCGGTCCTTCAGATTTGCCTGGACGTGGTTTGCCCAGGCTGCGGAGTCCATGTTGGATCCGCTGCCGACGAGGGCTTTCTGCAATATCTTCTCGCTTGCGGTCATAGTATGCTCTCCATGGCGGCGATGCCGGCTTGGCGCATCTCGTCTTCGGTAGGAAGGACGGTCTTGTCGGCTTTGATGGGGGCTTTGGCGACGAGCAAATAGGCGACGGCGTCGGTCTTGCGGTCGCGCAGCGTACCGGCGGTATGCCCCTTTGGCCATACGAGCGCAAAGCGCGTGCGCATGGGGTCGATTTCGGCGGGACGGCGGCCGGCCGTCGAGGGGAGCTTGGGGATCGCGAGCGCCTTGCGGCCGCCGGTGGGATAGACGACGCCGCCGTAGTAATGGAGCGCCGCGCCCTCCTTGTCGACGGAAACGATAGCGGTATCGCCGTCCATCGAGACGGTCACGCTATTTGCGGCGTCGCCCCAGTAGCCGGTGCGCGGCATGCCGTCGTCGCGTGGAGCGCCGTTCGCGTCGCGATCGGCCAAATGGCGTTTGATTGCGTTCGAGACGCCGCGGCCCGCCGCCTCCGCACATGTTTTCGCGGAGGGGATCACGTCGCTTGGGGGCGTCATCAATCGCAATGTGAACTTCATTTCTTTTCCGTTGTCGCGTCGATGATGACGGTTTTCTCGACTGGCTTCAGGGCGGCCCGCCGTGCGGCCATGATCTCGGCGACGCGGGCCGGGAGCTTGGCGCGCTCCATCGCCTGGAGCAACTCTTCCCGCTTTGCCTCGATGAGCGCCTTTTGCGCGGCCTCTGATTTGGCCTTTGCCTCCGGGTCTTGCACCGACTTGACCGTCGAGGAGTAGTCGGCATATACAAACCCGTCGCGGTGTATCTCAACCTTGTAGACTATGCCAAACTCGTTAGTGAGCACCGCAGATCCCTCGACCGGCCCATGATACGCCTTGCGCCAGCCACGGTCCGTCTCGCATTTGCCCTCGATGTAGCGCACGGCGTTGGTGAGCGCGTCGTACTTGAGCGCAAGGTCGGCGACAAGCGCTTGCAGCTCTTCGATTTGCGGCGCCGTGTCTTTATCCCAGAGAGCGGCCGCCGCACTTGCAGCACGGCAGCAACAGGTGGCAAGGATGAGTACGACAAACATTTTACGCATTTTCAGTCCTCCGTTTTGAACGTTGAAAGGGGCATTGCAAGGGTGGTTGAAACGTCGTTTGTGGATACCTCGATCATCCGGGCTTGCCATACGCCATTCGTATGCACGGACGGCGGGGGCGTGTAGTCGCAGTAGATCAAGTACGAGTAATTAGTCGCATTGTCGACGGTGTAGGCGCGGGGGAAGTCCTGCAGATAGTGCGCATCGTCCAGGAGCACCGCGCTCGCAGCATCCTCGCTGCCATAGGGCCGGCGGTAAATCAGGATCGGCGAGGTCGAGAGGTCGATCGACTCTGCCTGCGATGATTTGCCGATGTCGATTGTGACGGTGTCGCCCTCGACGGCGCAGCCGATATTGCGGAGCATCACGTCGACGTAAAAATATATCTTGCCTTTCGCGCCCGCGAAAATCAGCATCGCAAGTGCGAATACAGCAAGCCCCGGCAAACCTTTTATTTTCTTAATCATTGCGGACCCTTTCGAAGATCAATTGCGTGCCAGAAACGGTCGGGGAGTAAAGATGCCCGTCGTAATAAATGCCGCCGGAAAGGTCCATCGCGCCGGCGTTGACGATTTTAGTCATGCCCTCCTGCAGATACTCGAAATAGCAGAATCCTTGCGGCGACGTGCCAAAATCGACGGTGGCGACATACGCGCCGGAAGAGCCGCTCCACGAGACGGTCGCCGGAGAGCCTGCCGGCATTCCGTCGCCGGTCTCCTTGTGCCATACGGCGTTCACGAGGTTCGTCGCGACGCGGGCGAACGGGTGCGACGGCGCCACAACCGGCAACGATACCACGCACGCCGAGCCGACGGTCGAAATCCCGGACGGGTTGACGCCGACGAGGACGCTATCGGTTTTTTCGACCGAAAAAATCGGCGTGCCGTCGACTGCGGAGATCGAAAGGAACGCATTGGTCGAGCCCTGCGCGAACCCGAGGTCCATGCCGTTTGACGCGAGGAGCCACACCGCGCCGTTGGACGTCACGGTCTTGGCATACTCATATCCGCCCGCGATGACGGTCGTTGCCGTGGATATCCACGTCGTATTCAACGGCGCCTCTTGACCCAAGCCCGATGTCGTGCGGCTCCATGCAGCATCCGCCTTGGTCGCAAGGCCCGTAGCGAGCGCTGCGGCCTCTATCTGGTGGAGGGCGTTTGTGGCGGCGTCGATGCGGCGCCCCTCGCGCCATACCTCGATGTAGCCGTTGTCGCCGTCGAGGTATTTGAGGGAGAGCTCCGGCAGATTGACCTGCGAGTTGTAGTTGGTGATTACGGCGAGCACGTTGGTGCCCTGCGTCAAAGCGAGCACGACGCGCTGCGAGACCGAGAGGTCGTTGGTGGTGGCGTACTGCGATTTCTCGGCAACCCATACGGGGTCGGTCTCGGCGCGGACGCAATCATCGATGAGCGGCGATGGCAGGAAGCAGAAGCTGGAATTTGCGTTGGCGTTGTACCAGCCGAGGCAATAGCATGGCATGCGCGGCGCGAGCGAGAATGGCGTCTGGGCGTCGATGGTGAACGTACGGGCGGAGTAGTCGACGGAGCCTAGCAGATACACCGGCATGCCGCGCGTCGTCGCGTCGCCCGCCCAGCCCGCGAGGGTGGTGGCGAGGTTGACGCCGTTGTAATTGGAATACCAGTTGTTTCCGTTGGTCTTCCCGGCGGTCTGGGCGCCATTGCAATAGAGAATGGGGCGGTCTAAATCGAAAGTGCGGCCAGCGGCGAGCTTGTAGTATCCATCATCGGTGCCGACGGCGAGGACGTTGGCGGGGATGGCCTCGGCCGCCGTGCAATACGTCACGATGTTGCGGTCGTAGTTGTTTGCGTCCGTGTTGTAGTCGGCAGCGACGTACCAGGCGCCGTCGCGGTAGACGAGGGGGATGATGGCGTTGGCGATGTATTGCGTTGTGAGGCGCGCGGTCGGGGTGAACCACGTGTATAGCGGGCCGGTGGTGGAGCCGTCGGCAAGCGTGAGGTTGAGCGTCCATGCGGCTGTAGGCTGCGCCTGGAGGCGATAGAGAATCAATTTGCCGTCGCGCAGCTCCGTGTCCTGCGATACGCCGGTATAGACGGTGCCTCTGACGGTTTCGGGCGAGACGATGTATTCGACGGTGGCGATGCGGGCCGCGTCCGTGTAGTTTGTCGCAGAGGATGAGGCGGCAGCGATGTCACCAACGCTAGCATAGTCTCCCTTCGGTTGTAGCGGCTTGTCGGTCTGCGAGCCGAGCTGGTAGCCAAGAATGTCATCCGTGCGGGTGCGGATGGCGGTGAGTGTCGAACCAAAAATCGATGTCGTCAATTCCGTCGAGTATTCGTCGCCGAGAATCTGGACAGGGCGGTCCTCCGGACCAAAGTCAAACGTCCACACCCCGGCCTCGTCGTACGTGATCGACTCCGGGATGACAACCTGCCCATCGACCTTGCATGTCCACTCGCTGAATGTCGGCGTGTCGGAGTATATCGGCGTCAGCGTCGCGGCCTCGTCGGTATAATTATTCGCAGCGCGCACAGCAGCGTTTGTGGCGGGGGCGGTGAGATACCCGGCGTCGTTTTGGAGGAGGGAGATTTCGGCGCCTTCGCGCATTACGCTTTCGCCGTTGACTTCGAGCGAGCCTTCGACCTCAATACGGTCGGCATAACCGCCGGTGCGGCCAAGCCGGAGGATGGCGTCGCCCTCGGGCTTGTCGTCGCCGGGCCATGATTCCCGGACGGTCAGGAGGCGGTCTTGCTTGTTTGTGGCGGCCTCGTCGGTATACGCACGCGCAGCCTGTGCGACTGCGTTGGTGGCGTCGGCGAGGTCGTTGGTCGTCGCGAGCGGTGCGACGGCGCGCGCGATCTCGTTTGTCGTCCAGGGCTGCGAGGCGGTTTTGACCGTCTCGGCATGGGCGAGAGGGGCGAGGGAGGCTAGGGCGATGAAGATAATGCGGCGCATTAGCGGGATACTCCTTGCTGCTCGACGGCGGTGGTGATGATACCGGCGGCATCGACCTCGGCGACGAGCTTGTGATATAGGCCTGTGACTGGGTTGTAGATGTAGGTATCGTGCGGGATTACGTCCGGGAGAGCCCCGTCGGCGGTGAGGTCGCTCGCGAGCACCCTGAGCGAGCCGCTGCCGAGATAGCGCGAGTTACCCTCGCTATCAATGCCGATTAAATCGTATTTAAGAGCGGCTGAAACATCGCTGAAAACAAGCGGCGTGAGGTAGCATCTCCAGATGCCATCGGCCTGGAGGGTGGCGGCGGCGACATACGGATCGCGCCCGGCGCCGGTCTGGGGATCGGGCGTGCGGTATATACGGATATTGAGATGCTCGATCTCGTCGTCGGAGATGGCGAAATAGAGCGTCTTCGAGGACCACTGGTGAGCCGTCACCGGGTCCAGTCTGCCGTCTGCAGTCTGCGATGGTGCTGTGATTACCGTTTTCATTTACAGTCCCTCCAGTTTTACCAAAGTCCTCCGCCGAGGGTCTGGCGCGGGCCGTCGTCAGCCATTGGTGACGTCGCCGGGCGCTTGTCCTCGTCTATCTCGCCGCTTTCGGAATAGCTCTCCGGCGTGATGACGCCCTTGGCAATGTTGTCGAACGTCTCCTCCGCCTTGCGGAGCGCGCTGCGCCGGTCCTCCGAGAGCGGCACTGCAAGGCGGTTCAGAACCTTCGCCATGGCGTAGTCCATGGCGGGGATGACGAGCCCGCAGGGGATCGTCCCCGGCGGGCCCATCCTGACGGACCCGTTCATGCTGCAGTAGTTGCGCACGAGCGCGACCGTCGACTCGAGGAGCCGCGCCACGGGATCGGAGCCGTCGAGGGCACCGTCCTGGCGGAATGCGTCGATCTCGCTCTGCGAAAGGCTCGCTGCAAGATCGTTTTCGTCGACTTCTCTCCAGTTGGCCATGGCGCGGTTCCCTTCGCTTACGAATCGGTGCTGCCGGAGACGAGGCGGACGAGCGCGCCGGAATCGCCCACCGCCGCGCCGATGCGCGTGGTGACGCTCTCGGAGAGGTCGCCGGACGGGCCGTCGGGATACTCGACGAGCGTGAGCGTGAGGCCGCTTTCCGGCTCTTTGATCTCGCGCACGGTGTTGTAGGGCTTGTCGTCCGCCGGGCGGAAGCCGCGCGACGCGAACGCGATGCACGACGGCTCGCAGACGAAGCCGGGGATCGTGAGACCCGGGAGCGTCATCACCTTGCGGAAGCCGAAGAGCCCCGGAATCACTCCGCCGCGTATCGCCTCGGTGCCGCCGTACACCGCCGCGTCAAGGCCCGCGAGCAGGTAGTAGAAGTACTCCCCGCTCAGGACGAGCGTCGAGAACTTGACGCGCAGCTTGTTCGTCGCGCTCTCGACCGCCGCGCAGATCTTCGCGACGCCGGTCTTCGTGAACGCGGTCGCCGCGCCCACGCCGGTGACGGACTTCGCGAAGTTCGTGCCGGTGACGAGATTGGTGACGGACTCGCTGGCCGAGGCGGCGACGGACGTCATGTTGAGCTCGGCCTTGCCCTCCCAGAACTGACGCTTGATCTTGCTCGCCTGGTCGGCCGTGACGGCGAAGCCCGTGATGATCGGATCGCCGAACGTCACCTTCGCGGACTTGGGCGTGCCGGCCGGGCGCGCGAAGTTGTTGGACGAGCGGTTGAACGCGCCCGCCGCGTCCATCTCGACGAGCGGCACGTCGACGGACTTGGACTCATCGTCGAGGACCTCGCCGGAGATGTCGGTGGAGAACGCGCCGAGGAACGCGAGCTGCGCCGGAAGGACCTTCAGGGCCTTCTTGGAGTAGAGTTCGTGGCCTGCGAATGTTGATGCCATTTTCTGTTGCCTTTCCTTTGTGGTGGATTACTTCTTGTTGACGGCCTCGTAGCCGTTTGAGATGGCCTGGGCGTTCGCCGCGAGGTAGGCGTCCTTCTCGGCGCCCTCGGGCATGGCCATGTAGTGGTTGTACACCTCGGCGGGCGTCGCGTCCTTGCCGGGCGCGACGGCGTTGAGCGCCTGGGGTTTCTTGCCGGCGTTGAAGTCCGGCAGCTTCGCCGCAGGAGCGGCGGGCGTCGCGAGGGAGTTGAGCATCTCCTGCGCGACCTCCGGGCTCTTGCGCCACGCGGCCTTGACGGCCTCCTTGGCGTTGGCGGCGATCTTGCCGGCCTTCACCGCGTCTTCGGCGAACTGCTCCGCCTTGGCGTTGGCGGCCTCTTCGGCTGCCTGCGCCTCGCGGTCCTTCATCGCCTTGGCGGCGGCGAGGATTTCTTCCTTCGAGGCCGTTTCCGGTAGTCCGAGGGCGGCCGCGATTTCTGATGTTTCCATTTCTGGATTTCCTTTCGTGTTGTTGGGATCGTCGGGATCCCGGCCGCCCGCGTCGCCGGAGTTGACGACCGGCTTCACGGGGAGATTGGGTCTGTTGGTGAGCGCCACCGAGCAGAGGGCGAGCGGCGTGCCGTCGTCCGAGAGCGTCCATCCCGGGCTCACGAAGCGGTAGGCGCGGTTCTCGACGAGCTCGCGTCCGCGCGGGGTGAGATTGAAGACGCCGAAAAGCCCCTCGTCGGTGGCCTCGAGCGCATTGCACCACGCGGCGGCCTCGGTGCTGCCGCCGTGCGCGGAGGCGTGGTCGACGTCGACGAGCACGTCGGGCGAGCCCGCCGCGCGCCAGTTTTCGACGAGCGCGGCGAACGCGGCCTTCGAGCAGTGCTGCACGGTGCCGCTGCGCCTGCCGCCGTCGCGCAGCTCGAACTCGCCGATCGGCGAGAGCTGCACCCTGACGGAACTGCCGCCGTCCCCGGCTTGGGTCCAGTTGAGCGCGACCGCCTCGCCGTATGCTATCTCTTTCATTTCGTTATTTGCCATTTTTTACCCCCTTGACTTTCTGAAAGAAGTTGTGGTATAATTCGCGGCGGTGCTGGGGTTGCCGTTCGCGGCGGTCCCAGCAAACCTTTTCTTCAACTCACGCTTCGGGATGACGTTGAACACAAATTCGATGTTCTTCCCCTCGCGGTCGGATACCGCCAGTATTCCACGCTTGTCAAACGCCTTGACGTAGGCAGCCCTGCCCTGAAGCCCCTAGTGATGCCATTCGACCTTGTCCGGATACTTGACCGTCTGCACGGCGAGGGCAAGTGCCTCTTTCCTCGCCTTGACGTCTTTCGGGTTGTGCTTTCCATCGTCAAGGTGTTCTAGTAGCGTTTTCCCAAAGCCGATCCTCTGTCCGTTCGCCGCATCGACATAGAATCCTTCCTTGAGCGCGGCGGTCGCCTCCGCTTCGGAAACCGACGAGGCCTTGCCTGACATGATTCCCTTCACCAGCTCGCTGTGCTGGTGGTTGGGGTGGGTGCAGCCGGCGTCGCCGATGAAGCCGCCATCCTGTGGGCAGTGCTCGCTCATTTCGCCATCATCTCCTCGTAGAGTTTCTCGGCCTGCTCCTGGGTGATTTCCCCGGCGTTCTCCGTCTCTGGGCGCCTCACCCCTCTAGCGACCGCTTGCGCGGCTCGCTGCGCTCGGGGGATATGCGTGAGACCTTCCCCCTCCAACTCCCCGGCGGCGGCTTCGGCCAGGCTTTTCAGGAATACGCGCTCTAGAGCCCCTGCAAGCGCTTCCTCGACTTTCCCCTCTCCTTGCCCGTCCGAATCGCCCGGAGCGATTTGCAAGGGGTCTGCGTCGATTTTCAAGGGGGTCTTGGCGTCTTGGCGGCTGTTCAGGCCGAATCCGGGGGCCGGAGAGGGGGGTTCGGGGGCCTTTTCGAGCTTGTAGCCGGTCAGCTCCTGCACCTGGTCCAAGTCGATGGCGAGGCCGGCCGTCCTGGCGAGCCCGGCGTCCTCCAGCACCTCGCGGCTCGTGCGCTTCGCCTTGGTGTCCCATGCGAACTGCGCGAGCACGGGGCGGCCCGGGAAGCGCCGCGCGATCACCTTGCGCGTCACGCAGTCGTTGATGGCGCGGGCGATGCGCCTGGCGTCGCGGCGGACGATGCGCCTGAAGCCGTCTTCGACGACGCCCGAGGCGTTCCCGCCCAGGTTCGCGCCCTGGCTGTCGCCGCTCTGCACGCGTCCGATGCCGACGGTGTAGATCTGCTGCTGCTGGAAGCGGATGAAGTCGAGGAACGGGCACACGGCGCGCGCCTCCGTGCCGTACGTGACGGCGGAGCCGTTCGGCAGGATGCCGTTGCCGCCGCGCGAGAACTTGCGCGCGAGATCCATGTAGTTCGCCTGCTCACCTTTCTCGGCGTTCGGCGGCATGATGACGGCGACCGGCGGTATGCCGAAGCGGTCGAGCCAGACGCCGTAGCGCTTCGCGCCCAGGGCGGCGCGGATGAAGATCGGCAGCGCCGCGTGGTCGACGTGGCGCGAGCCCGAGACGGCGAGCGACACGATTTCTCCTGGCGGAATCGCCTGGAACGTCTGCTCGTCGCGCGAGGCGTCGGCGTTCCAGTACCAGATGCCGGCCTGCCGGTCGAAAGCCATGTTCCAGAGGTCGAGCCGCTTGAAGCCGGCGAGCGTGCCGTCGGCGTTCCACAGCGGGAGCGCGTGCGCCGCGCCCCGGAAGAACGCCGAGACGAGGTGTTCGGCGACGTCGGCGAGGTCGTCTTCGACCGCGCCGAATTCCTCCAGGAGCGCGACGCGCTGCTCGTCGGCGAGGTTCGCATCGAAGCCGCGCGAGCGGTTCGCGTTGGCGGTCCTGACGAGCCAGCCGCATTCGCCGGCCGCGCTTTCGCGCATGTCGCAGCACGCGACGAGCGCGGGTTCGATGCCCTCGATCTCGTTGTACAGCCAGGCGAGGTCGGCGTAGATGCCGTCGCGGGCGTCGTCGAAGATTTGGCCGAGCCGCCATTCGTCGATGCCCCTGAGCGGGTTCATGCGCTCCAGCTGCAGCGCCTCGGCGGACTTCTCGAAGATCTCCGCGCCGCGATGCCCAAGCGTCCAGGCGTTGAACTTGAGACGCTGCAGCCCGCGTGAAGCCGCGTTGAAAAGGTTTTGCAAAGCGAATGCCATCAGTCGAGCCTCCTTGAGGTGAAATCGTCGCGCATGCCGAGCCGCCCGGCGGAGCCGCCGCCGAATTCGATGCCGCGCGTCTCCGTCTCGACGACCTCCGGCGCGAAGGTCCATGTCCCGTCGCCCTCCGCCGCACGCAAGCCGAGCGCGAGCGCCCAGAAGTGGTCGGCATGGCCGGTCTGCGTCGACTCCGCGGCGATCGAGACGCGTCCGGACGCGCTGCGGACCTTGTGCGGCTTGCGCAAGTCGTCGCGCATCGGCGCGTCGCACGGATAGCTGATGCGCTTGTCCTCGTGCGCCGCCGCGAGGTCGGTCGCCATGATCTCGGTGACGCGCGCCGTCGGCGACTTGCGCCCCTCGGCCATGAGACGCTGCGAGATCGGCTCCGTCGTCGCGAAGTTCACGCCCTCGACCTTGCCCGGGAACTCGTCCTCCATGTCCTGGACGAGGCCGAGGCCGATGCCGGTGGAGTCGATCGCCGCGCGCTTCACGCGCCGGTCGGCGAGCAGCGGACGGAGCACCGCCTTCTGCGCAGGGAGCCGCGCGCCGCGAATGCGCACCCAGGCGACGACGTAGATGAGCGGCCCGTCGATGCGGATCAGCGCGATGACGGTGTAGTCATGCGTCGCCGCGACGTCCATGCCGAGAAAGAGGGAAACGCTCAGGGGGAACTTGTCGAGATAGCCGTCCGGCAGCGCGTCTTCGAAGATGTCGGCATCGCCGCGGCCGAGGCTTGCGGCATTGATCATCTCGTGCGTGAGCAGCGACCCGGACTCGGAGGCGAACGCGCATTCGTAGTTCTGGTCGTAGGCGGCCTTGTCGAGCGCCTGGGCACGCGCCTCGTCGGGCGTGATCGGCTTTCGCGTCTTCGCGTCGTAGATCTTGACGCCCATCTTCCAGGCGTCGGAGCGGCGAACGCGCGAGACCTTGAAAAAGCCCTCCGTCGCCATGCGGTAGAACATGTTGGACGTGCCGTTGCCGGTGGACGCCACGCGGCAGAGGAAATCGGGGTTGGACGACAGTATCGGCTCCGCCGCCTCCCAGATCGCGTTCGAGTCTTCGTGGAAGGCGAACTCGTCCAGGATGAGGTCGCCGGAGAAGCCGCGCGCCGTGCGCGGGTTGGCGGCGAGGACCTTGATGCGGCCCGTCTTGCCCTTGACCTTGACCGTCACCTCGAAGCGCATGTCGGAATACTCCACCGTGTCGTCGGTCGCGGCGAAGCCGACGGCCTCCTTGGCGACGCCGAGGAGATTCAGCACCTCGCGGCACTTGAGCGCGAATTCCGCGCCGTTGTCCTTTGAGTTCGAAAGAACGGTCACGAGCCGCCCGGGACGGGTGAGAAGCCGGTCGACCGCCCAGGCGGCGAGCGTGAAGCTCTTGCCGATCTGGCGGCTCCAGTGCAGCACCAAAACGCCCGTCTCGTTGTCTTCGAAGACTGGCCGTTGGTACTCTCTGAATTTTATTACCGGTTCCACTTCAAGCCTTTCTTTTTCAGCCGCAAAGTACGCAAAGCTCGCAAAGGGTTTCTATGCGTTCTATGCGTTCTTTGCGGCTAATCATGTGCCCACTCCAAACAGCGCCGCGCGCACTTTCGCGATCTTCTCGTCCGCCGCCAAGGTGTCGTCTGCGGAGATGCTCTTTATCTCGGCGGCCTTCGCCATCGCCTGTTTCGCCGCGTCAAACTCGAATTTCTCGCGAGCGAGGCGCAGCGCTTCGTCCTTCGTGCGCTGGGCGGCGTCCTTGAGCGCGAGTTCGCGGTCTCGTTGCGCAGCGCCGCGGATGCTCGCCGCCGCCGCGGCAAGCCGCGTCGCGTCGTCCATCTCGCCGGTCATCGCCTTGTCTATCGCGAGCGCTTTCAGGGTCTCGACGAAAATATGGTCCTTGATACCGCTGCGGTCGGCGACGCCTTCGGCCTCGGCGACGGACTGCGCTATCTTCTCGATGCGCCGGGCGGCGTCGGCGCGGCGCATGCGCGCCAAAAAGCGATACCAGCTCGCCCGCGTCGGAAGCCGCTCTATCCCGATCGCCTCAAGCTGTGCAACAACGCCGTTCGGCCATTGCAATGCCTTTGCAAGGTCGTAGCAGTCCCATTGCACCTTCTCGGGCAGGTCCGCGCCCCACGCGTCGCATCTGGTCTTCGTTTCCATTACATCCCCTCCAGCGCCGTAAACCCGCGCTCCGTGAGCGTGTAGCGGCGCTCGTGCCAGATAGGTTCGAGGTGGTATGTCATCCAGCCGCGCTCTTCGAGCATTTTGAACGCCGCCTCGCGCTGCTCGTCGGTCGTCGGCGTCCCGGCGGCGAGGTCGATTTGCTGGATGAGGGCGGCTTTCGTCACGCCCGTGCCGCCTGCTGCGCGCAGCGTCCCGAGCGCCGTCTTTATCACATATCTGTCGTTTGCGTCCATGGTGTCACCTTGTCTTGAAGAGTTTGTCCTTGATTAGCGTCAAATCGGCCTGAATGCCGGTCAGTTTCCCGTTTATCTCGCTCGTCACCATGTCATTCCGGTTCAGACGGGCGAAAAGGTTCTCGTGATCGCGTTCATTGTCGGCGACATGCCGGTTGAACTCCTGGACGGTCACGTACTTCGGCGCCTTCTCGGTCGTCACCGGCAGCGGCGTCGGCTCGAGCTTCGTCTTCCCGAGCCTCGCTTTTATCAGCGCGCCGACGACGCCGGCGATCGCCGAAACCGCACCCCCGCCGATCGCGAGATTTACGCCGTCCACTTCCATGCCTCGCTCCTAGTCGCTGCACTCGCCGCCGGGGCAGTCGCTGCAGCTGCCGTCGGCGCACTCTCCGCCGCTGCACTCTCCGCCGCTGCACTCGCCGCCGCTCTTGGCATCGGACGATTTGCCGGCGTACGCGTCAATCGCCTTGCCGCCGAGATGGTCCGCTGCATTGATGCCGGCCGTGACGGGATCGGCGCCGGCGAATTCCGGGTCTTGGCGCGTCGTCTGGGTCGAGGGCTGCGTTATCGCGCCCTCGCCGTCCGCCGTCGCCATAATGCCGTCCGTCACGTAGGCTGTGACGGTCGAGTTGTCGCAACGCGAGACTGTGATTGTGTAGGTTGCGCGGTTGGAGCGGGCGGCGGGATCGGCGCGCTCGAGCGCGCATCCGCCTCCGCAAATCGCGAGCGCAAGCGCTGCCGCAATTGTTGCGATTTTAATTTGCATTGCCGTTTCCTCTCTTCGAGTTTTTCTTTGAGTGTCATATCGTCACCACGTGAACGCGTATCCGAGGGCCGTGTCGAAGTACGGCGTCATCATGCTCTGTAGCGTCTTCTGCTCGACCTGGTCGATCGTGCCGTCTTCGATCATCTCGGCGAGCCGGTTCGCGAGCTCGGTCGCGATGCGGGCCCTCGCCCCGATGCGCGCAATTTTAGCCTGCGTCTCGGCCTTGGACTCGTTGACCGATTTTGCGATACCCTCGGCGGCGTAGCCGGCCAATGTGGCCGCGCCCGGGCAGAACATCTTTGCAAGTCTCTTGAACATTGTATCTCCTTATTGTTATTGGTTGTTTGTTTTGTTTTTCTTGGCGAAATCGGCTACGGCGCGCACGGCGGCCTGGAGACGTTCGAGGGCGGCCTTGCGCGAGGCGAGAGGCGCCGTCGCTTCGAGCGAGACGAAAAAGCGCGCGGCGAGGTAGAGCTCGTTCGAGAGCGGGGCCATGGCCTCGTATTTTTCGCGCCAGATACGTTCGGCGGTGACGGCGCCGGCGGCCTCGTCCTTGGCGAGCAAGACGGCGAAGCAGTTGTCTTCTCTGGGGCATTTGCCCGCATTCCTGGCAGGTGGTATCAATTCCGGCATGTTTTTCTTTCCAATCGTAAATCGAAAAATCGAAAATCGAAAATTCTCTTCCCTCTTCCCTATTCCCTATTTTTATCGCAGAGCCGCAGAGTCGCAGAGTTTCCTAGGCTTTTCCCTCTTCCCTCTTCCCTGTTCCCAATTGGAAATTGGCAACATTGGAACTGGCAACATTTTCACAATGGCAACATTAAACAACCTCTTCCTACTTCCTACTTTCTACTTCCTACTTCCTACTTCCTACTTCCTACTTTCTACTTCCTACTTCCTACTTCCTACTTTCTACTTCCTACTTTCTACTTCCCTCTTCCCTCTTCCCTCTTCCCTAAAAAACGCCCCGTCGCGCCGGGGCCACGCGCCGGCGTCCCAGCGCCGGAGGCCTGTGGTAGGAGGAGACACACTTTTGAGCCTTAATGCGCCCATATTATCGCATTTTGTCAACGCAATTTCAAACGCCGCACGGGGGTGCAAGGGGGTGCTAGCGCAAAAAGGGCTAAAAGGGCTAAATCAATCAAATTGATTTATTAGCCCTGCTAGCCCTAGACGGGGGTGCTAGCGCAAAATGGGCTAAATGGGCTAAATGGGCTAAATCAATCAAATTGATTTATTAGCCCTGCTAGCCCTCCACGCCGTTGCTAGCCCTAAAAAGGGGTATTCAAGATGATTCAAATTCCTCACGCATGAGGAATTTGAATCATCTTGAATAACGCAAAAAACCGCGTAAATGGCGGCTGAAATGCACTTTTGCACCCTTGTCAGGCGTCACTTTCATGCACAAAAAAACGCACGGTCAATCGACCGTGCGGGAATGAAAAACGTCCCTTGCAGAGGGCTTGCAAGTGAGTTTGCAAATCTAATTATTTACCTGTTTTTATGAAGCGCTATTAGCCTCGCCACAATGATCGGCTTGAGTGCTTTTATTCCGCTTGCTTGTGTCTTTTGGTCGACATCCCCAAACATAAGATAAAACCAACTGAGCCACGGTTCGCAGCATGTAGCAATAATCAAACATCGCTCTCCGCATTCTGAGACTTCTGCGACTATCGGCAACTCCCGGCCTTTGCATACATCAAAAATAGCTTGCACCGTTGTAGCATATGGCAGCGGAGCGATCTTCATCGGCGCATAATCCTCCAGCAGGAAGCCGTAATGTCTAGCCTGATCACATTTGTTTGCGTTGAAGCACACTACAACAAACCGCCTGGTATCCTCAAAATCTGAAACCCGGATAACGTCACAATATTCGCCATACGGACTTTCATACGACGCCTCGCATAGATCAAGAACGGTCCAATCCAAAAGACACGGCTTATTCATTTTAATTTCCCTTGCCTTTCTTTGTGCATGTGGTGCTCTGTGTTTCATCTTTTAATAAGTCGCTGAAGTCTATCAACTCTATACCTCGTTCTCTGCATATTTCGTGGATGCGATCATATTCTTCTTGTGCCTTTATTGCTTTTAGGCTTGGCGTATCTATGATGACAATTCCGAAAGCGGCAAGTCGTGCAATATCATCTAAAAAAAAGGAGACAGAAACATCCTTGTAATCAGGAACTGTCGCTTTAAAATTCCGTAAGTGCTCCATCGACAGGTTTAGTCTAGTTTTGCTGATTGCAAGGTAAAGATTATAGAGTTTTTTCATCCGATCTACCCGCCGGATACCATTTGATCGACAAATCCTTACAAACGAGTCAAAATCGTTTACTGCTGTTATCGTCGCAAGAGGGTCACGGTATACCAAGCGAAAGCGCGACACTAACGGCATTTCACCAGATAGAGGTTCGCGCAACAGGATTTCGTTCTTTTCAGGTTTCATTTTCTCATACCTCTTTACAACATCGTCTTCAATTCTTTGATTGTTCCCGCAAGCGTAGAGGATTCTTTGACAAGCTTCTCCGCTGTCTTGCGCAACTTCTCTATGTCAATAGCCAATGGCGCTGGCCGCTCGGCTGACACTAACGCTTTGTCAGACAGACCCAACAAAACGTCAGATGGCACGTCAAAGAATTGGCATATCTTAGTAAGCAAGTCTAACTTGGGCTCACGAGATCCCAGCTCGTAGAAATTCCAAGCGGGTTGCGATAATCCAAACTGCTTGGCGCACTCTATCGTAGAGAGGCCTTTCG